>DATGAF010000001.1:0-16800 GCA_035313645.1 Solirubrobacterales bacterium
GGAGGCGGCGACCGAAGAACACCATGCCGGCGGTCCGCCAGCGCCAGCCCGCCGGCGTGAACAGGCGCCTCGCCGCGTAGCGCAGCCCGAGCCGCGCGTACCTCGGGCTCAGCATGCGGTTGCGGGCCAGGAAGCGCAGCAGGCGCACGGGCCCGCGGATCATATGAGCGGTGGGTCCGGCTGCATCTAGACTGGCACGCCGATGGCCGAAGCGACGAAGCCGGCCGCCGGGGAGTCGCTCGCCGAGCGGGTGCTCGCCGGGGACAAGCGGGCCCTGGCGCGGGCGATCAGCCTCGTGGAGAACCGCGACGCCGCCGGAGACGAACTGGTCGCCGAGCTCTTTCCGCGCACCGGGAGGGCGAGGATCGTCGGGATCACCGGCCCGCCAGGGGTCGGCAAGAGCACCCTGATCGGCTCGCTCACGGCCGAGCTGCGGAAGGCCGGCCGCGACGTCGGCGTGCTGTCGATCGATCCCTCGAGTCCGTTCACCCAGGGGGCGATGCTGGGCGACCGGATCCGGCTGGCCGACCACTTCCTCGACCCGGGCGTGTTCATCCGATCGATGGCGACCCGGGGCTCACTTGGCGGCCTCGCCGAGGCGGCGCTGCAGGCGGCGCTCCTGATGGACGCGTCGGGCAAGGACGACGTGCTGCTCGAGACGGTCGGCGTGGGCCAGGGCGAGATCGACATCGTCGACCACGCCGACACGATCGTCCTCGCGCTGATGCCGGGCTCGGGCGACTCGATCCAGGCGCTCAAGGCCGGGGTGATGGAGATCCCCGACCTGATCGTTGTGAACAAAGCGGATCATCCGCTCGCCGACACGATGGTTCGCGAGGTCCGCGCCGTCCTCACACTCGGCCCGCAGGGGGACTGGAAGGTCCCGGTGGTGCGGACCGAGGCCGTGAAGGGGGAGGGGGTGGCCGAGCTGCTCGACGAGGTCGACGCCCACCGCCGTCACATCGAGGAGACCGGCTCGCTCGCCGAGCGCCGCGCCCGCAATCTCCGCGCGGAGGTGCTGGGGATCGCGGCCGCTCGCCTTCGGCGACGGCTCGAGGAGCGCTCTGGGAGCGACCCCCAGTGGGAGGAGCTCCTCGAGAGCGTGGTGCGCCGCGAAACCGACCCCGCGACCGCCGCTCGTCGGCTCTTGGAACGCGATCTGGTGGAAGGGGAGAGTCGGTCCTAGGGCGTCCCGGCCGCCCAGTCGAACGGCGCCTCGGCGGCCGGTGCGGCGACGGGCAGATCGGTGTCGACGATCACGCGGGTTCGACGCCCGCCCGCCCGCTGCACCCGGACCTGGGACCAGTGCGCGCACGGCGCGAAGGCCTCCGCCAACTGCAGCGCCAGCCGAGACGGCTCTCGCCTGCGCCCATTCAGCTTGCTCTCCATGGGATCCCCCTGGGAGTAGAGGTTCCAGCGACGGTGGGACTGTAAGCACACCGGCGGCCGGAATCGTGACTCACGCGACAATCGCCGAGATCAAAGGCGCAAATTGGGAAATCAGTGCTCGGGCGGGAGGTCAGAGCCCGAGGTGGCGCGCGATCACGAGCTGCTGGACCTCGTCGGTCCCCTCGCCGATCGTCAGGACCTTGGCGTCGCGATAGAAGCGGCAGACGGGGTATTCCTCGATGTAGCCGTAGCCCCCGTGCACCTGCACCGCCTCCTCCGCGGCCCGGACGGCGAGCCGCCCGGTCTTCAGCTTGGCCTGCGCGGCGGTGAGGGTGAACGCCTCGCCGCGATCCTTGCGGACGGCGGCGCGCCACGTGAGGAGGCGCGCCGCCTCGATCTCGGCCGAGAGGTCGGCGAGCTTGGCCTGGATCGCCTGGAACTTGGAGATCGGCTGCCCGAAGGCCTGGCGTTGGGTGGCGTAGGCGATGGCCTCGTCGAGCGCCCCCTGGGCGAGCCCGACGCCCATCGCCGCGATCCCGATCCGGCCGCCGTCCAGGATGTGGAGGAACTGCTTGTAGCCGTCGCCGCGCCGCCCCAGGAGGTTCGTCTCGGGCACCCGGCAGCCGTCGAAGGCGAGCGGCCGGGTGTCCGAGGCGTTCCAGCCCATCTTCCGGTACGGCTCCCCCGGCGTGTAGCCGGGGGAGCCGTTGGGGACGATGAGGTTCGAGATCTCCGCCTCACCTGTGCGGGCGGTGATCGTCACGCAGCCCGAGATCTCCGTGCCGGAGTTGGTGATGAACTGCTTGGCGCCGTCGATCACCCACTCGCCGTCGTCCAGCCGGGCTCGCGTGCGCGTGTTCCCCGCGTCGGATCCCGCCTCCGGCTCGGTGAGCCCGAAGGCGGCGAGCTTGCGCCCCGAGCACAGCTCGGGCAGCCACTCCGATCGCTGCTCGTCGGTCCCCCAGAGGTGGATCGGCATCGTCCCCAGTGAGGTGTGGGCCGCCATCGTGATGCACACGGACGAGTCCACCCGCGCGAGCTCCTCGACGGCCAGGGCGTAGGCGAGCGAGTCGGCGTCCCCGCCCCCGTACTCCTCGGGGAACGGGATGCCCATCAGGCCGAGCTTCCCCATCTCCTCGACGATCCGGTACGGGAAGCGCTTCTCGCGGTCGAGCTCCTCGGCCACGGGCGCCACCTCCCGGCGCGCGAAGTCGCGCACCGTGTCGCGGAGCAGCCGCTGCTCGGCGGTGAGTTCGAAGTCCACGTCAGCCGGCCAGGTCGCGCGCCAGCTCGACGAGCAGCCTCACCCCGTATCCGGTCGGGCCCGTGCCGACGTAGGCGCGACCGACGTCATACGCGGTGCCGGCGATGTCCAGGTGGGCCCAGGGCCTGCCGTCCACGAACTCTTCGAGGAACGAGGCGGCGTAGATCGTGCTCGCCTTGCGCTTCGACGAGCTGTTGGTGAGGTCGGCGTCCCGGCCCCGAGTGAGCGCCTTGTACTCGGGATGGAGTGGAAGGCGCCAGGCGAGCTCCCCGCTTCGCTCGGCCGCCGCGCTCACTCGTCCGGCCCACTCGTCGTCGTTGGAGACGAGCGCCGCGTAGGTCGAGCCGAGCGCGATCAGCACGCCGCCGGTCAGCGTCGCGACGTCGACCAGCCGGTCCGCGCCGAGCTCCCGCACGCAGTACGTGAGCGCATCGGCCAGGATCAGCCGGCCCTCGGCGTCGGTGTTGTTGATCTCGACCGTCTTGCCGTTCAGCTGGGTGATGATGTCGCCGGGCCTGGTCGCCGAGCCCCCGGGCATGTTCTCGGCCGCCGGGACGCAGGCGGCCACGCTCAGCGGCAGCCGAAGCTCGGCGATCGCCGCCAGCGCCTCGAGCACGGCGGCGCCGCCCGACATGTCCATCTTCATCTCCTCCATCTTCGCCGCCGGCTTGATCGAGATTCCGCCGGTGTCGAAGGTGACCGCTTTTCCCACCAGTCCGAGGGTGGGGCCGTCCGCGCCGGAGCCCGCGTAGCGGAGCGAGATCAGGTGCGGCTCCTCAGCGCTGCCCTTCGCGACGGCCGCAAGGCCCCCCATGCCGCGGCTCTCGATCTCCGCTCGTGAGAGGACCGTCGCGCTCACCGCGTCGTGCTCGTCGGCGATCGCCGTCGCGCGCTCGGCGAGGAAGGAGGGGGTGACGACGTTCGCGGGCAGGGCCTGCAGCTCGCGCGTCCGGTTCGCCGCCCGCGAGGCGACCGCGGCCACCTCGACGGCATCCCGGAACGAGGCCGCATCGCCGCCGGCGAGGATCAGCCGCTCGAGCCTCACCGAGGGCCGGTCCTCGTCCGCGTGCGACTTGTAGCGATCGAACCGGAAGGCGGCGAGCAGGGTGCCCTCCACGATGGCCGCCGCGTAGCGCTCGCGAAGCTCTCCGGCGCCCTCCGGCAGGGCCCAGGCGATCCGCCGCGCCTCGTAGGAGGCCGCCTCGTTCGCGGCCAGCGCGGCCGCGATCCGCAGGCGCTCCGCGTCCAGCTCCTCGCGCTTGCCCAGCCCCACGACGAGCAGGCGCTCCGGCGCGTCGGCGCGCAGCAGGGTGGTCCGCTCGAGCGTGGCCCTCACGTCGCCCGCGCCGCGCATCTCCGAGAGCTCGCCGGGAAGCGAATCCCCCTCGCACAAGCCGAGCGCGTGAACGTCGGCGTCCACCTCGACCAGCGGCGCATCGCTGACCTCAACTTGCACGGCGCGAGTCTATTCACGGCCCAGAGGCGGCCGTGGGCGGCGCGGCTCGCTTCGGCCACTAGCATCTTTGGACGTCAAGCCGCGCGGCCGCCGGTCGCCGAACTCGAAGAAAGGCTCAGGCTCAGATGTCCCGAACAGTCATCCTCGGCACCGCCCGGACGCCGTTCGCCAAGATGGGCGGCGCGCTCTCCTCGCTCGACGCCATCGACCTCGGCGCCAAGGCGATCGAGTGCGCCCTTGAGCGTTCCGAGGTCGAGCCCGACCGGGTCCAGGTGGTCATCTACGGGCAGGTGCTTCAGGCCGGTCAGGGCCAGATCCCCTCCCGCCAGGCGCAGATCAAGGCGGGGATCCCGCGCGAGGTCCCATCGGAGACCGTGAACAAGGTCTGCGCGTCCGGGATGCGCGCCGTGGGCATCGCCGACCAGGCGATCCGCGCGGGCGACGTGGAGGTCGCCGTGACCGGCGGCATGGAGTCGATGAGCCACGCCCCGTATCTCCTCCCCGGCGCGCGGTTCGGATTCCGGATGGGAGACGTCCAGGCGATCGATGCGATGACCCACGACGGCCTCACCAACCCGTTCACGGGCAAGCAGATGATCAGCGAGGCCTCCGAGGTCTCGAACGAGCTCGAGATCACGCGCGCCGACATGGACCGCTTCGCCGCCCGCTCCCACCAGCTGGCGGCCAAGGCCACCGACGAGGGCCGCCTGGCGGAGGAGATCGTCGCGGTGAACGTGAAGCGCAAGAAGGAAGAGGTCGAGGTGGCGGCCGACGAGGGAATCAGGCCGGAGACGACGGTCGAGGTGCTTGCCAAGCTGCCGGCGATCGGAGGCGACGGAGCCACCCACACGGCCGGCAACGCCCCGGGCGTCAACGATGGTGCCGGCGCTGTCGTCGTCGCTTCGGAGGAATGGGCCGAGCGTGAGGGCCGAACGCCCCTTGCCCGGGTTCTCTCCTACGGCGCGGTCGCCGACGACTTCCCCTACCTCGCGCGAACCCCGGCGGGGGCGGCCAAGCAGGCGCTCGAGAAGGCCGGCCGCTCGCCCGAAGACGTCGATCTCTGGGAGGTCAACGAGGCGTTCGCCTCGGTGGCGATCAACTCGATCCGGATGCTCGGCGTCGACGAGGACAGGGTCAACGTCAACGGAGGCGCGATCGCGCTCGGACACCCGATCGGCGCGTCCGGCGCCCGCATCGTCGGCGCCCTCGTCCACGAGCTTCGCCGGCGCGGCGGCGGGCTGGGGTGCGCCGCGATCTGCTCCGGCGGCGGCCAGGGCGACGCGATCGTGCTGGAAGTGGACGGCAACTAGCGACGGCCTGGGCCGCCCCCGCCGGGGGTCGGGCAGGTAGGGCACAGGTCCGGCGGTTCCGCGGACCGCTGCCCGCTTCGCGGAACCGCCAGCCTCTCCCCGTCGCGGAGCCTCGACGCCGCCGCCCGAGCCGCGGGGCGGGGGATGCCCAGCGACGAGTGGAGGGTTGTGTGTCGTAAAGGCACTCAAAGCTCCACTCGAGCGTGGATTGGCGGTATCGCCCGCTTGCAGGGTCTCCTCCCTTACCCAGGCGCAAACCGGCGGCGCTTCTCGCGACGCACCGCACGCCCCGCGCAACCGCTGCCAAGCCGCCTCTCGAACGCACGGTTCACCCTTGCGGACCGGGGTGGCGCGCTGCTTCAATCCCGGCGGTGGGCGAGGAGGCGAGGCTTACTCGACGGCGCTTGGTGGGAACCGCCGCGGCCGGGGCGGCGGCCGCGGCGCTCGAGCGCGCGCCGTTGGCGGCGGGGTCGCGCCGGCGCTCTGGGCACGCCAGGGCCGACGTCGCGGTCGTCGGGGCCGGGTTCGCCGGGTTGACGGCGGCGTTGAAGCTGGTCCGGGCCGGACGCTCGGTCGTGGTGCTCGAGGCCCGCAACCGGGTCGGCGGCAGGGCGTGGAACCACGAGCTCCCGGGGGGTGAGGCGTCCGAGCGGGGGGCGGCGTTCGTGGGTCCCACCCAGAACCACATCCTGCACCTCGCGAAGCAGTTCGACGTCCACAAGTTCGCCACCTACGACGAGGGCGACAACGTCTACTACGCCGACGGCTCCCGGACGACCTACAGCGACAAGACGCCGACCGGGATCGTCCCGCCCGATCCGACCATTGATGTGGACGCGGCCGCGGTCGTCACGCAGCTCGACCAGATGGCGGGACAGGTGCCGGTGGACGCGCCGTGGGAGGCGTCCAGCGCCTCCGATTGGGACGGGCAGACGCTGAAGCACTGGCTGGAGTCGAACAGCTCGTACTCGGTCAACGACAGGTTCCGACGGCTCGTCGCGGTGGCCACCCGCCCGATCTTCGGGGCCGAGGCGAGGGAGCTCTCGCTTCTCTACACGCTCTTCTACATCGCGGCCTCCGGGAACGAGCGGAATCCCGGCACCTTTGAGCGCAACTTCAGCACGCGTGACGGGGCTCAGATGTGGCGATTCCACGGCGGGACGCAGCGGCTCGCGAAGAGGATCGCCGAGGCGCTCGGCGATCGCGTCGTCCTGCGCAGCCCGGTGCGCCGGATCGTCCAGCACGGGAACGGGGTGACGATTCACTCGCGGCGCCTGGAGGTCCACGCGAAGCGCGTCATCGTCGCGATCCCGCCGACCCTGACCGGCCGGATCCACTACCACCCGGCCCTTCCGGCCGAGCGTGACCACCTGGTGCAGAGGTTCCCGCAGGGCACCCTGATCAAGGCCGCCGCCGTCTACGGTCGGCCCTTCTGGCGCGACCACGGCCTGACCGGCCAGGCCCTCTCCCTCAACGGGCCCGTGAACGCGACCTTCGACGACTCGCCACCCGACGGCTCCAAGGGCGTCGTGTTCGGGTTCATCGGCGGCCACGAAGCGCGTCGGTTCCGCCACATGTCGAAGCACGAGCGTCGCGCCGCGGTGCTCTCGAACTTCGAGGCCTACTTCGGGCCCAGGGCCAGGCATCCCCGCGACTACTTCGAGACCGACTGGACGAAGCAGCGGTGGACCCGCGGCTGTCCGGTGGCGATCGCCGGCCCCGGGACGCTGCTCGCCCACGGCCCCGCGATCCGAAAGCCCGTCCGGAGGATCCACTGGGCCGGGACCGAGACCTCCACCTACTGGATGGGCTACATGGACGGCGCCGTCCGCTCGGGAAAGCGCGCCGCGGCCGAGGTCCTCGACCACCTGTGAGGCGCGCCGCGGCCGCCGGCCTGGCGCTCGCGGCGCTGCTCTCGGCCGCGATCCCCGCCGCAGGATCCGGGCACCGTCCCCGCTGGGACACCAGGGTGCTTGCTCTGGTGCCGCCCCCCGGCTATCCGGCGCGAGCGTACGTGTCGCCGAACCGGCGCATCTACGAGGGCACCTACGACAACCCGTCGGGCGACTCCGTTCCCTCGCGCGTCTTCGAGTACGCGGGCCGCGGCGCGCTGCTTCGGTCGTGGACGGTCCGCGGCCAGGACCTGTCCACGGACCACGGCGTCCAGGTGGCGACGAGCGACGCGCGGGGGCGGCTCATTTTGCTGGACCGAAGCCCCCCGCGCGCGCTCACGCTCAATCCGCGCACCGGTCGCTTCAGGCGCTACGCGACCTTCACCGACCTCCCCACGTGCGCTCCGGGTCAAGCTGGCCCGAGCTGTTCCCCGACCCTTACCGATCAGCCTCCGGTGCCCGACTACGCCGCCTGGGGCCGGGACGGCTCGCTGTATGTGACCGACTACCTCCAGGGCGTGATCTGGCGGGTGCCTCGCGGCGGCGGCAAGGCGAAGGTCTGGCTCTCCGACCCGCGGCTCGACGGCGAGCAGTTCGGCACCACCGGCATTGTCACCACGCGGGACCGCCGCCGCCTGCTGTTCGCCCAGCAGAGCTCGGCCGGCGGCGGTGACGGGGATCCGTCGACGGGCAAGCTGTACGCGGTGCGCGTCCGCCGACACCACCGACCGGGCCCGATCCGCCAGCTGTGGGAGAGCGAGCCCCTCGACGGGCCGGACGGCTTCGCGATCGCCCGCTCCGGTCGCGTCTACGTGGCGCTCGCTGGGAGCAACCAGATCGCCGAGGTCGGGGCCGGTGGGGAGGAGGTCGACCGGTTCCCCGCCACCCCGCAGAGCGGCGAGAACGGATCGAGCGTCCCGTTCGACACGCCGTCGAGCGTCATGTTCCTCGGCCGGCGCCTGATCGTCGCCAACCAGGCGTTCTTCAGCGGCGACCCCAGCCACCAGGCGATCCTCGACGTCAGGGCCGGCGACCGGGGCCTTCCCGAGTTCATCCCGCGCACCGCCGGCGTCCGTCCGAAGCGCGGATAGCCCGCTCGATCGACCGCCCCGCGCGGCCGGCACTCCCCCCGAGGGCGGCGGCGGCGGCTCAGTGGATCGTGGCGTCCACGCCGCGCCGCTCGAGCGCGCGGGCGATGATCAATCGCTGGATCTCGGAGGTGCCCTCCCAGATCCGATCGACGCGCAGCTCGCGGAGGAAGCGCTCAGCCACGTTAGTTCGCAGGTATCCGCGCCCCCCGAAGATCTGCACGGCGCGATCCGCCGCGCGATAAGCCGCCTCGCTCACGAAGAGCTTGGCCATCGACGCCTTCGCGTGGACGATCTTCTCGGGGGAACCGGCATCGACGAGCCGAGCGACCTGTGTCGTGAGCAGCCGCCCGGCCGCGGCGTCCGTGGCCGAGTCGGCGAGCGGGAACGAGACGCCCTGGTACTCGATGATCCTGCGCCCGCCCTGGCGCCGCTCGAGCGCCCAGGCGGTCGCCTCCTCCAAGAGGCGCCACATCGCGCCCAGGCCATGGGTCGCGATCCCGAGGCGCTCCTCCGTGAACCAGCGCCGCTGCAGCTCGTCGCCGGCGCCGACGCCGCCGATCACGGCCCCGTCCGGCACCTCGACGGCCTCGAAGCGGACGGTGGGATGCCCGTGCGGATAGTTATGCGTGAACGGCGGGTCGTCGACGACCTCGACCCCGGCGGCGTCCGGCTGGACGCAGAACAGCGTCGGGAGCCGCTCGTCGCCGTCGACGGCGATCGCCATCACGATGATCACGAGCGCCACATCGGCTGACGTCACGAACCACTTCTCCCCTTCGATCACCCACCCGCCCTCGCTGCGGGTGGCGGTGGTGGCGATCGTCGACGGGTCGGACCCGGCTTGCTCCTCCGTGACCGCGTACGCGGTGTCACCCTCGCCTCGGAGGGCCGGCCGAAGGTAGCGATCGATCTGCTCCCGGCTTCCCGCGGCGAGGACGTTGTATGCCTGCGGGACGTGCCAGTGGAGCCCGTTCGTCGCCCGCCCGAATTGCTCGTTGACGAGAAAGCTCTCGAACATCGTCCATCCCTGGCCTCCGTGTTCCGGTGCGTGGCGGCCCCCCGCGAGGCGCGCCTCGATCGCCGCCCTCCTGATCTCCGCCACCTCGGCCGGGGGCAGGCGTCCGCCTCCCCTCTCGGCACGCTCCTCGCGCGGGATCAGCTCCTCGTCGGTGAAGCGCCGGGCCCGCTCCTGAAGATCCCGCTGCTCGCTCGAAAGCTCAGGGTCGGCGGTCGGAAGGTCGGTCGCGGTGGTCACGGGGCATCGCTCGATTCAGCAGCGTCGCCCATCGCGCGGCGGAGCGCCGCATCGAGGGCGGCGCGCTCGGCCGCCGTCCGCTCGGCGGCATCCCCGGGCAACCCGAGGAGGAGCCGGTGATGGTTCGCCAGCACGTCCAGGGCAAGGCGCCGACCCTCCACGCTCAACAGCGCTGCGCGGCCGGAGATCATCAACTCGACCGCCTCGCTCAGATAGGCGAGCCAGTCGCGCTCACGTCCGCGAACGACGACGCCCGAAAGGCGCTCGCGCTCGCGCTCGACGTCTTCCGGCGTCGGAGCGCCGCCCGCCCGCGCCGAGGCGACCAGAGCCGGCAGCTCACGCTCGGGCTCGGGCGTGAGCGACAGCCAGCTTGCCCTCGGCATGCCCATATGTTAGCATGTCTGATCACAAAGTCAGCCCGGGCTACTCCCCATGAACAAGCGAAATACGTGGGGTTTTCCCCCGGCGCTGGCCACACGGTCAGGAGAGTGAGAGCGTGCCCACCGAAGCGGATACTCGCGTGCGAACGAGCCCGACCGACCAGGGCGACGGTCGTCCCACCGCCTTCGGGGCGCTCGATCCGCGGCTCTACTTCGACCCCGCCGTGGCGGAGATCGAGCAGCGAGCCATCTTCGAGCGCACCTGGCAGCTCGCCGGCCACATCAGCGACCTCTCGGGCCCGGGCTCGTGGATCACGGCGAGCGCCGGCAACCAATCGGTCGTCGTGGCCCGCGACAAGCAGGGGGGCCTGCAAGCCTTCCGCAACGTATGCCGCCATCGCGGGCGGCAGCTCCTGGGCGAGCGCAGCGGCTGCTCGCGGGCGATCCGCTGCGCGTATCACGGCTGGACGTACGCGCTCGACGGCTCGCTGCTCGGGGCGCCGGAAATCCGAGGCTTCAGCGGTGGGCTCGACCGGGCGGCACACGGGCTCCTGCCGGTTCGCGTCGAGGAGCTCTGCGGCCTGCTGTTCGTCAACCTCGACCCCGGGGCCGCTCCTCTCCGGGAGCTCGTCGACGATCTCCCGGCGCGGCTCGGGCCGTACGAAATCCCCTCGTTGGTCAGGGCGAAGGCCGGCGACGCCCACACCCAGGCCGCCAACTGGAAGGTGGTCGCCGACAACTACCTCGAGGGCTACCACGTCCCGATCGCCCACCCCTCGTTGATGAGGCTGCTCGACTACGAGCGCTATCGGCCCCAGGTTCGAGACCACTATGTGTGGTTCGAGGCGCCGATGCGCCCGCACCCCTCCGAGAACCGCGCGGAGCGCCTCTACCAGCGCCTCGTCCGCCCGATGGGGGCGCTCACCGATGAGGACCGCCGCGTCTGGCGCTATCTGTTCATCTATCCGAACACGGCGATCGACCTGTATCCGGACCAGGTCGGAATCTGGCAGATCTCGCCCGATGGGCCGGAGCGAACGCGCGACACGTGGGCGATGCTGAGGCCGCGGCGAGAGGGGCTTCGGGACCGAGCGATCAGGGCCGTCAACGACCGCGTCAACGACGTGGTCAACCACGAGGACGTGGAGCTGGTCGAGGCGGTCCAGCGCGGCCTGCACACGACCGGGTACCGCTGCGGCCCGCTGAATGCCCGCGAGGCAGGCGTCGGCTGGCTCGCCGACCGGGTCCGAGGCGACCTCGGGGCGTACGGCGAGGCCCCGGCGTGACCGGCGCTCCCGCCACCGCGATCGCCGACCCCCCCGAGCCGAACACGCGCGAACGGATCCTGGCCGCGGCGGTGGGGCGGATCGCGACCGAGGGCATCGACGACGTGCGCATCGCCAGGATCGCTCAGGACGCCGGCGTGTCGCCGGCCCTGATCCACTACCACTTCGATTCCCGCGAGACGCTGCTCGCCGAGGCGCTCCAGTACTCGTACGACCTGCTCGGCAACGAGCGGATCCTGGAGTGGGAGGCCGGGCCGGCGACGACCGCCAAGAGGCTCTGGGGGATGGTCGAGACCTATCTCCCGCTCCCCGGCGATCAGCATCGTGACTGGATGCTCTGGGCGGAGCTCTGGCTTCGCGCCATCCGCCACCCCGAGCTGCGCCCGACCTCGGCGCGCCTCTACGGCGAGATGCACGCCTGGATCCGCGACACCGTCGCCGCGGGCATCGAGTCAGGCGAGGTGAGCCCGGTCGACCCCGAGACATTCGCCGACTGCCTGCTGGCGCTGATCGACGGCTGCGGCGTGCGGGTCCTGATGGGCGACCCGGAGATGTCCCTGGAGCGCATGCGCAGCCTGACGTGGACCTATGTCGTCGAGGAGCTGGGCCTGGAGGAGGATCGCGAGGGTGCCGAGCGTCGAGAGGGGTAGCGTGGACGGGGAGCCGCCCGGCCAACGCGCGCCCGAGTGGCGGACGACGCGCCGCCGCCTGCTCACCCGCGCGGCGGGGGCGGCGCTCGCGCTGTCCTCCGCGGACCTCCTAGCCGCATGCAGCAACACCACGACCCCGCCGGGCGGGAGCTCGCCCAATCGCGGTCCGGGGGGACTGGAGCTCGGACGCCCGGACAACCCGGTGGCGCTCCCGATCTATCGCGACAACCGGGCGATCGCGTCCGGCCTGGAGCCCGAGGCCGGGCCCCTCCAGGTCTACAACTGGGCCGAGTACCTGAATCCCCAGGTGATCAAGGGCTTCGAGGCCAAGTACGGCGTCGACGTCCAGCTCAGCACCTTCTCGACCATGGACGAGGCGATCGCGAAGCTGTCCTCGACCGCGGTGCAGTTCGACGTCTTCGTGCCCACGCTTCCGTTCATCAGCCTGCTCGTGGCGGGGAAGATCATCCAGCCGATCAACCACAGCTACATCTCAAACCTGCGCCGGAACGTGTGGCGCTCGCTGGCGAACCCCTGGTACGACGTCGGGGCCCGTTACTCAGTGCCCTACACCGTGTACACGACCGGCATCGGGTGGCGCAACGACAAGCTGCCCGACTTCCACCCGGAGCGGTTGGCGAATCCCTACGACTTCTTCTGGCAGTCGCAGAACATCTCTGGCCGGGTCGGGCTGCTCGACGACGAGCGCGAGGCGTTGTCGATGGCCCTGCTGCGAAACGGGATCACGGACGTCAACACCGACGACCCCTCGCATGTCCAGGCGGCCGAGAACGCCCTGGTCCAGCTCGTCAACACCGTCAACCTGAAGTTCACCACCAACGACTACCAGCACCTCGCCGACGCGTCCATCTGGCTTCACCAATCGTGGTCGGGTGACATCGCCGGGATCGCGTACTACCTGCCGAAGGGGACCTCACCCAGCCAGATCAGCTACTGGTGGCCCCGCGACGGGCGCGGGCTGATCGACAACGACACCCTCACCGTGCTGAACGGGGCGAAGAACCCCGTGCTCGCCCACCTTTTCCTCGACTACATCCTGGACCTCGAGGTGGCGCTCGAGAACTTCAGCTACACGGTGTACCAGCAGCCGCTCACCGGCTTCACACCGCAGAAGGTCCTCGACGCGGGACTCGTGCCGTCGAACCTCACCGACACCATCCTCCGCGAGGACCAGTTCCGGCACGGATACGTCGAGGCGGCCCTGTCGGAGCTCGGCCTCAGCGAGTGGGAGACCGCCTGGGCGCGGGTGAAGTCGACGTGACCTACCCGCGCTGGTACTGGCGGGCGTTCGCCTTTCCCGGCGTCATCTGGCTGTGCCTGTTCGTCGTCGTACCCGCGTACGCGGTGCTCGCGGTCGCGATGGGAAGCATCGACCAGCTCCTCCAGCCGGTTCCAACCTGGAACCCGATCGACTGGAACGTGGGCTTCGTCCTCGAGGCGTTCAAGGGCGTGGTCCCCGGCGGGCAGTACTGGGGGGCGGTTCGCAACACGCTCCTGTTCGTCGCCGCTTCGCTGGCGCTCTGCTTCGCGATCGGCTATCCGGTCGCCTATTACATCGCGCGTCACGCCCGCCGGACGAAGGCGCTGCTGCTCGTCCTGCTCGTGGTCCCCTTCTGGGTCAGCTACCTGATGCGGATGCTCGCCTGGATCGGTCTCCTGGCGCCGGACGGATACGTGAACCAGGTGCTCCAGCACGTTGGCTTCGCCCACCCGCCGGACTGGCTGAACGGCAATCCGCTCTCGGTGATCATCGCGCTGACCTACGGGTACATCCCGTACTTCATCCTCCCGGTCTACGCGGGGCTGGACCGGATCGACCAGAGCCTGCTCGAGGCCTCGAGAGACCTCGGAGGCTCCCCGATTCGCACCTTCCTGCGGGTCACCCTGCCGCTCAGCTGGCCGAGCATCCTCGCCGGCAGCGCGCTGATCGTGCTGCCGATGTTCGGCGACTACTACACGAACGACCTGATCTCCGGCTCGCCCCACACCAACATGCTGGGAAACAGCGTCAACCTGCTGATCCAGGGAGGGCCGCAGAAGAACCTCGGGGCGGCCATGGTGCTCGTCCTGATGACCATCCTCGCGGTGGGGATGGCGTACTACCTGTGGGAGACCGCCCGCCAGAGCAGGAGGCTCACGTGACGAGCGTCGGGCTTCCGGCGCGCCGACCCCCGGAGACGGCGCTCTCCCGCGCGGCGGCGTGGATTCGCAATCCGTGGGGCCGGCCGCGATTCCTCGCGGCGGCCACCTGGCTCTACCTCGCCTGGGCGCTCCTCCCGGTGCTGGCAGCGATCCTGTTCTCGTTCAACGACGGTCGCTCGCGGAGCGTCTGGCAGGGGTTCTCGATTCGATGGTGGTGGGGGGACCCGACGTTCTCCGTCTTCCACGATCCGACCCTCACCCACGCGCTCACCCACAGCCTCGAGCTCGCCGTCCTCGACATGGCGATCGCGACTCCGCTCGGCGTGATCCTCGCGCTCGGCCTCGCCCGCTGGCGCGGGCGGGGCTCAGGCACGGCGAACTTCCTGATGCTGGTGCCGCTCGTGACGCCCGAGCTGGCGATGGCCGTGGCGCTACTGCTCGTGTTCACGCAGCTCTCGATCGTGCCCTTCGCGCTGGTCAACCTCGGCACGACGGCGCAGGTGATCGGCCAGGTTACGTTCTCGCTCTCCTACGTCGTGGTCATCGTCCGCAGCCGCCTCGCCTCGATCGGCCCGGAGTACGAGGAGGCGGCGCGCGACCTCGGCGCTTCGCCGCGACAGGCCCTGCGGACCGTGCTCGTGCCGCTGCTCTTCCCGGCGATCCTCGCGAGCATGCTCATCTGCTTCGCCCTGTCGATCGACGACTTCGTCGTCACCCAATACATGTCGTCGGACGCCGGCACGACCACGATCCCGATGTACCTGTACGCGAACGCCCGGGGCGGCAGCACGACGCCGGCGATCAACGCCCTGGCGACGATCCTGGTCCTGGTCACCCTGATCGGGGTCGGCGCGGCGTTCGCGATCCTGCGCTCGTTCGGAAGGCGCACGGAGGCGCGGGACACGACCGAGGCGGTGTCCGGGCTCGCCGCGCTCGAGGCCTGAGGAGGTGAGGGATCTGTGAGCGACGAAGTGCGAGCAGAGGAGACCGCGGGGGGTGCGATCGAGCTGCGCAACCTGAGCAAGGACTTCGACGGCTTCGTCGCGGTCGACGCGATCGACCTGCGGATTCGGGGCGGCGAGTTCTTCTCACTGCTCGGCCCGTCCGGCTGCGGTAAGACCACGACCCTTCGACTCGTCGCAGGCTTCGAGCGTCCCTCCGCCGGAGCGGTCCTGATCGACGGAGCGGACCTCTCGCAGGTGCCCGCGCACCGGCGCAACGTCAACACCGTCTTCCAGAGCTACGCGCTGTTTCCGCACCTGGACGTGCTCGAGAACGTCGCGTACGGGTTGCGATGGCAGAGGCTCTCGAAGGCCGATGCCCGGCGGCGGGCGACCGAGGCGCTCGATCTGGTGCAACTCGGCGAGCTCGCCTCGCGCCGCCCGCCCCAGCTCTCGGGCGGGCAGCAGCAGCGTGTGGCGCTCGCCCGGGCGCTGGTGCTGCGCCCGGCGGTTCTCCTGCTCGACGAGCCGCTGGGCGCCCTCGACGCGAAGATCCGAAAGCAGCTGCGCATCGAGCTCAAGGCGCTCCAGGAGGAGGTGGGCATCACCTTCCTGTTCGTCACCCACGACCAGGAGGAGGCGCTCAGCATGAGCGACCGGATCGGGGTGATGAACGAGGGGCGAATCGACCAGATCGGCACGCCACAGGACGTCTACGAGACGCCGACGACGGTGTTCGTCGCCGACTTTCTGGGAGTCGCGAACCTGATGAGCGTCGAGGCGGTGAGCTCGGACGCGGGCGGCTGCGAGTTGAGGGTCGGTGACTTCCGGCTCAGAGCGTGCTCCGGTGACACCTCCGCGCGCGGCGAGGCGAAGGTGGTGGTGCGACCGGAGCGTGTGGAGATTCGCGCGCACGACGGGACCCCGCCCCCCAACTGCCTGCCGGGCATGGTCGACCGGACGATCTACGTGGGATCGAACCTCCACGTCGTGATTCGGCTCGCGACCGGGGCGCTGGTCCAGGCGTCGATCGCGAACACGGGCTCGGTGTCGGCCTACTCGCAGGGAGATCCCGTGCTCGTCCACCTGCCGGACGACGCCCTGAGGCTGCTCACGGGCGACGGCGACGACGCGGCCCGGCGGACGGAGGCGGTCGCCGAGGACCCCGGCGGGGCGGCGCGATGAGCCCGCGCGACGCCGACGCGGTCGTGATCGGAGCGGGGCTCGCGGGCCTCGTCGCGGCACGCGAGCTGAGCGACGCAGGACTCGAGGTCGCGGTTCTCGAGGCGAGGGACAGGATCGGCGGCCGGGCGTGGACCAAGCGCGCGGCGCTTGCCGGCATGGACCTCGACCTGGGGGCGATGTCGGTCGACTCGCGCCAGCCGCTGATGACGCGCGAGCTGGCTCGCTACGGGATCTCGACCGGAGAGGAGAGGCCCTTCGTCCCTCCCAACGTGTGGTTCCTGGACGGCGCTCGGCGCGAAGGCTCGCTCCCCGTCCCCGCCCGCGAGCTCGCCGATCTGGAACGGCTCCTCGTCGCGTGCCACCTCACCGGCGACCGGATAGATCCGTCGCTTCCCGGCGCCGAGCAGGACGTGGACGATCTCGACGTGCCGATCACGAACTGGATCGGCGGCCTCGGCGTCGGAGGGTCCACCCGGCGGCTGGCGTCCGTGTTCGGGAGCTCGCTCGTCTCCGGCGAGGCCGGCGAGATCTCGATGCT
>DATGAF010000002.1:0-13402 GCA_035313645.1 Solirubrobacterales bacterium
ACGACGTAGAGGTAGATGAACCCGACCGCCGCCGCGGTGATCACGAAGATCAGCACCGCGAGCCGGTTTCGGACGCTGGCGAGAAACGGCCGGCCGCCGACGATCATCTAACCGCGGTCTCCTCGCGTCCCCCCGGAGGGCTCCTAGTCGTCTTTGTCGCGGAAGCGATAGCCGACGCCGCGGACCGTGAACAGGTACTCGGGAGAGCGTGGATCGCGCTCGAGCTTCTCGCGCAGATGCCGGATGTGGACGTCGACCGTCCGCGGATCGCGGTAGGCGGAGTCGCCCCAGACCTGCTCGAGAAGCATCTCCCGCGTGTAGACGCGACCCGGCGAGCGCGCGAGCGCCGCGAGGATCTCGAACTCGACGTAGGTCAGGCGCGCCTGCTCCTGTCGCACGGAGACGACCCGGCGCTCGAAGTCGATCCGCAGGCCGCCGGCGAGGATCGGCTCCTCACCGCCCGGCCGGCCGCCGAGCATCTCGGCCCGCCGGAGGGCCGCCCTGACGCGGCTGCGGAACTCGCGCACCGAGAACGGCTTGGTGATGTAGTCGTCGGCTCCGATCTCGAGTCCGAGCACCTTGTCGATCTCGTCGTCCTTGGCGGTGAGCATGATGATCGGCACCTGGCTGCGGCTGCGCATCCGCCTGCAAACCTCGATCCCGTCGAGCTTCGGGAGCATGATGTCGAGGACGATCAGATCGAACCGCTGCTCGGCGAAGCGGTCTAGGGCCTCACGGCCGTCGTGGGCGGGGACGACCTCGTAGCCGTCCTTGCGCAGCGGATAAGCGAGCAGCGTCTGCACGGACTGCTCGTCGTCCACCAGCAGGATGCGAGCCGATCGGATGTCAACCGCCGCGGGCACGATCGTGCCGGTCAAAGGGTAGTTTGCGACGACCCCGTGATCGACTTCCGGATCTATCGCGCCGGGTTTCTCCCAGCGTTGGTGGCCCTCGTCGTGCTGCTCTTCGCCCTCGAGGCGCCGCCCGGCCCCCTGCCCACCGTCGTCGCGCCGGCCGAATTCGACCAGACGGCGGCGATGCAGTACGTCCGCCAGATCGTCGCCGCCGCTCCGGAGCGCGCGCCCGGAAGCGCGGGTGACGCGGCGACCGCCGCCCTGGTCGAGAAGCAGTTCAAGCGCATCAGCGAGGGCCAGGTAGCCGAGCAGAGCTTCTCCTCCGGCTTCAACGGGCACAGCGTCGACCTGCGAAACGTCATCCTGACCCTGCCCGGGGATACGCCTCGGAGCGTGGTCGTGATCGCGGGGCGCGACTCGGCGAGCGGGCCCGGCGCGGCCTCGAGCGCGGCGGCCACCGCAGCCCTGCTGGAGCTGGTCAACGAGGTTCGAAGCTCCGGGCACACGAAGACGCTGGTCTTCGTATCGACCGACGGCGCCAGCGACGGTGCGCAGGGAGCGCGCCAGTTCATCGAGCACTATCCGCTGCGGGACCAAGTCGACGGCGCGATCGTTCTCTCGCAGCCCGGCTCGGCGTCCCCGCGCCAGCCCTATCTGCTCGACAGCTCCGACGGGCCCCAGAGCGCCAACTCGCAGCTCGCCGCGACCGCATCGCGCGCGCTCATCGACCAGGCGCAACACGCGCCGGCGGGCGAGGGCCTGTTCGGCGAGCTCGCCCGGTTGGCCCTCCCCACCGGCCTCGGCGAACAGGCTGTGCTGATCGCGGACGGCGTTCCCGCCGTCGGACTCTCCTCGGCCGGGGAACGGCCGCTGCGGCCCGCCGACGATCAGCTCGAGAACGTCTCGGCGACGACGCTCGGGGGCTTCGGCCGTGCCGCGCTGCTCCTGGCCGCGACCCTCGACGCCGCTCCGTCCCCGCCGGAGCAGGGGCCCGACACCTACGTGACCATGGCCGGGAACCTCGTCCCTGGATGGACCCTGTCGCTGCTCGGACTCGCCCTGATCCTTCCCGCGGCGCTCGCCGCGCTCGACGGGATCCTCCGGACGCGGCGTTCGGGCGCCCGGATCGGCCCGGCCCTCGCCTGGTCGGCTTCGCGCTCCATGCCGCTTTTCGCCGCGCTCCTCCTCCTCTACTTCATGGCCACCGTCGGGATCGTCGCCCAACCGGACTTCCCGTTCGATCCCAACCGGTTCGGGGTGGGAGCGGGGCAGGCGATCGCGATGACGTTCCTGCTCGGAGTCGCCGCCGCCGGCTACTACGCGATCAGGTGCTGGCGCGTGCCCGCGAGCATTCCGCTCCTCGCCGCCGCGCCGGCGCTGGCGGCGGTCTCCGTGCTCGGGGCGCTGCTCGCCTGGCTGGTGAATCCCTATCTGGCCCTGCTGCTCGTGCCGATTCCCCACGTCTGGCTCCTGTGCGCGCGGCGTTCCGGACCCCTTCCCTGGCCGGCCGTACTCCTCGGGGCGGTGATCTCGCTGATCCCGATCTGGGCGACGCTCGCCGACGTGGCGGGGCGCCTCGACCTCGGCGCGGCGGCCCCGTGGCAGCTTCTGTTGATGGTCGACGACGGGCAGATCGGCTTCGGGACGATGCTCTCCCTCTGCCTCCTGGTGGGCTCCTTGGTGGGCATCGTCGCCGTGGCCGCTCGCGGTCCGGAGCCGGCCGTGGCCCGGCGCTCTACGCCGCCCGCGGCCACGCGGTCACCCGAACGCGCCGAGGCCGCTCCGGCGACAGCGCCGCGAATGGACGCATCTCCTATCGCGTCCAGCGGTGCCCGTGACGATCAGGAAGGCGGAAGATACGCGGCCCATGAGCGGCGATCGTCCGGACCCGATGCCTCTTGAAAGGGAGAGAGTGACGCGGCTGAAGCAACAGATCGCTCAGCGCACCTATCGCGTCGACTCCGAGGCCGTCGCCCAGGAGATCGTCTTCAAGCTCCGCGTGATCAACTCCACCCGGCGGGCGCTTCTCGCCGACCCGCCCGACGGCGCCGCGGCCCGCCGGCCCACCTCCGCCAGGTAGGGGTAGGCAACCGACCCCACACGCCCGCCGGCTCCTTCCGGCTGGGAGGCGTCCCCACCAGCCGTCCACCGCCCACCTCGCCGGGGGGTGACTGACTTTTCCACCGCTATTCGACGGAAAACTCAGGCACCCCGAGGCGCACACGCGCTCGCCGAGCTCGAGCTCGGCGAATCGTCGAGCTAGCCGCGGAGCTGGTCGAAACCTTGCAGCGGAAGCTCGGAGCCGTCCGCGTCCCGCAGGGCCAGACCCGATCCGGCGACCGAGCGCCCGATCTCCGTGAGCCGCGTCTCGGTGGGCGCCACGGCGTCGACGGCCCGGCGCACGTCGTCCGGTGCCACGGTCACGAGCAGCTCGTAGTCCTCGCCCCTGCCGGTCGCGAGCTCCGCGAGGTCGAGCCCGGCGGCGAGCGCCACCTCGCGGACCCCCTCCTGAGGGGGGAGCCGCTCGAGCTCGACCTCCAGCCGAACGCCGCTCGCGGCGGCGAGATGCCCGGCGTCCCTGCCGAGCCCGTCGCTGAGGTCGATCATCGCCGTGGCCCCGGCGGCGGCGAGCGCCCGGCCCGCCGCGATGCGGGGCTCGGGCTCGAGCTGGCGCCGGCGAAGCGCGTCGGCCACCTCCGGGGCCAGCCCCTCCGCCAGCTCGGGGCGCTCGAGGACCAGGAGCCCGGCGGCGGCGCCTCCGAGCTCGCCCGTGAGCGCCAGCCGGTCGCCGGGCCGGGCACCGGATCGAAGCACGAGATCGTCGGGCGAGTCGGCGTGCCCCACGACGGTCACCGCCAGGAGCAGAGCGGGGGCCCGGGTGACGTCGCCACCAGCGACCGAGACCCCATGCTCCGCCGCCGCCGCAGCGAGCCCGGCTCCCAGCTCGAGACAGTCCGCGTCATCGAGATCGGCGGGGACGCCGAGCTGCACGTAGGCCTCGCCGGGCTCGGCGCCCATCGCCGCCAGGTCCGAGAGCGCGACGGCGATCGCCTTCGCGCCAATCGAGCGCGGCGACGCCGTCCCGCGTTGAAAGTGCACCCCCTCGACCAGAGCGTCCACCGAGGTGGCGACCGCACCCCGGGGCACGGTGACCGCGGCGTCGTCGCCGCTCCCCACGCGGACCTCGACGCCCCACCTCGACTGACCGGTCGCGCGCCGCGCCGCGGCGACGCCTTCGACCAGCCGGGCAATGAGCTCGAACTCCCCCAAGCGCTCCACTACATATATTCAACCGTGCCCGATTCGGGCGTGAACCAGCCGGAGGGACCAACCTGTGCGCGCGATCGCCGTCCTCGGCGCCCTCTTCTTCGCCTATCTGGCCGTGATCCCGGCGGCCCTCGTGGGATCGACCCTGGATCCCGCCTGCAGCGCGTCGTCGTCGTGCGGGTACGCGACTCCCGTCACGGTCTACCTGGTGATCGCGTTCGCGGCCTGCTCGCTTGGCCTGCTCGCCGCCGGCCTCAGCCTCGCCGTCTTCGCGGTCAGGCCATCGCCCTCGAGCGGCCGGCTCGTGGGCCCGGCGCTCAAGCTCTCGGCGGCCGGGGTCGGCGTGCTGCTGTTCTCCGAGTTCGTCCTCGCCTATCCCGTCCCCGCGCTAATCATCCTCGCGATCTCGGTGGCCGGAGGGTGGCTCATCACCCGGGCACGCCCACGGAGAGCTGGTAGGCGCAGAGTGCCAGGGTGAGCGCGACGATGGCGCGGTCACGCGCCAGCGCCGCCAGCGGGAGCGCCCACAGCAAGTACCACGGCGTGAGGTACACCGTCGCGCAGAGCAGGCCCAGGGTCGCCCAGGCCGCCGCGCGGACCCAGTCGCCGCCCCGCGCGGTCCAGGCGAGCAGCCAAACGGCGAAACCGACATAGGCGACCTGGAACGCGATCCGGATCGCGTCGAGGTCGATCCCGGTGAAGCGGGCCGCGGTGGCGGGGACGCTGTGGTAGCTGACCCTCTGCTGGCTCCCGGAGAGAAACGACAGCCAGTCGAGAGCCGAGCTGCCGAAGGCAGCGAGCGCCGCGGCAGCGAGCGCCGCGAGCGCGACGAGCGCCCCAGCGACGAGGCGCGCCCGGCGTGGCCCGGAGCCGGCGCCCAGGAAGGCGAACGGCGCCGCCACGTAGGCCGTCGCCTTCACGGCGAAGGCCGCAACGAGGGACGCGCCCGCCCCCGCCTCGCGGCCCACCGTCACCATCGCCACGCCACCGAGCAGCGCCAAGACCATCAGCCCGTCGTTGTGCCCCCCGCCGACCACGTGAACGAGGACGAGCGGGTTGAGGGCGACGAGGGCGGCCGCCGGGGCGGGGGCGATGCCGCGCACCGCCGCAAGCCGCGCGACGAGGGCGGCGATCGCCAGCACGGCGAGGGCCTCGACGGCCTTCAGGGTCCACATCGCTGCGGGCACGCCGACCAGCCCGAGGGGGTAGGTCGCGAGCGTGAACAGGGGTCCGTAGACGCTCGTCGCCTCGCGAAAGTCCTCCACTCGGACCGCGGCGGTGTCGTGCGGGATCGCCGCGGGAGCGAAGTCGTAGGGATTCAGGCCGTGGAGCGCGCCGAGGCGCGCGTAGGAGATGTAGCTGAAGACGTCGAGGGACAGGAGCGGCGGGGCCAGGGCGAACAGGACAAGCCCCGCGACGATCGCGCGACGGACGACGCGCGGGCCGAGCGCGCGTGCACAGACGACGACGGCGAGGTAGGCGGCGAACGCCGTCCAGAGCGTCGCCAGGTAGGCGCCGCCACCGATGCCGAAGCCGTCGCCGTACGGCCCCAGGAGCCAGCGCGGCGAGCCCGCGTCCGTACCCGGGACGAAGGCGGGGCCCGAGGCGGCGAGGAGGATGGCCGCGGCGCCGAGGATCGCGAGGGCCGCGGCGCCCGCGATCCTGTGTCGGGCGGTCACTTACGCAAGTGGCTTCGCGCCGGAGGGCCGGACCTGTTCACGTCCGCACGACCCGGATCACGGCGCCCCCGGGGCTCCCCCCTGGCCGGGGGGACCGCCCGGCGGACCGGCACCCGGCGGCGGGCCTCCGCCGCTCGGCGGGGCAGGGACGGTCTGCCCGGCGCCGGGAGCGTAGTACTGGGGCGGGTAGGTGCCGGTGGTCGAGCCCGAGGGCGGCGTGCTCGTGGACGGGGGGTAAGGCGCGGTGCCGGTGCTCGCGGTGCCTGTGGTGGTCGACGAGGAGCCGGAGGAGACCGCGTGAGCGCCGCTCCAGCTCGAGGAGAACTGGATCGGGTTCTGAGGCTGAGGGAAGTCACCGCAGTAACTTCCGTGAGCGGCCTCCATATACGCCCGCCAGATCGGCCCGGCCGTGGGCCCGCCGAAGCCGGTGCTCTCGCGGGAGTTGGGGTGGCCGACCCAGACGGCCGTGGAGAGCTGCGGCGTGTAGCCGACGAACCAGGCGTCCGAGAGACCCTCGGACGTCCCGGTCTTGCCGGCGGCGGGGCAGCCGAAGTCGGTGTACCCGGCGCCGGTCCCCTGGGTGATGACGCCCTTGAGGATGTCGGTCACCTCGTGGGCGATCCCGTCCGAGATCGCGCGAGTCGCGCTGCCCTGGTCGGGCACGTCGGTCTTCCCGTCCGGGAACACCACCTTGGCGATCGCGGTCGCGTTGTGGCGGACCCCGCCGTCAGCGAAGGTCGCGAAGGCATCGGCCTGCTCGAGCGGCGTGACGCCGATCCGGAGTCCCCCGATCCCCTCGGCGGGGATGCCGTCGAGGTGGGTCGTGATGCCGAGCTTGTACGCCATCGACCGCACGTTGTCGGGTCCGACGTCGAGGTCGAGCTGCGCGAAGATCACGTTCACGGAGTCGATCGTGGCCTGGCGGACGCTCATCGTCCCGCCTCCGGGCTCGGCGTTGTTGACGGTCCACGTCGTCCCGTCGTCGAGCGTGAGGGTGATCGGGCTCTTGCCGGAGTAGTAGGTGGTGTCGGGGTTCATGCCCTGGCTGAGCGCGGTCGTGAGCACGTAGGGCTTGAACGACGATCCGGGCTGGCGGTGGGCGTCGGCGGCGAGGTTGAACTGGGAGCTCGAGGAGTACGCCTGGGTCGAGGCCATCGCCAGGATGTGGCCGTTCGTGGCGTCGACGGAAGCGAGGGCCGCGGCGGGGCCGCCTCCCGGGGAGCAGACCGCGCACGAGTCAACGGCACGCTGCGCATCGGCCTGGAGCTGCGGGTTGATCGTGGTGTAGACCTTCAGCCCGCCGTTTCGGACCGTGTTGACGCCGTACCGGTCGATCAGCTTCTGCTGCACGTAGTCGAAGAAGTACGGCTGCTTGATCTGCTCGTACTTGTAGCCTCGGTTGAGGCCGATGCCACTCTGGCTCGCCTGGTCGTAGTCGCTGTGGCTGATGTAGCCCTGCTGCTCCATCGCCAGGAGCACCTCGTTGCGCCGGGCCAGGGCGCCCTTCGGGTTGAGCAGCGGGTTGTACTCGGAGGGCGCCTGAGGCAGGCCGGCGATCATCGCCGCCTCGGGGAGGTCGAGATGCGAGACGGGCTGGTTGAAGTAGGTCTCCGCGGCGGCCTGGACACCCACCGCGGTGCGGCCGTCCGTGGTCCCGTACGAGGCGGTGTTCAGGTACTTGGTGAGGATCTGGTTCTTCGTGTACTTCTTCTCGTACTGGTCGGCGAGGTTCGCCTCGTGGATCTTCCGGGTCAGGTTGTCCTGGGGGTGGGAGATGTAGAGGTTGCGGACGAGCTGCTGCGTGATCGTCGAGCCGCCCTGGACCGGGGAGCCCGCCTTGATGTCGGCCCACGCGGCTCGGACGATGGACCCGTAGTCGACCCCACCGTGCTTGTAGAAGTTCTTGTCCTCGATCGCCACCGTCGCGTGCTTCAGCATCGCGGGGACCTTCGAGCTCTTCACCGGATGACGGATCGTGTCCGACTGGATGTAGCCGAGCCTGCTCCCGTCCGACGCGAACACGACGGAGTTGGAGCCCTGCTTGATCGGCTTCAGAGTGTCGATCGAGGGGGTACTGCCCCAGACGCTCAGCACCCAGGCCCCCACGCCTGCCACCCCGATCAGGATGGCGGTGAAGACGACGCCGAATGCCAGGAGGATCTTGCGGCGTACCGACCCCCGCGAGCGACGAAGCCGTTTGCGTGCCCGCGCGGTCATTCGCTGTGATCGAAAAGGGTACCTGTTGGCGCCCGGCCGCCCGCCGGGTGCGGGCTCGAGGATGCCCGCCGCCCGATGGGCGCTCTCGCGAAGCGCGGACTCCTCTTCGCCCGGGGCCGGGATGGTTCCTTCGTGACAATGCTCGAATGCCGTCGGCTCGCTGCGTGCTGCTCGACGCGCTCGGCACCCTGGTCGAGCTCGAGCCCCCGTGGACCCACCTCGCCGCGGCGCTCGGGGTCGAGGCCGACGAGGGCATGGTGCGGGCCTTCGAGGCCGAGATGCGCTACTACCGCGAGCACAGCGACGAGGGACGCGACGCCGACTCCCTCGCCGACCTGCGCCGGCGTTGCGCGGCGATCCTCTCGCGGGAGCTGGGGCGCGAGATCCCGGTCGAGACGATGATGGGAGCGATCCGCTTTCGTCCGTTTCCGGACGCCCCGCCGGCGCTCTCCGAGTTGCGCGGCGTGGGGCTGACGCTGGTGTGCGTCTCCAACTGGGACTGCTCGCTCCCCCAAGTGCTCGAGCGATGCGGGATCGGCCGCCTGCTCGACGGGGTGGTCACCTCGGCCGAAGCCGGCGCCCGAAAGCCGGACCGCGCGATCTTCGAGCGCGGCCTCGAGCTGGCCGGCTGCGGGGCAGCCGACGCCCTCTACGTCGGCGATACCCCGGCCGAGGACCTGGACGGCGCCGGGAGCGCCGGGATCCGCGCCATGCTGATCGACCGCGACGGCGGCGGCGACATCGACTCGCTGCTGAGCATCCGCCACCATCTCGACCTATGAGCGAGGCCGGCCCTCCCCAGACCCAGCGACGCTACGCGAGCCTGCTCCAGCGGCTGGCGGCGATTCTGATCGACGCGATGATCGCCTGGGTCGTGCTCGCGGTCGTCGCCAACGTGCTCGTGCCGGGCGCGATCGGCCAGGACCCGACCGGCAGCGAGTCGACGAGGCTCGGGCTGATCACGGTGATCGTGCTCACCGCATGGTTCAACTACTTCGTGATCGGCGAGTGGCGCTGGGGACGGACGCTCGGCAAGGCCGCCGTCGGCATCCGGGTGGTCGACGACTTCCGACCGACGCTCACCTGGAATCGCGCCGTGATGCGAAACCTGCTGCTCCCGATCGACCTCGTGACGGGCCTCTTCATGATCCCGCTGAGCGAGCGCCGCCAGCGGCTAGGCGATCGGCTCGCCCACACGGTGGTGCTCGCGAAGCCCGCGCGCGAGGCCGCGGGGGCGGCCGGTTCGCCGCCGGCGCAGGAGCCGACCGTTGGATCGCCGGCCTCCCAGCCGCCGGCAGCGCCGCCGCCGACCTCCCAGCCCCCGCCCGCGGGGCCGCCGGCCTCCCAGCCGCCGCCGAGCTCGCGGACCGCCGCTGTCACGGATCCGGGCCGCACCTGGGGGCCCGGCCGGGTGGCCGTCGGAATCCTGGCCCTGCTCTTGACGACCGTGGTGGAGGTCGCGGTGGTCTCGGCGTTCGATCACGATCTGAGCTCGCTCGGCGCGCGCCTTGCGGCGCAGGCGCTTCTGGCCGTGACCCTGGTCGGCGTGGCGTTTGCGGTCACCGCCGACCGGGGAGGGATCGCCCCGCCGCGGATGCTGGGCCTGCGGCGACCGCTCCGCTCGCCGTTCGGCCTCGCCGCCGCCGCGTACCTCGGCTACGTGGTGATGGCGCTCCTCTACTCCCTGTTCGTGCATCCGCACCAGAAGGACATCACTCGCGATCTCGGCTTCGGGCACGGCAGCGTGGGGACGATCGCGGCCGGCGTGCTGATCGTCGTCGCCGCGCCGATCTCCGAGGAGATCTTCTTCCGTGGCTTCGTCTTCGGCGGCCTTCGGAACCGGCTCTCCTTCCCCGCCGCGGCGCTGATCTCCGCCGGGATCTTCGGGCTCTTCCACTACACGGGCTCCGGGAGCCTCGGGGTGATCCCCCAGCTCGCGCTGCTCGGGTTCGCGCTTGCCTGGGTGTATGAGGAGACGGGCTCGATCTACCCGACGATGGCGATCCACGCGCTCAACAACGCGCTCGCGTTCGCGATCCTGACCTCGTGACCGCCGTGGTCTCAAGGGATGCGGCCGTCGTCGCTCGGGGGCTCTCCAAGAGCTACGGGAATCGACTCGCGGTCGACGGGATCGACTTCGAGGTGCCGCCCGGGATCTGCTTCGGCTTCCTCGGGCCGAACGGCGCCGGGAAGACGACGATGATGAAGATGATCTACGGGCTCGCCACGGTGGGCGGGGGCGAGCTGCTCGTGCTGGGCATGGACGCCGTCCGCGAGCGGCGGCGGATCAAGTCGCGAATCGGCGTGGTGCCGCAGGAGACGAACCTCGACAACGACCTCACGGTCTGGGAGAACCTCATCCTCCAAGCGAAGTACTTCGGGATCGGCTCCGAGGAGGCGAGCCCGCGCGCCGACGAGCTGCTGCGCTTCGCGCTGATCCGCGATCGCGCCGACGACCGCATCCAGGCCCTGTCGGGGGGGATGAAGCGACGGCTCCTGATCGCCCGGTCGCTGATCAACGACCCGGAGCTGATCGTTCTCGACGAGCCGACCACCGGCCTCGACCCGCAGGCCCGGCTCGCCGTCTGGCGCGCGCTCGAGCGGCTGCGGCGCCGCGGGGTCACCCTGCTTCTCACGACGCACTACATGGAGGAGGCGGCCCGTCTGTGCGACCGTTTGCTGATCATGGACGAGGGCCGGATCGTGACCGAGGGGCGGCCGGCGGACCTGGTCCGCGAGCACGCGGGGCGCGAGGCGCTCGAGCTCGACCTCGCCGACGACTGCGATCCGCAGGCGCTCCTCGCCTCGCTCGGCGAGCGGGCGGACGGGCACGAGCTCCACGACGGCGCCCTCACCCTCTACGCGGAGGACGCCGAGGAGCTCCTGCGCTCGCTCGACCACGACCGCTTTCCGACCGAGGCCGCGATCGTTCGCCGGGCCACGCTCGAGGACGTCTTCCTGCGCCTCACCGGAAGGTCCCTGAGGGAGTAGCCGTGGCGATGGTCTTCGAACCCGGCTTCGCCGGCCTGGGGACAAAGGTCCAGGCCCGTGACCTCGTGCCCTCGCCTCGGCACGCCGCCGCCGTCTGGCGCCGCAACGCGCTCGTCTTCTCGAAGCTCTGGAAAGGCGCCCTCCTGCCGACCTTCCTCGACCCGTTCTTCTACCTCCTGGCGCTCGGGTTCGGCCTCGGCACCTACATCGCGCACGGGATCAACGGCATCCCCTACAAGGAGTTCGTGGCACCAGGGCTGATCGCCTCGGCGGCGATGTGGTCTGCAGCGTTCGAGACCACCTACAACGTCTACTTCCGGATGAACGAGCTGCGCCTGTACGACAACGTCCTGTCGACTCCGGTCGAGCCCCAGGACCTGGTCGCGGGGGACATCGCGTGGAGCGCCACCCGCGCGACGGTCTACGGGATCGTGGTGCTGATCGTGGTCGCGTCGGTGGGCCTCGTCTCCTCGCCGTGGGCGATCGCGATCCCGCCGTTCGTCCTCCTCGGCGGCCTGTGCTTCTCGGTGATCGGCTACACGTTCACGGCGCTGATCCCCAAGATCGACCTCTACAGCTACTTCTTCACGCTGGGGATCACGCCGATGTTCCTGTTCTCGGGCATCTTCTTCCCCTTCAACCAGCTCCCGGGGTGGGTGGAGGTGGTGGCGTGGCTGACCCCGCTCTATCACCTCGTGGAGATCACCCGCGGCCTGGCCACCGGCCCGGACGGAGTGCAGATCCTGATCCACACCGCGTGGCTCGCGGTGGTCGCCGCGGCGCTCTTCGTGATCCCGGTCAGGGCGCTGCGGGCAAAGCTCGTCCCCTGATCCGGTGAATGAACGCCACCCGACGTGAAAGAATGCCGCGCGTGATCGGCCGGGTTGGTCTCGTCGGGGCAGGGCTCACGATCGCCGCACTGGGGGGAGCGCCCGCGCTCGCCGACTCCCAGTACGCGCCTTCGCCGGCACCGACCACGGCGCACCGCCAGGCGTCGCTGCCCGGCCCGGTCGGCAATCCCGGGCCCCGTCCGGCCCACCTCTCGCTGAACGTCAGCGGCGTCCACCACGGAAAGGCCCTGGTCGGGCGCCGCGCCCGTGCGGTGGGCTACCTGAGGCCGTTCGTCGCTGGGCAGCGCGTCCGCGTCAAGCTCCTGCGGCACGGGCACGTCGTCCAGAACGTCTTCCCGAAGACGAAGAAGGTGAAGGGCCGCAACGCGGGGCGATTCAAGTTCCGCTCCCCGACGCTGATCAAGCCGGGGAGCTACCGGATCCTCGCCCAGCACGATCGCACCGCCCGGCAGGAGGCGGCGGTCGCGCGATCGAAGAAGTTCCGCATCCGCTACCCCGATCTCGATCCGGGCGATCGCTCGAGCGCCGTCCGCCTCTTCAACCGCCTGCTGCTCCATCAGGGCTACTACACGACGCACGGCAAGCGCTACAACAACCGGACCGAGTTCGCGGTGATGGCGTTCCGGAAGGTCAACGGCATGCACCGCACCTTCAACGCCGACCCGGGCATCTTCAAGAAGCTCGCCGCGGGCCGCGGCGCCTTCCACGTGAAGTACCCGGGCGCCGGCAAGCACGTCGAGGTCGACATCTCGCGCCAGGTGATGGTCCTCGCGAACCACGGCAAGCCCCAGTACACCTTCCACGTCTCCACGGGCGCGCCCGCGACGCCCACGATCCGAGGCCACTACGCGTTCTACAGACGCCAGCCGGGCTTCAACTCGGAGGGGATGTACTACTCCGTCTACTGGCATGGCGGCTACGCGATCCACGGCTACCACTCGGTGCCGCCCTATCCGGCCAGCCACGGCTGCGTCCGAAACGAGATCCCCGAGTCCAAGTTCATCTACAGCTGGGTGAAGCTCGGGATGTCGATCTACGTCTCCGGGTAGCTCGACCGAGCAAGTAGGAAGACAGACACTCGCCGGGCGCACCCCGCCGGCCTTCCACCCTGAGGGGTGCCTGTCTTTTCCGTCGCTATTCGAGGCAAACCTCAGTCACCCCTCGAGGCAAGCCGCTGCTGGACTCCCTTCTCCTGCCCAATGCCCCTCCAGGCCGGCCGCGGACTTGACCCCCACCCGCCTAAGCTCTCGCACCGCACCGAACATGACCGACCTCGATTCCGCACGACAGACCCTGCTCGACGAGCTGCGCGAGCACGCGCTCGTGATCGGCGAGGTGACGCTCACGAGCGGGGCCGTCGCGCAGTACTACGTCGACGCCAAGCGCGCGATCCTGCGGCCCGCCGGCTTCGCCGCGCTGGCGACGCTTCTCGCCGGGCAGGTTGCCCGCTGGGGCGGGACGGCCGTCGGAGGGATGACGATGGGCGCCGACCCCCTGGCCTGCGCCGCGCTCGCGGGCGGCGCCGACGCGAAGGCGTTCTTCG
>DATGAF010000003.1:0-6104 GCA_035313645.1 Solirubrobacterales bacterium
CTGGCGATCAAGCAGACGGTGTACCGGACGAGCGCGGACTCACCACTCGTACCGGGGCTGATCGAGGCCGCGGAGCGTGGCAAGCAGGCCGTGTGCATGGTGGAGCTGAAGGCCCGCTTCGACGAGCGGGCGAACATCCGCTGGGCGAAGAAGCTCGAGGAGGCGGGCGTCCACGTCGTCTACGGGCTGCCGGCGCTGAAGAGCCACGCCAAGTGCATCCTGATCGTTCGCCGCGAGGGCGACGGCGTTCGCCATTACGCCCACGTGGGGACCGGGAACTACAACCCGAAGACCGCGCGCCTCTACACGGACCTCGGCCTGTTCACCGCCGATCCCGAGATCGGGAACGACATCGCCGAGATGTTCAACTACATGACCGGCTATTCGCGTCCCCGCCGCTACCGCAAGGTGCTCGTCGCTCCGTTCAACCTGCAGCAAGGAATCCTGGACGAGATCGAGCGCACGATCGACTCTCACACTCCCGAGCGCCCGGCCCGGATCCGGATGAAGATGAACTCGCTTCTCGACGCGCTCTCGATCAAGGCGCTCTACCGCGCCTCGCGGGCGGGCGTACGCGTGGAGCTGAACGTGCGCGGAATCTGCGCGCTGCGACCGGGCGTCGCGGGGGTGTCCGAGAACATCGAGGTGGTGTCGATCGTCGGCAGCTTCCTCGAGCACTCGCGCGTCTTCTCGTTCGAGCGACCCGGGGAGGAGGAGCGGGTCTTCATGGGCTCGGCCGATCTCATGCCCCGGAATCTCTACAACCGCGTCGAGCTCGTCGCTCCGGTCGAGGACGCGAGGATCCGCGGCTACCTGCTCGATCTACTCGACCGCTGCCTCGCCGACAACACGAATGCCTGGGTCCTGGCGGCGGACGGGGAGTGGAGCCGTCGCCATCCGGATGGGAGCCCGCGCAACGCCCAGCGTGAGCTGATCGCGCTCCACGAGACGCGCGCCGCCGAGACCGGCCTCTAGCCTCGCGCCGCGGCGCCCCTTGCGACAGGCCCTAGGGCTCGCGCCAGGCGCTCCAATAGGAGTGGAGCCGCCGGCCGAACGCCTTCGGCTTTTCGGCGTAGAGGCGCGTCGCATAGGGCAGCGCGTCGGCGAGCAGCTCTGCCTGGCGGCGCTCGATCGCCGATCGAATCGCCTCGAGGTTGCCGTTGGCGCCGCCCGCCCGCTCGAGCCGGTCGCGGAGGACCGCGAGGTCGTGGTGGTCGCCGAGCAGGTCCCCGAGCTCGTGCGCCTGGTCGGCGGTCTCCGCCAGGACCTCGCGCCACGCGTTCCGAACGATTCGCAGCTGATACCAGTGGTCCTTGACCCGCTTGCGAAGCTCGTGGACGTTCTCGTCGCTCGGATCGTCGGACAGCGACGCGAATCGCGCATGACCGCGCCGGTAGCTGCGAGTCGCACCGGGACCGACGAGCTCCCATCCAGAGGCGCCGAGCTCCCAATCGTCGATGGCAGCGCGTCCGGCCTCGATCTCCGTCGCCGCGCGATCCAGGACGTGCTGGAGATCCTCGCCGTCGGCCTTCGAGGCGTCTTTCAGTGATCGGCTGACGCCAGCGATCTCCTCCCCGTCCAGGTCGGTGGGGAAGCGCTCGCTCAGCATGTCGAGGGTCTCGACCATCACCTGGTCATCGCGGCGCCCCGACAGCAGGCGCCCCGCCTCGCGGAATCTGGCGTTCTCTCGCTCGTACGTGGCCTCGCCGATCGCGTCGCGAGCCAGGCGCAGCACCGAGCGAAGCTTCTTCAGGTCCTTGCGAGCCTCATGGACTGCCGCGGGGACTCGATCCTCGCCGTGCCCGCGGAGCTGATCGACCGCGGAGTCGGCGCGCCCCGCCGCGATCCGTCGAAGACCCTCGCCCACGTCCTCCGTTCTCCTCAGCCGGAAGTCGCGGCCCGAACCGTCGCCGTCGCCCGCGCGCCTCAGCTGATCGGCGGCGATCTTGCCCGCGGCGACCGCGGCGCCCGTCGCCGCCACGATGCCCGCGACCCGGGCGTTTCGATCGCGGGTCATCCTCGCTGCGGCACGCAGGCCGCGCTTCGAGCGCACGCTGTTGTTCAGGGCCGCCATCAACCTCCTCTCGCGGCTCGGATCGTCCTGGCCGCCGCCTCCTGAGCATTCCCCGTGGTTAGCCGCCAAAACGTCGACCATTACGTAACTCCCGCCGCGCGGTCGCTCGACGACCCCGCGAGACCTGGGCCCGCGGTCTGGGAGGTCACACTGCACCGATGGCCGTCGAGCACGACTCCCGCGGGTGGTGGCAGGAGGAGGCGGGCTTCGTCGAGCCTCGCGAGGCGCTCGGCGGAGAGGTGAGCGCCGACGTGGCGATCGTGGGCGGCGGGTACACCGGGATGTGGACGGCCTGGCTCGTCAACGAGCTCGAGCCCGAGGCGAACGTGGTCCTCCTCGAGGCGGAGCGCTGCGGCGCGGGTCCGAGCGGGCGCAACGGCGGGTTCGTGAACGCGATGTGGTTCAGTCTGCCGACGCTTCGACGCCGGTTCGGAGACGGCCCGGCGCTCCAGGTGGCGCGAGCGGCGCAGGACGCCGTTGAGGCGATCGGCCGCTGGTGCGAGGACCAGGGCGTCGATGCCTGGTACCGCGCGGGCGGCTACCTGCAGGTGTCCACCGCCCCCGCGCACGACGACGCCTGGCGAACCGCAGCCGAAGCCTGTGCCCAGCTGGGGGTGCCCGACGCGTGCCGGGCGCTGGAGGGTTCGGAGGTGAGGCGCCGATGTGACTCGCCGCTGTTCCGGAGCGGGGCCTTCTATCCCGCCGCCGCGACCGTGCAGCCCGCGCGGCTCGCGCTGGGCCTGCGTTCACGGCTCATCGAGCGCGGCGTCCGCGTGTTCGAGCGGACGCGGGTTCAGGGGGTGCGGCCCGGCGGCGACGGCGTCACGATCGAAGCAGCGGGCGGGCGGGTGCGTGCGCGAACGGCGGTGCTCGCCGCGGGGCCGGAGCTCGCCGCCCACCGGACCCTGCGACGGCGCCTCACCGTGGCCTCCAGCCACATGGTGATCACCGAGCCGGTGCCGGACGTGATCGACGAGCTCGGCTGGAGGGGAGGGGAGTGCATCACCGACTCGCGGGCGATGGTCCACTACTTCCGCACCACTCCGGACGACCGGATCGCGTTCGGGTGGGGTGGTGGGCGTGTCGTGCCCGGCGCTCGAAATGGCGGCCGGGCCGAGGTCGATCCGGAGGTGGTCCGCCAGGTCGAACGAGACCTGGTCAAGTTCTTCCCCGGGCTCCGCGGCAGGCGGGTCGAGCACGCCTGGGGCGGCCCGATCGACGTCTCCCCGACCCACCTTCCCGTCGTCGGAAGCCTTCGATCGGAGCGGGTCCACTACGCCTTCGGCTACACGGGAAACGGAGTCGGCCCGGCGCGCCTGGCCGGCCGGATCCTCGCCTCCTTGGCGCTCGATCGCCGCGACTCTCACACGCGCCTCGCGCTCGTCGAGCCGCCGGCGGTGAAGGTGCCGCCGGAGCCGCTCCGCTACGTCGGCGGGTCGATCGTCCGCAGGGCCCTCCTTCGGCGGGAGCGACTGGAGGAGGAGGGCCGCCGGCCCGATCCGGTCACGCGAGCCGTGGCGGGGCTTCCGGAGCGAATCGGCATCCACATCGGGCGCTAGCGCAGCTCGGCCGGGCCGCAAGCCCCCGGGCTCGGCCCGGCGTTAGCCCCCAGCCGGGCCCCAGCGCGAGGTGACGACCTTCTTGCGCGTGTAGAACTCGACCGCGTCCCGCCCGTTGGCGTGCAGGTCGCCCTCCAGCGAGTCCTTCCACCCCGAGAAGGGGAACCAGGCCACCGGCGCGGCAACGCCGACGTTCACCCCGAGCATCCCCGCCTGGCATCCGTACCGGTAGCGGCGCGCCGCCTCGCCGGAAGCGGTGAAGATCGACCCGGCGTTCCCGTAGCGCGATCCGTTGACGAACTCGAGGGCGCGGTCGAGGTCGTCGACCCGCACTAGCGTCAGCAGCGGGCCGAAGAGCTCCTCACGGGCCACCTCCGCCTCGCGATCCGCAGCCTCGACGATCGTCGGGCCGAGCATGGTCCCCGCCGGCCCGGGGTCCGCGCTTCGCCCATCGAGCACGACCTCCACCTGGGTGGCTTCGGCGCGGCCGAGGGCGGCCTCGAGCCGCTCGCGGGCCTCGGGGGCGACCAGCGGGCAGACGTCGGTGGCCTCCTCGCTCCCGGGCCCCAGTCGCAGCTCGGAGGCGGCCGCGACGAGCGCGTCTCGAACCTCCGCCTGCCGCCCGCCGTCGCCGACCAGCACCGCCACCGATCCGGCCAGGCAGCGCTGCCCGGCGGCGCCGAAGGCGGAGCCCATGATGGCCGGCACCGCGGTCTCGAGATCCGCGTCCGGCATGACGATGAGCGAGTTCTTCGCCCCGCCCAGTGCCTGGCAGCGCTTGCCCGTCGCCGCCGCCCGCTCGGAGACGTGGCGCGCCGTCGAAGCCTGCCCGACGAACGAGATCGCGTCCACGTCGGGATGGTCGAGCAGGGCGTTGACGGCGCTGCGGGCGCCGTGGACCAGGTTGCAGACCCCATCTGGGATCTCGTCGATCCCGTCGATCAGCTCGAAGATCAGCTCCGAGGGGCGGGGATCGCGCTCGGAGGGCTTCAGCACGAACGCGTTCCCGCACGCGATCGCGAAGGGCAGGAACCAGAGTGGGATCATCGCCGGGAAGTTGAACGGCGTGATCGCGGCGACGACACCGACCGGCTGCCGCAGGAGCTCCACGTCCACCCCGGCGGCGACCCCCTCGAGGTTCTCGCCCTTGAGCAGATGGGGGATCGCGCTGGCGGCCTCGACCGACTCGATCCCCCGAAGCACCTCGCCGCGCGCGTCTCCCAGCGTCTTGCCCATGTCGGCGGTGACCAGCCGCGCGAGCTCCTCGCGCCGCGCCCAAAGCTCCTCGCGGAGCCGCATGATCGCCCTCGCCCGCCGCTGGGGCGGCACTGCTCGCCAACCGGGCTGCGCCTCGCGAGCAGCGCTCACCGCGGCGTCGACGTCCGCCGCGTCCGAGAGCGGCACGAGCGCAGCGAGCTCGCCCGTGGCCGGGTCGATGTCGTCGAGGGTCTCCGGGGCGCTCGCCTCGCGCCACCCGCCCGCCACGTAGTTTCGAAGCGTCCTCGCCGCGACCGAGCTCGCTTCGCGTTCGTCGACGGCCTGTGGGCTGCCCTCCATGACGCCTTCGATGCTAACGCGCCTCCGACTCCGCCTCGCCGCGCGAACGCTCCGACCGCCTCGCCACGCCCGCCGCTGGCGCTCGGGTCCCTTTGGCGCTTATGACACGTTGAGGCTCCCGAGCGCCGTCCGGGTAGGGAGATGGTCTTGGGGCGGTGGAGGGCCCCCCCGTTCTTTGGGGGTCGTGAGACTTCTGCCCGCTATGCGGGCGAAGCGGCGCCTGACCCCCCACCCGGCCGCGACTGACCAGCCGTCGGGCGGCAAAGAGGCGCCTCACCCCACCCGGCCGCGGTTGACCCAGCGTCCGGCTCCGCCGGGCGACGCCATGAGAGACTTCGGCCGATGAGCGACGAGTGGCGAGTCGAGGTCGATCTCGACGACGAGCAGCACGGCTTCACCGTCGGCGAGCGGCTTCGGAGCCTCGACCTCGACGACGAGGCGCGCGAGCGGCTGGGCGACCGGGTCGTGATCACGCGCGACGGGGCGAAGATGTTCCTATACGCCGGAGACGAGGCCCAGGCGCGCGAGGCCGAGCGCGTCACCAGGGAGCTCGTCGCCTCGGAGGGGCTGTCCGCCGAGTTTCGCGTCACCCGCTGGCATCCCGACGAGGAGGCGTGGAAGGACCCGGCCGAGCCCCTGCCGCAATCGGAAGCCGAACGTGCCGCTGAGCGCGAGCGGCACGAGCGGGCGGCCGAGAGCGAGCCCCGGCCGCGCTGGGCCTACCAGTGGGAGGTGCGTATCGACCTGCCGACCCTTCGCGACACGCTCGCCTTCGCGTCCAAGCTCGCCGAGGAGGGCCTTGACGTCCGCAGGCACTGGAAGTACCTCCTGGTCGGGGCGGCGAGCGAGGAGCGGGCCACCGAGCTCGCCGAGCGGATCCAGGCCGAGGCCCCGGAGGGCTCGACCGTCCACCT
>DATGAF010000004.1:0-5305 GCA_035313645.1 Solirubrobacterales bacterium
GAGCGAGGCGAGCGACCCGAAGAGCGAGGACGGCCACTCTGGCGAGGCGCAGGCTGAGAAGGTCCACGAGGACCTCCACCGTTACATCGCCCCTGCCGTCGGCCCCGACGACGAGCGGCGCTTCACGGACTCGGGGATCGACGTCGAGCGCCTCTACGAGGAGTCCGACGTCGCCCCGGGGCTCGAGGAGCGCCTCGGCGAGCCCGGCGCGTACCCGTTCACGCGCGGGATCCATCCCGGGATGTACCGCGACCGGCTGTGGACGATGCGGCAGTACGCGGGGTACGCCTCCGCCGATGAGACGAACCGCCGCTACCGCTACCTGATCGAGCACGGCTCGACCGGCCTGTCGATGGCCTTCGACCTGCCCACGCAGCTCGGGCGCGACTCGGACGAGCCGCTCTGCCTCGGGGAGGTGGGGCGCACCGGGGTGGCGATCGACACGATCGAGGACATGCGGATCTGCTTCGACCAGATCCCGCTCGACGAGGTCTCGACCTCGATGACGATCAATGCCCCGGCGGCGATCCTGCTGCTGCTCTACGAGCTGGTCGGCGAGGAGCAGGACGTTCCGGCGGAGAAGTTGCGGGGCACGGTCCAAAACGACGTGCTCAAGGAGTACGTGGCCCGGGGCAACTACATCTACCCGCCCGAGGCGACGATGCGGTTGACCACGGACATCTTCGAGTACTGCCGAAAGCACGTCCCGAAGTGGAACACGATCTCGATCTCCGGCTACCACATCCGCGAGAAGGGCTGCTCCGCGGTCCAGGAGGTCGCGTTCACGCTCGCCAACGCGATCGCGTACGTCGAGGCGGCGCTCGACCGCGGGCTAGCGGTCGACGACTTCGCCCCTCGACTCGCGTTCTTCTTCAACTGCCACAACAACTTCTTCCAGGAGGTCGCGAAGTTCCGGGCCGTGCGCAGGATGTGGGCTCGGATCATGCGCGAGCGGTTCGGCGCCTCCGACGAGCGCTCGATGACGATCCGCTTCCACACCCAGACCGGCGGGGTCACCCTTCAGGCCCAGCAGCCCGAGGTCAACATCATCCGGGTCGCGCTCCAGGGGCTCGCCGCCGTGTGCGGAGGGACGCAGTCGCTGCACACGAACGGCTTCGACGAGGCGCTCGCGCTGCCAACCGAGCGCTCGGCTCGGATCGCGCTTCGGACCCAACAGGTGATCGCCCACGAGTCGGGGGCCGCGGACACCGTTGACCCCCTGGCGGGCTCCTACTTCATCGAGGCGCTCACCGACGAGATCGAGCAACGGGCCTGGGAGCTGATCGACAAGGTCGAGCAGCTCGGGGGCTCGGTCAAGGCGCTCGAGTTCATCCAGCGCGAGATCGAGGAGTCGGCGTCCTCCTACCACGAGCGCTATCGCTCGGGCCAGGACATCATCGTCGGCGTCAACAAGTTCGTGACCGACACCGTCGACGACGTCGAGATTCTGAGGATCGACCCGGAGACGGAGCAGCGCCAGGTGGAGCGGCTGCGGCGGTTCAAGGACGCGCGCGACCAGGCCGCCGTGAAGCGGCGCCTCGAGGAGCTCCGCGAGGTCGCTCGGGGCGACGGAAACCTGCTGTATCCGGCGAAGGACGCCCTGCGCGACGGCGCGTCGATCGGCGAGGTGTGCGGCGCGATGCGCGACGTCTTCGGGGAGTACAAGGGCGGCGCCTTCTTCTAACGCCGTTTTCGGCCTCCGGGAAGGACTCGGGCAGCTCGGCCCGAAGCCCGGGCCGATGGAATCGAAGGCGAAGCGCACGCTGGTCAAGTCCGCGCCCGAGCTGTGGGAGCTCGCCGACGACCTCGCCCGCATGGAGGCCTGGATGGCCGGTCTGGTGGGGGCCTCTCCGCCCGTCGCGGTGGAGGTGACCGACCGCGAGCCGGAGCGGGTCCTCGCCTGGCGCGCGGCCGGCGGGGCGCGGCCGGCGCGAATCGCCGTCGAGCTGGCCGAGAAGGGCTTCGGCACCGCGGTCGAGATCACGGCCGAGCACTCGCGCCCGGACCCGAACCAAGTCGACACCGCCCTCGAGGAGCTCCTCGATGAGCTCGGAGCGCCCGAGCGACAGCCCTTCACGCGAGACTGAGCCGGGGGCTCCGGACGAGCCCCGGATCGGCTTGGCGGCGCGGGTCGAAGCGCTCGGAGCGGCGCTGCTCGAGGGGCTCGAGCGCCACCTTCCGGGGTCGCGGGAGCACGCCGAGGGCACCGGCAGCTACGCCTTCGTGACCGCGGTCGAGCTGGGGTTCGATCGCGACCGGGCGGAGCTGGTGCGCGAGGCCGCGCGGCTTCACGAGATCGGCAAGGTCTACCTGCCGGCGGAGCTCCTTGCGAAGCGGCGCGAGGAGCTGAGCGCCGACGAGCGCCGCCAGCTCGATTCGCACTTCGCCAGAGGCGCCGAGCTGGCGCGGGGAGCGGGAGTCCCGGAGCAGGTCTGCGAGTGGATCGGCGCCGCCGGCGAGCGCTTCGACGGCGGCACGGGGCACGAGGGTGAGGAGCCGACTCCGGTCGAGGCGCGGATCGTCAGCGTCGCCTGCGCGTGTGACGCGCTGCTGTCGCGCCCGCCGGTCACGGATTCCCCCCAGGACCCCCAGCGGATCGCGGTGGCGCATCTGCGAGACGCCGCTGGTCGCGAGCTCGACCCGGACGTGGTCGAGGCGCTCGCCGCGATGCTCGAGCGCGCGGCCGAGGGCCCTAGGCGAAGCAGCGCTGAGCCGGGCTAAGGGCGGCCCGGCCAGGCACAGGTGGCGGGCTCGGCGCCGCCGGCTGGGTGATCTCGGCGATCACCCGCTCCATCCACTCGGAGTTCATCTCCCTCAGCAGGAGCTCGGCGCGCGCCTCATCCGCGACCCAGAGGGCGACGGCCGTGGCGACCACGTGCGGGGGCTTTCCCGGGTCGCGCGCCTGCGCGAGTCGCACCGAGCGGTCGAAGACCTGCTCCAGCGCGTAGAGGCGGGCCACCCGCGCCGCGAGCCCGCGGCGCAGGGCAACGACCGATCGCCGAAGGCGCCTGCCCCAGATGATCCGCCGACCGCGGTACCGGGGATCCATCGCCCGCAACGTGACCCCGACGGCGCAGCCGCCGCTGCGGCCGGCGAACAGGCGACCCGGGGTGATCACGTCCGCCCCCTCGAGCCCTTCGATCAACCCGATGATGAAGTCGTAGGGAAGGCCCTTGAGGACGCGGTGCAGGGCCTGGTTTCGCTCCGCTCGGAACCCGCGGGCGATCTGGGCGACGTGGGCACCGGAATCGGACATCACCGATGACTTCGACCGCGCTGGGGCGACCCTTGAGCCCTTCACGCATAGACTCAGCGCCCAGGTGCGCGAGAAGTTTCCCGAGACCCACGAGGAGAAGCTCGAGTACCTGCGCGAGCTCCGGGAGCAGGCGGTTCACTCGGCCTCCGAGGAGGCGGTCACCAAGCAGCACGAGAAGGGCAAGCTCACCGCCCGCGAGCGGATCGAGAAGCTCCTCGATCCGGGGTCGTTCGAGGAGCTCGACACGTTCGTCCGCCATCGGACCTACGAGTTCGAGATGCAGAAGCGGCGACCCTGGGGCGACGCCGTGGTCACCGGCTGGGGGACGATCGATGGCCGGCCCGTGTGCGTTTTCTCGCAGGACTTCGCCGTCTTCGGCGGCTCGCTCGGCGAGGTGATGGGCGAGAAGATGTGCAAGGTCATGGACCTGGCGGCCAAGATCGGCTGCCCGGTGATCGGCCTGAACGACTCCGGAGGGGCGCGGATCCAGGAGGGGGTCGTGTCGCTCGGCGCGTACGGCGACGTCTTCGTCCGCAACGTCCGGTGCTCCGGCGTCATCCCCCAGATCAGCGTGATCATGGGCCCCTGCGCGGGGGGCGCCGTCTACTCGCCGGCGATGACCGACTTCACGTTCATGGTCAAGGAGACCTCGCATATGTTCATCACCGGCCCCGACGTGATCAAGACGGTGACCGGTGAGGAGGTCGGGTTCGAGGACCTCGGTGGGGCGATGGCGCACAACACCAAGTCGGGCGTCGCCCACTTCGCGTCCGACGGCGAGGAGCAGTGTCTCGAGGACGTCCGCTACCTGGTCTCGTTCCTGCCGCTCAACAACCTCGAGACGCCGCCGCGAGTCGAGCCCTTCGACGACCCCGACCGCTCCGAGGAGGAGCTCGACGGGATCGTCCCCGACGACCCGTCGAAGCCGTACGACATGCGCGACGCGATCTCGCTGATCGTCGACGACGGTGAGTTCTTCGAGGTCCACGAGCATTACGCGCAGAACCTCGTCGTCGGGTTCTCCCGCCTCGACGGCTATCCGATCGGGGTGGTCGGCAACCAGCCCCGCCACCTTGCGGGCGTCCTCGACATCGACTCGTCCGTGAAGGGCGCCCGGTTCGTGCGCTTCTGCGACGCCTTCAACATCCCGCTGGTCACGTTCACGGACGTCCCTGGCTTCCTCCCGGGCACGTCGCAGGAGTGGGGCGGGATCATCCGCCACGGAGCGAAGCTGCTCTACGCGTTCACCGAGGCCACGGTGCCGAAGCTGACCGTCGTCACCCGCAAGGCGTATGGCGGCGCCTACGACGTGATGGCCTCAAAGCACATGCTCGCCGACTTCAACTTCGCCTGGCCGACCTCCGAGGTCGCCGTGATGGGCCCGGAGGGCGCCGTCAACATCATCTTCCGCCGCGACATCCAGCAGTCGCCGACCCCCGAGGAGCGCCGCGAGAAGCTGATCACGGACTACAAGGCGCGCTTCGCCAACCCCTACTCCGCGGCCGAGCGCGGCTACATCGACGACGTGATCGTCCCCCACCAGACCCGCCCGAAGCTGATCCGCGCCCTGCGGACACTGCAGACGAAGCGCGTCGACCAGCCGAAGCGAAAGCACGGCAACATCCCGCTGTAGGGTTCGCGGGGAGGCGGCGTATCCCCGGCCACCACCAGGCTGGGTAAGGGGAGCGTCCTGGGGCGTCACCGTGCGGTGGGCGACATTTGTCTCGGTATGCGAGCCAAATGCAACCCGGTGGGGGTTGTCGGCGCGAGCGGAGGGGCGTACCACCACCCCCGGGAGGCGCAACCGGTACTGGGTGACTTATGTCTCGGTATGCGAGACAAAAGCAGCCCGCTGGATGCCCGGATCGGCGAGCTGGCCCGGGAGCAGCACGGGGTGGTCTCCATTCGACAGCTCGTCGTCTTAGGCGTAACCCGAGCGGCCGTCAATCGGCGAGTAGCGGCGGGGCGGCTCTACCCCCTGCACCGCGGCGTGTACGCCGTCGGGCATCGGACCATCACGCAGCACGGGCGGTGGCTGGCCGCGGTGCT
>DATGAF010000005.1:0-7413 GCA_035313645.1 Solirubrobacterales bacterium
CCGCGCCGCCAAGCGGGGGAACCGGCGGCGCGACCGGCGGCTCCACGGGGGGCTCCACGGGCGGGGGCACCGGCGGAGGCACGGGCGGCACCGGCGGCGGCTCCGGCGGCGTCTCGCCCTAGCCACAGGCTCGGGCGAGCATCGGCCCCGGCCCCGCAGGTCCTCCAGCCGAGCGCTCGCGCCGGACGCGCCCGCTAGGCGACGGACTGCTCGGCCCACGCGCCGTACAGCCGCGAGTACGGCCCTCCCGCCGCGATCAGCTCCTCGTGGGTGCCGGACTCGACCGCCCGCCCGTACTCGAGCACCACGATCCGCCCCGCCCTCCGGATCGTCGACAGCCGGTGCGCGATCACGATCGCAGTGCGCCCCATCAGCAGCCGCTCCAGCCCGCGCTCGATCACCCGCTCCGTGCGCACATCGACGTTCGACGTCGCTTCGTCCAGGATCAGGATCCGCGGCTCGGCGAGGAGTGCCCGCGCGAAGGCGATCAGCTGGCGCTGGCCCGCCGAAAGATGCGCGCCTCGCTCGCCGACCTCGGTCTCATAGCCGTCGCGCAGCCGCCCGATGAACGGCTCCGCGCCCACGGCGGCAGCGGCCGCGCGGATCTCCTCCTCGCTAGCCCCCGGACGCCCGAACGCGATGTTCTCGCGCACCGTGCCCGAGAACAGGAATCCCTCCTGCGGGACGATCCCGAGCTGGCCGCGAAGCGCGCTCGAGCTCAGGTCCCGCAGGTCGCGCCCGTCCACCAGCACCCGACCCTGCTGCGGATCGTAGAACCGCGCCACCAGCTTCGCCAGCGTCGACTTCCCGGCACCGGTTTCGCCCACCAGCGCCACGGTCTGCCCGGCGGGTATTCGCAGGTCGATGCCGTCCAGCGCCCAGCGACCGTCGTCCCCGTACGCGAACGAGACGCGGTCGAGCTCGATCTCGCCGCGAAGTCGCCCCGGGTCGAGCGCGTCGGGCCGGTCGACCATGTCCGGCCTCGTCTCGAGCAGATCGAAGATCTTGTCGAGCGCCGCCATTCCCTGCTGGTAGGTGGTGTAGAGCTGCGAGATCTGCTGAATCGGATCGAAGAACGCGTTCAGGTAGCCGACGAAGGCGACGACGACGCCGATCTCGACGTCACCGCGGATCGCCCGATACCCCCCGTACAGAAGGATCACCGCGGTGCCGACGGCCGAAAGCAGCTCGACGGCGGGGAAGTACGCCGCGTTCAGATAGACCGTCTTCATGTTCGCCGCCCGGTTCTCCTGGTTGAGCTCGGACATCCGCTCGACGTGGCGCCCCTCCTGCGCGAAGCTTCGAACCAGGCGGATCCCGGACAGCGTCTCCTGGAGGTACGCGGTGATGTTGGCGATCTTCTCCCGCGTCAGTCGATAGGCCCCGGCGGAGGCGATCCGGAACGCGACGCTCCCGATCGCGAGGAGGGGGAAGGTGAGGAAGGTGACCAGCGCCAGCGGCAGGTCGAGGAGCAGCAGGGCGATCACCACGCCGACCAGCGTCAGCGTGCTCGAGATCAGCGTCACCACCCCGTCGGTCACCAGGTTGTCGAGCGCCTCGACGTCGTTGGTCAGCCTCGAGATCAGCACGCCGGGCTGGCGGCGGGTGAAGAACCCGATCGACATCGCCTGGAGGTGGGAGTAGATCTGCTCGCGGAGGTCCTGAAGCGCGCGCTGGCCCACCCAACCCACGAGGTACGTCTGCGCGTACGTCGCCGCCCACAGCACGACCGCCGAGGCCACGTACGCCGCGACGATCACATAGAGCGCGTTCACGTCGTGCGGGCGGATGCCGTTGTCGATCGCCTTTCCCGCCAGGTACGGCGGCGCGAGGCCGGCGACGGTGGCCGCCACTAGGGCGACGAGCGTGACGATCACCCTGCTCCGGTAGGGGCGCAGGAGCCCGAAGAGCCACCGCAGCTTGCGGGTCCGCTGGCGCTCGCCGCGCAGCAGCCGCCACAGGTCCCGGAAGAGCAGGAACGTTCCAGCGAACCGCCCGGGCTGGTTCGCCTGGTCCTCGGTCGCCTCCGCGACCTCGGACCCCTGGGTCTCGGGATCGGGCTCGGTCACCGGGTCCCGACGCCGCCCGTCCTCGGTCCCGTCGAGGCCACCGCGAGCGCGTTCGTCCCTCGTTCGCCCGTCGCGACTCACAGCCGCGCCAGCTCCTCGCGCCGCTCGAGGTCTCGCTGCAGGAACACCGAGTCCTCCAGCCCGTGCTCGGCGATCTCCGCGTAGAGCGGGCACCGCTCGAGCAGCTCCTCGTGGGTGCCGCGGTCGACGATCGCGCCCGCATCCATCACCACCACCTCGTCGGCGAGCGAGATCGTCGACATCCGGTGGGCGACGATGAACGTCGTCCGCCCCGCCATCGCCTCGCCCAGCCCGCGCTTGATCCGCGCCTCGGTGCGAGCGTCGACCGAGGAGGTGGCGTCGTCGAGGATCAGGATCCGCGGGTCCGCGAGCAGGGCGCGGGCGATCGCGATCCGCTGCCTCTGGCCCCCCGACAGGGTGAGGCCGCGCTCGCCGACCAGGGTCCGGTACCCGTCCGGAAGCCGCTCGATGAAGCCGTGGGCCTGCGCGCGCCGGGCGGCCCGCTCGATCTCCTCCTCGCCGGCTCCCGGTCGCGCGTAGGCGAGGTTCTCGGCGACCGTCGCCGAGAACAGGAAGCTGTCGTCCGCCACGAAGGCCACCTGGGAGCGCAGCGAGTCGAGATCCACCGAGCGCAGGTCGGCCCCGTCGACCCGGACCGTCCCGCGACTCGGGTCATAGAGCCGGGCCAGGAGCGCCACCAGGCTCGTCTTGCCCGAGCCCGTCGGCCCGACCAGGGCCACCGTCCGACCCGCCCGAACCGATAGGTCGATGCCCTCGAGGGCGGGCCCGGCCCCGTCGTAGGCGAGCGAGACTCCCTCGAGGTCCACCCGGCCGGGGCCGTCGGGCAGCGCCGGCGCCCCGGGCGGGCTCTCGATTCGGGGCTCCCGGTCCAGGATCTCGAACATCCGGTTCCCGGAGGCGACCGCTCGCTGCGCCATGCCCAACGACATCCCGAGCATGCGCATCGGCGCGGTGAGCATGATCAGGTAGGTGTAGAACGCGGTGAAGTCGCCGAGGCTGAGGCCGCCGTCGATCACCGCCCGACCGCCGACCAGCAGGACCACCGCGAGCCCGAGGCTCGGCAGGAATCCGAGCATGGGGGAGTAGAAGGCCTGCAGGCGGGTCGAATAGATGTTCTGGTCGAACACCCGCACCACCGATCGGCGAAAGCGCGACAGCATGTGCTCCTCGCGGGCGAACGCCTTCACGATCCGGATTCCGGAGATGCTCTCCTCGACCTCGGCGGTCAGCTCCGCCAGCCGCTGCGCGATCTCCTGCACCGCCGGCCTCGAGTAGCGGCTGTATCGCGTCGCCGAGAGGACGACGAACGGAACCGGCGCAAGCGCGAGCGCCGCGAGCCACGGCTTGATCGCGAACATGACCGCGCTCGCCAGGAGGAGCGTGAGCGCGTTCTGGGTCAGGAAGATCAGCCCGTAGCCGAGGAAGAACCGGATCGACTGGAGGTCGACGGTGGCACGCGACATCAGCTGTCCGGTCTGCTGGCCGTCGAAGAACCCGAGCTCGAGCGTCTGCAGGTGCCGGTACATCCGCTCCCGCAGGTCGTATTCGACTGCGACCGAGACGCGCCCGGCGATCAGCCGTCGGACGACGGTGAGGCCCAGCCGGAGCAGGCCCGCCCCCACGATCGCGATCGCCAGCGGCACGATCGCCCCCTTGTCGCTCGGTGGCTCGATCGCGTTCACCGTTCGACCGACGAGCCACGGGATCGCGACGGTCATCACCATCGCCAGCCACGCGAAGCCGAGCGACCCGGCCACCGCACGCCGGTACGGGCGCAGGAAACCGAGCAACCGCCAGAAGGTGGCCATTCCTCGACTATACAAAGTGAAGTGACGCTCGCCGCCGCTTGGTCGCCTTTCGCGCCCGCCTGGGCGGGCGATACTTCACCCGTGTCCCGCCCAGCCGCCGGCCTCTGCGACACGTGCACGCACCAGCGGATCGTGCGCAACACCCGCGGCTCCTCGTTCTCGCTCTGCGAGCGCTCGCGAACCGATCCCGACTATCCGCGCTACCCGCGGCTTCCCGTCGAAAGGTGCCGGGGCTACGAGCCCCGGCCCGAGAGCTCGAGGCCCGACACGGGCGAGTGAGCCGGGCGCCCGGATCGGGCCTCGACGTCAGGCCTCGACGGGCGCCGGCGCGCTCGCCGACCCCAGCGCTCCGGCGCTCGCGGCGACCACGAAGGCGATCGCCACGACCTCCGATCCGCTCAGGTCCTGCCCCAGGACGACAAGTCCCACCAGCGCGGCGACCGCCGGCTCGAGGCTCATCAAGACGCCGAAGGTCCCCTTCGGCAGCCGCCGCAGGGCCTCGAGCTCGAGCGAGTAGGGGATCGCCGAGCTGAGCACGGCGATCGACAGTCCGGCCGCGAGCAGGCCCGGCCGCCCGAGGGCGCTTCCCCCTCCGACGATCCCCACCGGCAGGAGGAGCACCGTTGCAACCACCATCGCCAGGGCGAGCCCCTGCCCCCCGCTGAACGCCCTCCCGACCCGCGCCGCCAGGAATATGTAGGCGGCCCAGAAGACGCCCGCGACCAGAGCGAGGGCGACGCCGAGGCCGTCGAGCGAGCCGTGGACGCCCGGCGAGAGCAGCACGATTCCCGCGGCCGCCAGCGCGACCCAGAGCAGATCCGACGCCCGCCTCGACCCGGCGACCGCGACCGCGAACGGGCCGGTGAACTCCAGGGTCACCGCGATCCCCAGCGGAATCCGGTCGAGCGCCTCGTAGAAGCTCAGGTTCATCGCCGCCAGCGCGATCCCGAACAGCACCGCGTCGCGGAGCGGCGCGCCGCGGACTCGCTGTGCAGCCGGGCGCCAGACGGCCACCAGGATGAGCGCCGCGAACCCGGTTCTCAGGAGCACTGTGCCCGACGGGCCGAGGTCGTCGAAGAGCTTCGTGGCGATCGCCGCCCCGAGCTGCACCGAGGCGACCCCGCCGAGGACCAGGCCGATCGAGCTCGCCCGGTCCGCCCCGCTCGGCGCTTCATCTGGGTGGCGCGGCTCGACGGGCGGACGACTAGGGTTTCGGATCGGAGGAGGCACCTTGGGCAGGATCGCGCGGACAGCATGCACGACGCTCGCCGCAGTCGGCCTCGCGACGCTGGCGGTTTGCGCCCCCGGCGCCGGCGCCCGGGTTGCCTTCACCCACGCCAGCAAGCTCCGAAACTCGCCCCCGAAGGGCAACCTCCCCGGAGGCGAGCCGTCTGTCGTCTTCGATCGCGACGGACGTCACGTCTACGTCGTCGCGCCCGGCGGCGAGGAGCCGAGCGGCGGGGTGGGCTTCTGGAGGTCGACGAACGCGGGGCGGAGCTTCAAGCGCGGACGGAGCATCGGCTCGCTCGTCGGCGGAGGCGACTCCGACGTCGACATCGGCGCCGACCACACGGTGTACGTCGCGGACCTCGAGGTGGTGGCGAACGCGCTCTGCCGCTCCCACAATTTCGGCAGGACGTTCGACTCCGGATGCGACACCGGAATCGCGACCAATCACGCCGGGCCGGACTCCGACCGCGAGTGGGTGACGCCCAGCCCCGTGAACCCGAACCTCGTCTACTTCAGCTACCACGACTTCGCGGGCGAGATGCCCGTCGTCTACCGCTCGGAGAGCGGCGGCGACCCCGGCAGCTTCGTCGCCTGCGGCCCGGTGCTCGCGCCGGGGAGCCAGGCGGAGCAGAACTTCGCCACCGGCGGGACGAATCAGGGAAAGCCCGCGATCGACCGAGCCGGGACGCTCTATGACCCGATCCTCGAGCCCGACGCCGGCGACACCGTGAGCGACCCCTACGATCGCTTCTACATCGCGATCGCCCGCCACGGCTGCGACTCGGGCACGACGTTCAAGGACGTGCTCGTCTACCACAACCCGCGCGCCAACCTCGCCAACATCTTCCCCTACGTGGTGAACCGCGGAAAGAGGCTCTACGCGGCGGTGACTGGGGTGATCGGAAAGCGCCGCCACACACACCACAAGCGCGGTCATCGCCACTTCGGCGTCTACCTCTTCCGCTCGAATGACCGAGGCCGGCACTGGTCGAAGCCGATCCGAGTCAACCTGCCCAAGTTCAAGGCGAGCTCCCTCGGCGCGGTCACCGTCGGCCCGAAGCCGCGCGACGTCGCCTTGGGCTTCTACCGCACGCGCACCACCCGGAACCCGGCCAGCAAGAAGAATCGCTGGAAGTACGAGGTCGCCATCAGTCGGAGCTCGGGTCGCCGCTTCTCCTATCGCCGGATCACGCGGCATCCGATTCACTTCGGCGCGATCTGCACAACGGGCATCCTCTGCTCCGGCGGGCGCAACCTGCTCGACTTCAGCTCGGTGGGGGTCAACCCGAAGAGCGGCTGCGTGCTGGCGGTGTTCGCTGGAGACCCCTACGACACGCCGAGCAACGGGCGTGACGCCGAGGCCGCGCCGTACGTCTCCCGCCAGCGGGCCGGCTGCTTCAAGCGCTGAGCCGAGCGCGGGCGGCGGGCCGGGCGACCGCCTGAAGCGCTGAGCCGGGCGTTTCGCAGCGACGGACCCGGCGTTGGGTCAGTGCGTGAGCACGTACGGGCCGCACGGCGTCATGCCGTCCGCGTCCTTCACGGTGGCACCGTTCTCGTCCTTGTAGGCGACCTTCAGCTTGCCGCGCTTGACCGTGACCTCGGCGTAGCTGTTCTCGCCGCCCTGGGCGCACGACATGCCGACGCCGTCGGGCGGGGGTGGCTTGAAGAAGACGTTCGAGAGCAGCATCCCGCTCCCGCTCGAGCCGGTCGTGTCGTCGATCTCCTGCCAGAAGGGCTTCGTCCCCACCGGGCCGATCACGAAGTCCTGATAGGGGGTGTCCTCAGGCTGCGCCGGCGCGTTCGACGGAGCGACGTCATCGGACTGGGTGCGCAGGCGGACGACGTTGGCGAACGCCGCGTGCGAGTCGGTGGTCAGGAAGACCAGGTGGCGCACCTTCGAGCTCTCGAGCGCCTTTAAGAGCTTCACCCGCTCATGCGCGTATCCCTCCCAGCGGTCGTAGGGAAGGCCGTAGAACTGCTGGATCGGGTCCTCGTTCATCACGACCTTCCACTTCGCGTTCGAGCTCTTCACGTCGTGGAGGAATCGGTGGAGCTGCCGCTTGCCGAGGAAGGTCCGGTTTGGATCGTTGATCTTGTCCTTGCACTGCTGGGAGACGGGTTGGCTGAGCGAGGGGATCACCGCGGAGAAGAGGGTGCGGCCCTCCGGCGACGCGGTTGGAGCCAGGTCGGGCTGACCGGTCTGCGGGTTGTCGCAGACGTGGTTGGCCGATGCCTTTGCGCTTCGGAACGAGCGCTCGTCGAGG
>DATGAF010000006.1:0-20078 GCA_035313645.1 Solirubrobacterales bacterium
GACGCGGCGGTGGTCGGGGTTCCGGCGATCTTCGGCGTCGTCGCCGGGACGGCGCTTCAGCAGCGCCTCCCCGAGCGCGCCGTCGCCCTCCTGTTCGCGGCGCTCCTCATCGCCACCGCCGTCGAGCTCATCTTCTGAGATGGAGTACGTGGCCGCAGCCGCGCTCGGGTTCGCCGGCGGCACGCTCGGCGGCCTGGTCGGCGTCGGCGGCGGCGTCCTCTTCGTCCCGGCCCTGGCGATCTTCCTCGACGAGTCGCAGGTCAGGGCCGAGGGGACCTCGCTCCTGGCGATCGTGTTCGTGGCCTTCGTAGGGGCGTGGCGCCAGTTCGGGTACGGGAACCTCCGCCTCCGCGACGGATTCGTCCTCGGAGCCGTGTCCCCGCTCGGGGTCGCGATCGGCGTCGCCGTCGCGAACGCGGTGTCCGAGCGCGTCCTCGAGCTTCTGTTCGCCGCCCTCGCGATCGCGATCGCGGTCCAGCTCCTGGGCCGGACGCTCAAAAGGCCGTCCCCTCAGGCGCCGCGGGGACGCGAGGGAGCCGGCCCTCCTCCCTAGCGGAGGCCGTGCTCGAGGGCGCCCTTGACCGAGGCGTCCAGCGCGTTCAGCCGGTAGAGAGCCAGCGCCTCCGCGGACGCGAAGCCCCTCGTCGAACCCGCGCCGGCGCGCCCGCCTCCCGGGCCGGAATCGGGGCCGTGATGCGAGAGGACGCAGTGGAGCAGCTCCAAGCGCCGCGACTCGGGCAGCCCGCGGGCCGACCCCCCGATCATCTGGGCCCCGATCGCGAGGTGGCCCACCAGCCTCCCCTCGTCGCTGATCCCGAACTCGGCGCCGTAGGTGAACTCGCGCGTCTTGCCGACATCGTGGAGGAGGGCGGCGGCCATCAGCAGGTCCGAGTCCAGCCGCGGGTGAAGCTGGCAAAGCTCGCCCACCAGCGTTCCGACGGACACGGTGTGCTCCAGCAGGCCGCCGAGGTAGGCGTGGTGCCCGCCGCGGGTGCACGGAGCGCGACAGAAGGGCTCCGCCGACGGTCCCGAGAGGAGGAGCCGGTCGACGAGTCCGCGAAGCGCCGGGTCGTGGACCTCACGCGCCAGGTGCTCCAGGAAGCCCTCGAGCTCGTCGGCCGAGCGATAGGCCGCGGGCAGGAACTCGGCCGGGTCGAAGCCGCCGGGCTCGATCGCCTGGACGTCGTCGAGCTCGGCGACCAGCTCGCCGCGATAGCGGTCGAGCTTCCCGCGGGCGTGCACCGCGTCGCCGCTCGAGAACCGCAGTCCGATCCGGTCGGCCTCGCGAAACACGCGCGCGGGGAGGGTTCCGGTCCGGTCGCGGAGCTCGATCGCGAGGTAGGTCCCCCCGTTCCGCGCGACGAGGCGGTCCTTTCGCACGCACGCGTAGCGACCCTCGAACCGGCGGCCCGGGCGGAGCTCGGCGATCGTGCGGTGAGCGCTCCGCTCGCTCGAGATCGCCACCGCCGCTTCCACGGCCACGATCGTGATGCTCGTGCCGGACGGTCCGAACCCGTCCCGGTTCAACTAGGCTCGGGCCATGGAGTCCCTGATCTGGGAGGGCGATCGTCCCGAGCTTCGCTCGCCGACTCTGGTGTGCGCGTTCGCGGGCTGGAACGACGCGGCCAGCGCTGCCACGGCCGCGCTGGAGGCGGTGGCAGCGTCCCACGAGACCGAGGTCGTCGCGCGGATCGACCCGGAGGAGTTCTACGACTTCCAGGTGAACCGCCCCACGATTCACCTGATCGAGGGGCAGACCCGGGAGGTCGAGTGGCCGGCCACGACCCTGCTGTCCGTGCCCGTCCCCTCCGCCGAGCGGGATCTGGCGCTGCTGAGCGGCGTCGAGCCCAACGTTCGCTGGCGCACCTTCGCCGACCTGATCCTCGAGGCGGCGGAGGCGCTCGGAGTCGAGATGGTGGTGACCCTGGGATCCCTGATCGCCGACGTCGCGCACACCCGCCCGGTTCCGATCACCGGACTGGCCTCTGACTCCGAGCTCGTCGAGCGCCTCGGCCTCAGCCGCTCGACCTACGAGGGACCGACCGGAATCGTGGGGATCCTCCACGACGCCTGCCGCAGGCGGGGGAAGTCGTCCGCGAGCCTGTGGGCCGCCGTTCCGCACTACGTCGCGGCGGTGCCCAACCCGAAGGCCGCCCTTGCGCTTTTGCGACGACTCGAGGGGTTGACCGGCGTGGCGGTCGAGGCCTCCGAGCTGGAGGAGGCCGCCGACGGCTTCGAGGAGCAGATCGACCGAGCGGTCTCCGCCAACCCGGAGATCGAGGAGCTGGTCCAAAACCTCGAGGCCTCACAGGAGGAAGCCGAGCTGGGCTTCGGCCAGGACGTCCCCTCGGCCGACGACATCGCCCAGGAGTTCCAGCGCTTCCTCCGTCAGCGCGGCAAAGACAAGAACTAGCCAGAGGCCGCCTACGCCTCTGAAGCGGGGCAGATGAGGCGGTAGTCGCACCAGCTGCAGATCTCATAAGAGGGGCGAGGCTCGAAGTCCTGGCCCTCGATGCCGGAGCCGACCTCCAACACGGTGCGCTCGACGCGCTCGCGATCGTCGGCGGCGGCCGCCACGGGCACCCGCGTGTCCTCGAGCACGTACCAGTAGCTGCCGAGCTCCGCGTCGAGGTGCCACGCCTCCCTGGCGCCGAGGCGGTAGAGCGCGAGCTGCACGTCGGCCCCGGGCTCCGCTCGGCGTTCCCCGGTCTTGTAGTCGATCAGCTCGTGGCTTCCGTCGGGGAGCCGGTCGATCCGATCCACCCGTCCCCGGAGCTTGTGCGGCCCGATCGCGAAGGAAAAGCTTCGCTCGAGCCAGACCGGCTTCGACTCCGAGCGGGAGTAGCGCTCGTGGTAGCGGGCGAGCGCCGCGACGGCCCGGTCGCGGTACTGGAGCTCGTCGTCGGAGGACCCGAACCCGGTTCGGCGCCAGCCCGCCTCGAACAGGGCGAGGAGTCGGTCGAGCGTGCCCGCGCCGCCCCGCCCCGCGGCCTGCATCCGGCCGCTCGCCTCGGCCAGCGCGTCGGCTCGGAGCGCCTCGGCGTGAAAGCGCTCCAGCACCTGGTGGATGAGGATCCCGAAGCGCTGGTTGATCGTCGGCTCCTGTGGGATCGCGAAGACGCGCGCGAACTTGTACTTGAGCGGGCAGGTGCGGTAGAGGTCGATGTCGGAGGCCGAGAGCGCGAGCCCGTCTCCGCGCCTGGGGATGAACTGCTCCAGCGACGGTTCGCGCCTCGCCGCGACCAGCTCGCGCCTGGCCGCCGCGTCGCGCTCCTCCGAGACGAGGTACTCGTCCAGCGCCGACGCCTCGAGCGCCGCCCGCTGCTCCGGCGAAGCGGCGCGCCCCAGCACCTCGTTGAGCCCCGCCAGGGCCTCCCCCGCGGGCTCCCCTCCAGGCCGCTGCACGAGCGCGGCGAGCTTGATCAGCTCCAGGTACCGGGTCACCGCCCGGGTGACGTCCTCCGCCGTGTCGAGCCGCATCTCCGACAGTGCCGAGCCCGCCCGCCACGAAGCCTCGAGCACGTCGTCGCGCATCATCCGGTAGGTCGAGTGAAGCCCCTCAGCGGGACCGAAGAGCTCCTCGGCGTGACGCTCTTCGCCGGCGCCCAGCGCCGCGCGCGCCGCCTCGTAGAACCGCGAGGGCGCCGCGGGCGACCCGTTCCTTGCCTCCGGCCACGAGAGGACGAGCGCGTTCCGCGCGCGGGTCGAGGCCAGATAGGCGAGACGGGCGCGCCGCGTCCCTTCACCGGCTTCGACGTCACCGCCCGGGTCGCCGACCAGGCCCTCCGGCACGAGGGCCGAGTCCGCGCGGCGGCCGGCCATCGCGTCGCGATGGAGCCCGAGCAGGTAGACGCGGTCGAACTCGAGTCCCTTGACCTGCTCGGGCTCGGCCAAGACCACCGCGCCGGGGGCCCGGGTCAGCGCATCGTCAGCCTCGAGCTCCCCGGCGTCGGCGACCGCCGTCAGGTGCCGCACGAAGTCGCGCACGGAGCCGCGCGGCTCGCGGCGCGCCCACGCCCCGGCCAGCTCCGAGAGCCTGGAGAGGCTCTGGAGCCGCTCGGCCGCCTCGGGGGTGGCGACGAACAGGCGGTGGCGCCGGAAGCCGATCCTCTCGATCAGCCGCCGCACGAAGACGTCGGCGCGAATCTCCTCCATCGCGCTCGACGCCGCCTTGTGCAGCTTCAGGAAGGCCTGGATTCGATCTCGAGCCTCGGGGGGAAGCTGCGGGCTCTCGAGCGCGGCCTCGAGCGCCGAGATCATGTCGAGCTTCCGGCGCCTTGCGATCGCCGTGCATCGCGCCAGGTCGATCGAGCGAAGGTCCACCGGCGGCCTGGTGAGCGCCCGCACCGCCGCGGCCGAGTCAGTGGGATCGGCGAGCATCCGGAGCCAGGCGATGACGTCGCGAACCTCCGGACGCTGGAAGAGCGCCGCCTCGCCCGCGAAGCGGAACGGGACGCTGCGCTCCTCGAGCGCGGCGGCCACCAGGCGCGCCTCGCGCCAGCCCGAGCCGACGATCACGCAGATCGCCTCCGGGCGGGCTTCGCTCGCCGCCAGCAGATGCTCGATCTCGAGCGCCGCGGCCTGCGCCTCGGCCCGCTCGCCAGCGCACCTCCAGAATCTAACCGGCGCCTGCTCGTCTTCGGCTCCGCTGGCGCCGGGCCCGGGCGCCGCCGGGGCGACGGGCTTACTCGCCTGACCCGCGACTTCGTCGCTAGCCCGGGCGGGCGCCTCCTTCGCGGCCGCGGCGGCGATCGCGCCGCCCGCGGCGGCGATCGCCGGGCCGAAGCGCAGCGGTCGATCGAGGGTCACGTGCTCGGCGTCGGGGTAGCGCTCGAGGAACGACGGCGTGGGGTCTGCCGCGGCGATCGTCGGACGGCGGACCGCCTGCCCTGGGTCGCAGGAGCAGACCAGGTTCCCGTGCTCCGCGACGAGCGCCTCGACCAGCGTCCGGTGCGCCCTGCCGGCCTCCTCTAGCTCATCCACGACCACGAACGGGAAGCGCTCCGCGAGCACGCTGCGAACGTCGGCCCGCTCACGGAGCAGACGCTGAAGCTCGATCACGAGATCCCCGCCGTCGAGGCTCCCGCTCTCGTGGAGCACGCGGTCGTGGCTTGCGTAGAAGTCCGCGAACTCGCGCTCTCGCCTCGCCAGCTCGCGGCTCGCGGCGTCCCGCGCCTCGCGCTCGCCGCGCTCCGCCCAGTCGCGGAGCCGATCCGGTCCCACGCCCTCCGCCTTGAGGGCGTCGACCCGTCGCAGAAGCTGCGCCAAAAGGCCGGCCGGGTTGCCTCGGATCTCGTGGCGTCGCAGCGACAGCTCATCGAGGCGGGCGAGGAGCATCGCGAGGCGATCCGCGGGGCGGACGGTGGCGAAGAAGGGATCGAGCCCCGCCTCGAGCGCGTGCTCGCGGAGCAGGCGCTCGGCAGTGCCCTCATACGAAGCGATCCATAGCTCCTCGTAGGGACGCTCGACCAGGGTCGCGACGCGGTCTCGGAGGCGGGCGGCGGCGGCGCGTGAACGCGTTAGCACGAGGACGCGATTGGGCGGAGTTCCCTCGGCGGCGAGCCGCGCCATCCGCCGCGCGAGGGCCTCGCTTCGCCCCGAGCCGGCGGGGCCCGAGACGAGCATCGCCCCCTCACCGTGCTCGACGACGCGTCTCTGGGCGGCCGTGAGCGCGTCGCCGGCGGTCACACGGTCACCCTCCATCGGCCTAACGCTAGCGGGCTGGGCAGGCGCCCCCGAACGGCATGGAGCGGCAGCGGCGAACCCAGCGACTAGCATGACCTCGGTGGGGCGCAGGCAGACTCAGGAAGCCAGCGAGCCCGGGGTCGCGGCCCACGCGACCGAGTGGCTCGCGGCGTGCCGGCGCATGGTCGCCGCGCAGCGCGAGCTGTTCGACGCCGAGCGCGGAATCGCCGAACGCACCGTGTACGAGGGCGTCGGTGAGGGCGGGGACCGGACCCTGGCGATCGACCGCCGCTGCGAGGACATCGTCTTCGCCGAGCTCGACCGACTTCACGCCGCGGGCCACGCCTTCACCGCGATCTCCGAGGAGCGGGGCGAGGTCGCCTTCGGCGACCGCGAGTCGGAGACCCGCGTCGTCGTCGACCCCCTCGACGGCTCGCTCAACGCCCGCCGGATGCTTCCGGCACACTCGCTCAGCATCGCCGTCGCCTCGGGAGCGACGATGGCCGACGTCGAGCTCGGCTACGTGTACGACTTCGGCTCCTCCGAGGAATACTTCGCGAGCGCCGGCGAGGGCGCGACGATCGACGGCCGCGCCCTGGCGGCCAGAGGCCCGGGCTACGGCCTCGAGGTCGTCGGGATCGAGTCCGCGAAGCCGGAGCGAACCGTCCCGCTGCTGCGGGCGCTCGCGGGCAAGGCCTACCGGATGCGCGCCGTGGGATCGATCGCGATCTCGCTCTGCTACGTGGCGGACGGGCGCTTCGACGCCATGCTCACGGGCCGCGCGTGTCGCTCGGTCGATGCGGCGGCGGGCCAGCTCATCGCCCGCGAGGCCGGCGCCGCCGTCGCCTTCGCCGGGGACGGACTGGAGGTCAGCCTGGACCTGGACGCCCGCTATCACGTCGCCGCGGCGCTCGATCCCGAGCTCCTCGAGCCGGTCCTCGCAGCGCAGGAGCACGCCGAGCCCCCGCCGGAGCCCACCGGATGAGCGAACGCCGATTCGTCGACTGGGGCCTCGCCCAGCGAATCGCGGTCGGGGTCGCAGGCGACGGCCGTGCCGCGGCGCCGTTCGGCGTCGAGGCGGTCGACGCGGCGTGCGCGGAGGCCCGGGAGCTGGTGCTCGGCTACACGGAGCTCGCCCCGGCCGGTGAGCTGCCGCGACCCGAGCTCGTCGACCGGGCCGAGTGGGCGCGGATCGGGATGCGGTCGCTCCGCGAGCTCTCGACGGACTTCGAGCGAAGGATCGCCGAGGGGATCAACCTGCCCGCTCCGCTCGGCGGCGTGGCCCGGTCGGTCGCCGGGGCCGCCGCGGCCGCTGAGGCGGGTGTGGCGGTTGGGTACGGGGCGCGGAAGGTCCTCGGCCAGTACGACGTCGCGCTGACGCCGGCGAACCGCGAGCCACGTCTCGTGTTCGTGGGCCCCAACCTGGCTCACGCGCACGCCGAGCTCGGCGAGGACCCCGATCTCTTCCTTCGCTGGATCGCGATCCACGAGACGACCCACGCCGCGCAGTTCGGAGCGGTCCCGTGGCTTCGGTCCCATCTGGCCGGCCTCCTGGGCGAGCTCGTGAGCGGAGCGTCGGCGCGGCTCGACGGATCCTCGCTGCGCGGCCTGGCGCGCCGGCTGTTCCGAAGCGACCCGCGGGCCACCATCCGGACCGTCCTCCAGGGGGACCTGCCGCGGCTGCTCGCCGGCCCCCAACAGTCGCGCATCCTCGATCGCCTCCAGGCGACGATGTCCGTCGTCGAAGGGTACGCCGAGCACGTGATGGACGCCGCCGCCGGGGACCGTGACCCAGGGTACGCGCGCCTGCGCGCCCGGCTCGAGGCCCGCCGCGAGAGCCGCGGCGGCCTCGGCGAGGTGATCTCCCGCCTGCTCGGCCTCGAGCTGAAGATGCGCCAGTACAGGCTCGGCAAGGCGTTCTGCGACGCGGTCGCCTCCGACGCGGGGATCGCGGGCCTCAATCGGGTCTGGGAATCTCCAGATTCGATCCCCACGATCGACGAGCTCGAGCGCCACGGCGAGTGGCTCCGCCGCACGAGCGACGCGGCGGTCGGCGGCCGCGCCTAGCCACCTCGAGACGCGCGTAACCCGCCGCTCCGGCTGGGGTACAAACACCTGTTCGCGTTGGTACACTCGAACATCCTTAGAAATAAGGATCAATCACAAAGACCGACCAGGGGGTCGAAAACGATGGCCACAACCGCCACCAGCAGCACCCGCACCAACACCCAGCAGCGCAGGCCCGCCGGGTCGACGCGCAGCGACGCGGCGAAGATCCGTGAGGGTCTGACCAAGGTCCGCAACGGCAGCGTCTCCTACGCCCGCCAGACCGCCGAGCGTTCGGTCGACGTTCCGGTCGGCGCCGTCCTCACAGCCACCGATCGCGTCACCGACATCGTCGAGCCGTTCACGACCCGCGCGACCGCGGGCCGGGAGCTGAAGAGCATCCGGACCAGGGTCGAGCGCGAGCTCAACCGGCTCGAGCGGCGCGGCGCCGGCATGCGGCGCAAGAGCAGGACGCGGGCCCGCCAGACCCGCAACCGGTTCGAGCGCGAGCTGAGGCAGCGCCGCCGCAGGGTGCAGACGACCGTGAAGCAGAATCGGTCGAAGGCCGAGGACAGCCTCAAGCGCGCCCAGAGCGCGGTCCAGGAGCGGGTCTCCGCCCTGGTCTGAACCCTTAGCTCGGGCCGCCCGGAGAGGTGGCGAGCCCGAAGTGATCTGTCCGCAGCGGTTTCCCGCGGGCAGAAACAGCAACCTCTCCTCCCCCGGATCGACCGGCCGTCTCGGCCGGTCGATCTCTATTCCGGGAGAAGTCTGCGCTCCGCTCCGACTTCTCCCGGGGCATGTCGCGCCAAGCACCCTGCGACAATGAAGGGGCGTGGCAGCAGTACCAACAAAAGAAGAGATCACCGAGGCACTGCGCCGGGTGATCGACCCCGAGCTCCGGCGCTCGATCGTCGAGCTCGGCATGGTGCGCTCGATCGAACTCGCGGACGACGGCGCCGTCGACGTCGTCGTCTCGCTGACCACGCCCGGATGCCCGATCCGCTCCCACTTCCAGCAGGCGGTCGCCGAGCACGTCGGGGGGCTCGAGGGCGTGTCGCGGGTGGGCGTGAACTTCGACGTCCTCTCCAACGAGGAGAAGGGCCGTCTACAGCAGTCGCTGGGGCGCCAACGGCTCCCGGAGGGCGCGCTCGCGAAGGTCAAGAACGTGATCTGCGTCGCCTCGGGAAAGGGAGGCGTCGGGAAGTCGACCATGACCGCCAACCTCGCCGCCGCACTCCAGGGCGACGGTCGGGCGAGCGGAGCGCTCGACTGCGATGTATACGGCTATTCCATCCCCCGCATGCTCGGCGTCGACCACAAGCCTGCGGTCAGCCCCGAGCGCAAGATCCTCCCGCTGTCGGGGCCGGCGGGAGTGAAGGTGATGTCGATCGGGTTCTTCCTCGAGCGTGACGCCGCGGTCGTGTGGCGCGGCCCGATGCTCCACAAGGCCATCCAGCAGTTCCTCGAGGACGTCGACTGGGGCGAGCTCGACTACCTCCTGCTCGACCTCCCGCCGGGGACGGGCGACGTCTCGATGACCCTCGCCCAGCTCCTTCCGCAGGCGAAGATCGTGGTCGTGACCACCCCCCAGCCCGCCGCCCAGTCGGTCGCCCGGCGCGCCGCCGAGATGGCGGCCAAGGTCGACCTCGAGCTCCTCGGCGTGATCGAGAACATGTCCGGCTTCACCACCCCGGACGGCGAGCGCCTGGCCATCTTCGGCGAGGGGGGCGGCCAGCTTCTCGCCGACGAGCTGGACGTCCCGCTGCTCGGCAAGGTCCCGCTCTCGGTCGACCTCCGCGAGCACGCCGACAGCGGGGATCCGCTGGTCCTCGCCATGCCGGACGACCCGGCGGCCCAGGCCATCCGAGACGCCGCCCGGGGCGTGGTCGCCGCCACCCCTCAGGAGCTCCCCGTGATGCAGGCGCCTCCCCCCGCCGTCGCTGCTCAGGCCCCCGTCGGGGGCACCGAGCTCCCGGTCGTCAACTAGCTACTTGCTCGCGTAGTAGTCGGCGTTGACCTGCGTGTACTTGGTCCACTCTTCGGGCAGCTGATCCTCCGCGAAGCAGGCGTCCACAGGGCAGGCCTCGACGCAGGCGTCGCAGTCGATGCACTCGTCGGGGTCGATGTAGAGCTGCTCGACGCCCTCGTAATCCGGCTCGTCCGGAGTCGGATGGATGCAGTCGACCGGACATACCTCGACGCACGAGTTGTCCTTCTCGCCGATGCAGGGCTCCGCGATGACGTAGGCCAAGTTCCGGTCTCCCTCTCTTCGCCTGGTTCGTTTTGGGGGGTCAGCCGCCCTTCGCCGGACGATCCGGCGAAGCGGAGCGGACATTGTAGGCAAGTCGTTGTGCGTGGATAGAGTCCGGCGCCGTGATCCTGCTAACCGGGGCGAGCGGAACCGTCGGCAGGGCGCTCCTTCCGATTCTGCTCGAGGAAGGCCAGGACATCCGGGCCCTCGTGCGAGACCCTCGCGGCCTCGGCCGGCACCGCGTCGACGTCCAGATCGCGCTCGGTGACCTCGCCCGCCTGGGCGACCGCCACCTCCAGCGCCAGGCCCTGCGGGGGGTGGACACCGTCATCCACCTGGCGGCGGCGATCCGCGACGAGCCCCACACCCGCGTCGAGGAGCTCAACGGGCTCGCCACCGCCCGCCTGCTGCGCGCGGCCGAGCGGGCCGGGGTCGAGCGGTTCGTGTTCTTCTCGGCCCTCGGCGCGAGCGACGTCCAGCGCACCCGCTTCTTTCGCGCCAAGGCGCTCGCCGAGCGAGCGGTGGCAGCCTCGCCCCTCGCGACGATCGTCGTCGCGCCGTCGATCGTCTACGACCCCGGCGATCGCTGGGTCCGGCTGATGAGGCGATTCGCACTCCTCCCGGTGATCCCGATCTCGGGCTCCGGACGCGCCGCATACCAGCCGATCTGGGCCGGAGACGTGGCGCGGTGCGTGGTCGCCGCGCTGGGGCGCGACGAAGCGAGCGCGCGCTACGAGCTGGCCGGCCCCGAGACCCTCACCTACGACGAGATCGTGCTCACCGTCGCCCGCGCGGCGGGGCGGCGGCGACCCCTCGTCCACGTACCGCTCGGCCTGGTCCACCTCTCGCTGGTTGCCCTTCGCCGGACATTCGGCGAGGCCGCGTTCGCGACCTGGGAGGAGGCGGAGCTGATGGAGGTGCCGATGGTCACCCCGCGCGGGCCGGCGGACGCCGAGAGCCTCGGGATCGAGCCGAGGCGGCTGGAGGCGGTCCTCCGCTCCCAGGCATGAGGGTGCGCGTGGGCCGGGGGGCGAACGAGGCTGGCTCGAAACAGCGAGAGGGCCCCGTTTCGAGGCCCTCTCGCGAAGGTGCAGCGAGAACGTCGCTGCCTACATCATCCCGCCCATGTCGGGCATGCCGGCGCCCGCGCCGGCCGGCTCCTTCTCGGGCGGCTCGGCCACGATCGCCTCGGTGGTGAGGATGTTCTTGGCGATCGAGGCGGCGTTCTGGAGCGCGGACCGCGTGACCATCGTCGGGTCGATGACCCCGGCCTTGACGAGGTCGCCGTAGTCGCCGGTCTCGGCGTCGAGGCCCTCGCCCTGTCCGAGCCCGCGGACCCTCTCGACCACGATCGAGCCCTCGAGGCCCGAGTTCTGCGCGATCTGGCGGATCGGCTCCTCGAGCGAACGGCGGATGATCTCCGCCCCCGTGCGCTCGTCGTCATCGGTCAGGCCGCTGGGGTCGATCGCGTCCTGCGCGTTGAGCAGGGCCACCCCGCCGCCCGGGACGATGCCCTCCTCGAGCGCGGCCCGGGTTGCCTGGAGGGCGTCCTCCACGCGATGCTTCTTCTCCTTCATCTCGGTCTCGGTCGCAGCGCCGACCTTGACCACCGCGACGCCGCCCGCGAGCTTCGCGAGCCGCTCCTGGAGCTTCTCGCGGTCGAAGTCGGAGTCAGTGGTGTCGATCTCGGCCCGGATCTGGTTGATCCGACCCTCGATCTGCTGCTTCTCGCCGGCACCGTCGATGACCGTCGAGGTGTCCTTGGAGACGACCACGCGGCGGGCGTGCCCGAGCTGCGAGACCTGGGTGTTCTCGAGCTTCAGGCCCATCTCCTCGGTGATCACCTCGCCACCGGTGAGGATCGCGATGTCCTCCAGCATCCGCTTGCGGCGATCGCCGAAGCCGGGAGCCTTCACGGCCACGCCGGTGAAGGTCCCGCGGAGCTTGTTGACCACGAGGGTCGCCAGCGACTCGCCCTCGACGTCCTCGGCGACGATCATGAGCGGCTTGCCGCTCTGCATCACCTGCTCGAGCACCGGCAGGAGGTCGCGTACGGAGCCGATCTTCTGATTCGCGATCAGGATGTACGGATCCTCGAGCACCGCCTCCATCCGCTCCTGGTCGGTGACCATGTACGGCGAGATGTAGCCCTTGTCGAACTGCATCCCCTCGGTGAACTCGAGCTCCATGCCGAAGGTCTGGCCTTCCTCGACGTTGACGACGCCGTCCTTGCCGACCTTGTCGATCGCGTCCGCGATCACGTTGCCGATCTCGTCGTCGGCCGCCGAGATCGCGGCGACGCGGGCGATCTGCTCCTTGCCGGCGATCTCCTTCGACTGCTTCTCGCGCAGGTGCTCGACCACCTGGTCGACGGCGCTCTCGATGCCGCGGCGCAGGGCGAGCGGATTCGCGCCCGCCGCGACGTTTCTCTGTCCGTGATGGACGATCGTCTGCGCGAGCAGCGTGGCCGTGGTCGTGCCGTCGCCGGCGACGTCGTCGGTGGCCGTGGCCTCCTCGCGCACGAGCTGCGCACCCTGGTTCTCGAACACGTCCTCGATCTCGATTTCGCGGGCGATCGTGACCCCGTCGTTGGTGATCGTGGGTGCGCCGAACTTCTTGTCGAGCACGACGTAGCGCCCCTTCGGGCCAAGGGTCACCTTGACCGCGTTGGCGACCGCGTCGACGCCGTTCTGCAACGCGGCGCGCGCCTCGGCGTCGTACTTGAGCTCCTTGTGAGGCATGTCTCCTATTCCTCCTTAAGTCATTCCCGACCGTCCGCGTGGACGGTGGTCTCGGTATGCCAGTCCTAGACGACCTTCGCGAGGACGTCCGATTCGCGCAGCACGAGCAGGTCCTCGCCGTCGACCTTGATCTCGGTGCCGCCGTACTTGCTGTAGAGGACTTCGTCGCCCTCTGAGACATCGAGGGCGCGGCGCTCCCCGTCCTCGATCGGCCCGTCGCCGACCGCGATCACCTTGCCCTTCTGGGGCTTCTCCTTCGCGGTGTCGGGAAGGACGATGCCGCTCGACGTCGTCTCCTCCTCCTCGATCGCCTGGACGATCAGCCGATCGCTAAGGGGCTTTAGATTCATCCGTCTGCTACCTCCGTCTGCCTGCGTGTATCGAAAAGTTCTACTGCCTGGATCTGGCACTCTACAGAGGAGAGTGCCAAGGCGTCTATGAGTGTAGCCGACGGCGGATGCTTGTCAAGGGATCTGAGTCGCCGCGACTCAGATCAATCCGCGGCCAGGAGGCGGCACCCGAGCAGGCGGGCGAGCCCCTGACCGCCGTTCCGCATCACCCAGTCGTGGTTCCAGGCGAAGACGGGGCGGGCGAGGGGGGCGAGGAGGTTCATCCAGGGCTTGCTCGTCTCGACGTCCCACTCGTAGACCACCGCGGTGACGGGCCTCCCGCCGTCCTGCTCGAACAGGCGCCAGCGCCCCACGCCGCTCAGCTCCCCGATCGCGCGACCCTCGAGCAGGTGCGGCTTCTCGACCCGGGTCGTGGTCATCTCGAAGTCGAGGTCGTAGGGAAGCCGCGAGCGCCACACATAGCGGCCCACCTGGCCCACACCGGCTTCGTCACCCTCTGTGAGCCTCTGCGAGGCGACGACGCCGCGCCACCACTCGGGCCAGCGCTCGGACTCCCAGATCGCGTCCCACACCGGCTCGCGCGGCGCCTCGAGACACCACGTGGTGAGGAAGCTGTACTCGGCCATCGCTCAGTTCGGCGACGGCGGCTCGCCGTTCCCGAGGTGCGTGGGGGCGGACTCAACCACCCGCGAGAATCGGATCACGGTGACCGTGTCGTCGCGTCCGATCTCACGGCCGTATATCTGGCGGAGGAAGCCGACGGTCTCGTCGAGGCGGCGGAACTCGGGGTTGTCGTGCTCGATGTCGCGCGGCGAGAGGTCGCGCACCCGCTTCACCTCGACGTCGTCGACGACGGCGGCGAAGATCTTCTCGCGGGGGCTGTGCTGGTAGCCGACCGTGATCCACACCACCTGACCGCGCTCGTACTTTCTGGACTTGTCGCCGAGGCGGATCGTCGCCGTCTTTCGGCCGCGCTTCAGCTGATCCACAAAGGCAGGGGAGAAGAAGTTGAGGGCGAGCAGGCCGCCTGCCATGGCTACCCGGATCGCGCCTCGCCCAGAGCGAGGCCCCGCTTCTTGGACTCGGCGCTCACGGCGGCAGCCTAACCGCTTCCACCTACTCGGGAAACCCCTCGCTCCCGATCAGCGGCACGAACCTGCAGGGGCCGATCACCCTGCTCTCGAGGCCCCTTCCGGTCTCCGGGTCGACCTCGTCCCCGAGCCGCCGAAAGACGGTCAGCATGTCGGCGCTCGTCGAGGCGATCGGTGCCACCAGCCGTCCGCCGGGGGCGAGCTGAGCGATCAGCGTCGGCGGCGGAGAGGGCGCGGTGGCGTGAACCGCGATCGCCTCGAACGCCGCCCGCTCCGGCAACCCGGCGCTGCCGTCGCCCACGATCACCTCGACCTTCCCGATCCCCAGCTCGGCGAGTGTCCTGCGGGCCGCGGCGGCGAGCTCGTCCACGCGCTCGATCGTCGCCACCTCCCGCGCGAGCTGGGCGATGACCGCCGCCGAATACCCCGAGCCAGTCCCTACCTCGAGCACCGTCTCGTCGCCCTGAAGCGCGAGCCCCTCGCAGATCGCCGCCACGATCCAGGGTTGGGAGATCGTCTGCCCGTAGCCGATCGGGAGCGCCGAGTCGGCATAGGCGCGGCGCCGGTACGCCTCCGGGACGAAGCGCTCGCGCGGCACCGCCTCCATCGCGTCCAGCACCCTCTCGTCAACGATTCCCCGGCGACGGAGCTGCCGCTCGACCATGTCGCTCCGTTGCGTGGCGAACTCCGCCACGCTCGGGATGCGCCGCATCAGAAGATGTAAGCGCGCAGGCGCCGGGGCTCGACCACCGTCACCCGGCCCCGTCCGACCCGGACGACTCCGGCGCGCTCCAGCGTCGCCAGGAACCGGCTGACGCTCTCGCGCGAGGTTCCTGCGAGCTGAGCCAGGTCGGCCTGGGTCATCCGGATCGTGATCCCGCGCGAGGCCTCGGCCGCCGACTCCTCGGCGACCAGCTGGTTGAGAACGCCGGCCACCCGGCTGGGCACCGTCTGGAAGGACTGCCGCGCGACGCGCTCGTTGGTCTCGCGGAGACGGCGGGTCAGGGCGGCGATCAACTTCACGGAGATCCCCGGGTGGTCGGCGAGCAACCGCCGGACGTCTGCCGCCGGAAGCGCGAGGAGCTCCGAGTCCGTGAGCGTCTCGACGCTCGCCGAGCGGGCCTGTCCATCGAGCATCGCAAGCTCGCCGAAGATGTCGCCGGGGCCCATCGTCGCGAGCGCGATCGCCCGCCCGTCGGAGTGCTCGCGGGTCACCCGCAGATCGCCGGTGCGGACCAGATAGCAGGCGTCGCTTCGGTCGCCCTCGTGGAAGACTCGGACGCCCGCGGGGAAGGATCGCGGGATCGCGACGCGGGAGATCCGCTCGAGCTCACGGCGCGAGAGCTCGGAGAACAAGGGCACCCTCGATAGGAGCTCGATCGGATCGCCGTCGCTCATCGCTCCTCCCTCACGTCCCGATTATCTCGCTCCGGCGCGGAACGGGGCGGGTGCCCGCGCGGGTGGCGGCGAGGCGCGCCAGGAGGGTGTCCCACCGCCGCCCGAACTTTGGCGCCAGGCGTCCGGGGGGTGGACGCGAGGCGCCGAAGTTCGCCCGGGCGCTGGGGCTCGAGCGACGCCTCGGGGTCACGCGGCTCAGCGCGGGCCGGACACCGACCCCTGACAGCCGGGACACCAGTACGTGGTGCGGTTGACGTCGCCCTGTCCGCCCGAGCGGATCGTCGTGGCGCAGCGGGGACACGGACCCCCGGCCCGTCGGTAGATCCGGTGCGGCTGACGCCCTCGCTCAAGCCCCGAGCGCATCAGCGCGCCGGTCTCGGTGATGGCCCGGACGAGATCGTCGTCCGTGAGCTCGGCGAGCGGGCGCCAGGGGCTGAGCCAGGCCGCGTGACAGCCCTCGCTCTTGTAGACGTTGCCGATCCCGGCGATCACCCGCTGGTCGAGGAGGGCCTCACCGAGCGCTCGGGACTGATCGGTCGCGCGGAGGGCCGCCAGTCCGAGGTTCGCGGTGAAGCCCTTCGCCAGCGGATCGGGGCCCAACTCGGCGAGGCGCCGGTCGGAGCGGAGCTCGGCCTCGGTTCGAAGTGCCAGCCGGGAGCCTCCGAACTGCGCCGCCTCGATCCCCTCCGCCCCGAGGACCAGCCACGCCCCCGCCACCACGCGGGGCCAGCGCTCGCCTTCCCGGCGGACGCGCCAGGACCCGCTCATCCCGAGGTGGCAATGAAGCGCGAGCTCGTCGTCGAAGTGGAGTAGGAGGTGCTTCCCCCGCGCCTCGGCCCCGGTCAGGCTCGCTCCCCGAAGCGCGGCGAGGCGCTCGGGCCGCAGCCGAAGCGGGCTCGCGGCGCTCGGCGCGGTCGCGCTCACCAGGCGCCGCCCGGCAAGCGCTCGCTCCAGGCGGCGCGCCAGGCGATGGATCGTGTCGCCCTCGGCCACTTATGCCGAGGCGACGAGGCGACGTGGCTGGCGATGGAAGCCCGCCTCCACCAGCGTCTCCTCGAGCCCCGAGCCGATCACCGGCTCGCCGTCGAGGCGCTCGACCGCCAGCCGGGGGAGCACCCCGTCGCGGGCGGCGGCGGCCAACTCGCCGATCGCCTCGCGGAGCGACTCGCCCTCGAGCTCGGCGAGCCGCAGGATCCCACGGCCGCCGCGCTCCACGAACAGAAGCGGATCGCCGTCGCGAAGCATCACGTAGGCCCCCGGGGTTCGGCTCGGCCGCCGCGAGGCCTTGCCGCCCTCGCCGCGCTTCGGCCAGGCGGCCGCCGCCCCGTAGGGGTTGGCGGGATCGGTGGCGGCGAGGATCACGTAGCGTCCATCGGGCGGCGGCAGCGAGCGGAGCCGCTCCACCGCCCCGGCAAGCGCGAACTGGGCGCCGCCGAGGCCCTCGACGAAGTACCCCCGCCTGGTGGAGCCCAGCATCTCGAGATTCGACATCTCGCCGTAGATCGCGGCGAAGCCCCCGGGGACTCCCTCAGCGAGGGCCGACTCGCGGGTGACGATCCCGTAGCGCTCGAGCATCAGCTCGGCCTGGGCACGGAGGCGCGGCCCGGCGGGAGGCGCGGCGGCGAACAGAGGCGCGGTGAGCGACCATCGCCCCTGGACCGCCTGCCGGGCCGCGGCGCGGCGCGCCGCGAACCGCCGGCCGCGGCGCTCGGCGCGCTGCACGCTTCGCAGTCGCGGCGCCCTGAGGGGCGCGAACGCGTCGTCCGTCACCTCGCCCGCCCACGCCAGGTCCCAGAGCGCGGCGTGAAGCTCCTCCGCCCCGATCTCGAGCTCGCCGACGAGGTCCAGCCAGAAGCATGGGCGCGTGCCGAGGAGCTCGCGGATCGCATCGTGAGCCTGGCCCGCCGGCGGCTCGAGCTTGGCGTTCGCCGGCGGGGGGCCCGCGACGCGAACGTCCTCGCGGAAGTAGATCGCCACCTTGCCGCCGCTTCGCCCGAGCGCGCCGGCGCCGACCCACACGAGCTCCCCGCTCGTGCACAGCTCGTCGAGCCAGGCGGGGCTGTAGGCGCCGATCCGCCGCGGCAGCACGTCCCGCTCCCACACCTCGGGGGTCAGGGCGACGCCCTGGAGCGGCACGAGCGCCTCGCGCAGACGGTCCCGCCCCGCGCCCGCCGCCCGGTGGGCGTCCACGTTCTGCCAGCTCGGCAGGAACCGGGCGAGCTCGCGGACGTCGACCGCCTCGGCCTCGGCTCGAAGGTGCGCGAGGCTCGCTCGCCGAACGCGGCGCAGGACCTCCGGGTCGCACCACTCACGCTCCGTCCCCCCCGGCATGAGCTCACCGCGGACGAGCTCGCCCCGCCGCTCGAGCTCGTGCAGCGCGGGCGAGGGATCGATGCCGTAGCGGCGGGCCGGCGCCCCGGTGGGGAACGGCCCGTGCGTGCGCGCGTAGCGGCGAATGAGGGCGGTCAGGGGCTCGCCGACCCCTTCCAGGAATGAGTCCGGAAGCCCCGGCGGAGGCGGCACCCCGAGAGCGTCCCTGTAGAGCCCCGCGTCCTCGGCCGCGATCCACCGCTCCTCGCCCGCGATTCGCACCGAAGCGGCGCGCCGCTCGCGCTCGAGCTTGTCGAGCATCGAGCGAGCCGAGTAGCCGTCGGCGACGCGCTCCTCGCACTCCTCGGGGGTCAGGTCGCCCAGCCGTCGCAGGATCTGCTGGAGCCCGTCGCGGTCCTTGGCCCGCGCGGCCTCGGTGCGGCCCTGAAGCGAGTCCTCCACCTCGGCGAGCGCCTCGGGATTGATCAGCTCGCGGAGCTCCTCCTGCCCGAGCAGCTCCCGGAGCAGCTCCCGGTCGAGGGAGAGGGCCGCGGCGCGGCGTTCCGCGTTCGGGGTGTCCCCCTCGTACATGTAAGTGGCCACGTAGTCGAAGAGGAGGGAGGACGCGAAGGGCGACGCGGTCGCCGTCTCCACCTCGACCAACGAGATCCTCCTCGTCGACAGGTCCTTGAGCAGCCGCTCGAGCGCGGGAAGGTCGAACACGTCCCGGAGGCACTCGCGGTAGGTCTCGAGCACGACCGGGAAGCGCGGGAAGTCCTTCGCCACCTCGAGCAGGCTCTGGGACTTGAGGCGCTGCTGCCAAAGCGGCGTCCGCTTGCCGGGATACGCGCGCGGGATCAGGAGCGAGCGCGCCGCGTTCTCGCGAAACCGGGCGCCGAACAGGGCCGAGCCCCCGAGCTCGCGCACCACCAGGTCCTCCACCTCATCGGGTTCGAGCAGCACCAGGTCCGCGGGCGGCGGCGAGTCGGCGTCGGGGAGGTGAACCACGATCCCGTCGTCGGACCAGATCGCGTCGGCCTCGAGGTCGTGCTCGTCGCGGATCCGGGCCGACAGCGCCAGCCCCCACGCTGCGTGAACGCGGCCGCCCCACGGGGAGAGCACGCACAGGCGCCAGTCGCCGATCTCGTCGCGGAAGCGCTCCACGACCACCGTCTCGTCGGAGGGCACGACCCTGGTCGCGTCCTGCTGCTCGCGCAGGTAGGCGACCAGGTTCGCTGCCGCGCGCCGATCGAGGTCGTACTCGTCGGCGAGCTTCGCGGGATCGGCGCTCACCGCCTCGCGCGCGAAGGCGCCGATCGCCCGACCGAGCTCCGCCGGGCGGCCGACCCCGTCCCCCTTCCAGAAGGGCACCGCGCCCGGAACGCCCGGCGCCGGCGTGACGATCACGCGGTCGCGGGTGATCTCCTCGATCCGCCAGGTGGTGGCGCCGAGCAGGAAGGTCTGGCCGGGGCGGGCCTCGTAGACCATCTCCTCGTCGAGCTCCCCCACCCGCCGGCCGTCTGGGAGGTGGACGCCGTAGAGCCCCCGGTCCGGGATCGTCCCCGCGTTGGTCACCGCGAGCTGCCGGGCGCCGCGCCGGCCGCGCAGCGTGTCGGCGGTGCGATCCCAGACCAGCCGCGGGCGAAGCTCTGCGAAGCGGTCCGACGGGTAGCGCCCATCCAGCATGTCGAGGACGTTCTCGAGCTGTTCCCGCGAGAGCTCCGAGAACGGCTCGGCCCCGTTGACGAGCCGCTCGACCTCGTCCACCCCCCACTCGCGGTCGGCGACCATCGAGACCAGGTGCTGCGCGAGGACGTCGAGGGGGTTGCGGGGTATGACAGTCTCCTCGATCTCGCCCTCCCGCATGCGCCGCGCGACCACCGCGCACTCCACCAGGTCGGCGCGGAACTTCGGGAAGATCCGCCCCTTCGAGGTCTCCTCGAGCGTGTGGCCGGCGCGCCCGATCCGCTGCAGCCCGCGCGTCACCGACTTCGGCGACTCGACCTGGATCACCAGGTCGACGGCGCCCATGTCGATCCCGAGCTCGAGCGAGGAGGTGGCCACCAGGCAGGGCAGCTCACCCGACTTGAGCAGCTCCTCGACCAGGGCGCGCTCCTCGTGGGAGAGGGAGCCGTGGTGAGCCCGGGCGATCTCGGGGGGCGCCTTGTCGCCATTCTTGGAGTTGCCTGCGTGCTCGGTGGCGGGG
>DATGAF010000007.1:0-7014 GCA_035313645.1 Solirubrobacterales bacterium
GGCGCGGTCGGCCCGCGCTATCACGCTATCTACACCCTCGCCGCTGTGGTGCGCTCGCGGTCTGGGCGGCGACGCTCGCCGTGCTCCTATCGCTCGCGCCGGCCTCCAGTGGGCGCGGAAGACCGACCTGCTTCGGCAGAACGGCGACGATCGTGGGTGGGCATCACGGCAACCACATCAGGGGCACCGCACACGACGATGTGATCGTCGCGGGGGGTGGAAGGGACCACGTGAAAGGCGGCCACGGTGACGACGTGATCTGCGGCGGGCCCGGCAAGGACGTGCTCGGCGGCGCCTCCGGCAACGACATCATGATCGGGGGGAAGAAGCACGACGTGTTTTCCGGCTCAAAGGGGAACGACATGCTGATCGGCGATGAGGCAGCGCAGTCTGGCGGAATCGCGCGCGGCAGCAGCTCGGACGTGTTCTACGGAATGGCTGGGAACGACCTCGTGATCGGCGACAGCTACTCGCCGTTCGGGGTTGCGATCGGCCATGGGGACGACGTCCTGAACGCGGGCCCGAAGGCGGACGTCGTGATCGGTGACAGCTACACGAAAACCGGGGTCGCGACGGGCCGTGGAGGGAGGGACCGTCTCCACGGCCTGGCAGGGCCCGACCGCCTCTACGGCGACAACCACGCCGATTCCGGCGCGAGCCATGGAGGCGCGAAAGACGTGCTGAACGGCGCCGCGGGGCGCGATCGTCTAAATGGCGGGCCGAGGCATGACCTCTGCGCGGGGGGCCCCAATCGCGACCGAGGCAAGCGCTGCGAGTTCAGGATCTCGATCCCCTAGGGCCCCAGGTAGCGCGCCAGGCGCAGCGCCGTCTCGAGCTCCAGTCGCCGGCGGGCGACCGGATAGCCGATCCGCTCCTCGGCGACCTTCAGCCGCGCGGCCACGGTCTGGTGGTGGATGCGGAGCATGCGGGCGGCCTGGCGCGCGTTCTGCCCCGACGCGAAGTAGGCGAGGAGCGTCGTCCGCAGCCTTCGTGAGCGCGCGTCGTTCCCGGCGAGCCCGCGCAGCTCCGCCGCGATGAACTCGCGCGCCGCCTCCTCGTCGCGACTGGCGAGGAACTCGAGCGCGATGTCGCGGTAGCGAACCAGGCGCCGGTCGAAGCGAAGCGCCGCGCGGTACGCGGCGAGCGCCTGGCGATGCGTGCGGCGAAACCCGTCGCGACCGGGGTAGTCGATGCCGAGAGCCATCCCGACTCCGGGCGGAGGGTCGAATCGGGCCGCCCTCTCGCGTGCCCGGTCGGCCTCGTCGTCCCGGATCCCAACCCACGCCCACCAGACCTCCGATCCGCCGGCCAGGAGCAGCAACCGTCCGTCGAGCGCCTTCGCCAGCTCGCGGGCGGCCTCGTCTCCGCCCGACCCCCACGCCAGGCAGCCGAGATGCCGGCGGGCGAGCGGGTACTCGAGCGCCCCGGCATCGACCTCCTTGCCCTCGAGGAGCTCGCGCACGAGGAGCATGCGCCGGTGCTCCTGGCTGCTGAGCATCCGGTCGCGCGCCGCCATGTACTCGTCGGTCACGAGGGCGCTGAGACGGGCGGCGTACCTGAAGAAGAAGCTCGAGCCGTAGCGAAGCAGCTCGGCTCGAAGCCCGTCCGCGAAGTCGGATCGCTCGATCAGTCCCCACCAGGCCTCCCACTGCGCCCTGTGCCCGGCCCGGTACCCGTCGAGGAGCACGCTCAGCGAGGTGTCCGTCTCGGCGCCCCGCCGGGCCCCGTAGGCGTCGATCTCCGGGCAGCGCTCGGGTAGCCGACCGCCGAGCTTCAGGTTCTGCAGCTCGGCCTGGATGCTGTCGCGGGTGAAGCTCCGCACCTCCTGCCACAGCGGGGGCTCGCGCAGGTCCTCCGGGAGCGTTCCCTCCATGTGGCGAAATGTCTCATCGGTGAGCCGATCGAGCCCGGCCTCGAGCTCCGACGCGAGGGAGAACACCTCGGCTTGCGGGGCCCCGGACATCGAACAAAAGCTACCGGCGGGGCGGCGGCCGAGCCTCGAGAACGCACGCGCAGTCCACGTCGAGTGTCGACGAGCGACACGAGTTCGAACTTTGTACGAATTTCAGCCCGCGACCTTGCTCAGCCGTCGATTGCCGAGCAGCCGCTCGTTCCCGATCCTTCGCGAGGTGAGCGCCCGCAGGCGAAGGAGAGGCACCGCTTGAGCTGGCTGACCCTCCCCCGCGACTGGCTCGCCTCGCTCGGCGAGATCGCGCGCTTCTGCGGGCGGACGATGGGGCTCGTCTACTCCGGCCGCGTGCTCGGGTTCTTCGGCGAGGCGCTCCGCCAGGCGGGGATCCTGATCCTCGGCTCGGCGATCGTGATCTGGGGGCTCGTCTTCATCCTCGGCCTCCAGTGCGGGATCGAGGGCGCGTACTTCTCGCGTTCGGTGGGGGCCCCCTCCAATGCCGGCGTCTTCGCCGCCTGGTGCGACCTGCGCGAGGTGATCCCCTACGCGTTCGGCTACATGATGGCCGCCAAGGTCGGCACCGGGATCGTGGCCGAGCTCGGGGCGATGCGGATCTCGGACGAGATCGACGCCCTCGAGGTGATGGGCGTGGAGCCGATGACCTTCCTTGCCGCGACCCGCCTCCTGGGGGCGTGGATGTGCCTGCCGTTCATCTACCTGGCGGGAATCGGGGTCGGCTACTTCGCCTCCTACCTCGCGGTGGTGGTCCAGATCGGCGACGTCTCGCGGGGCGGTTACTCGCTGATCTTCTGGGAGTTCCAGAACCCGCCCGACCTCTTATTCAGTCTGATCAAGGCGATGTTCATGGCGACCGCGATCGTCCTCGTCGGCTGCTACTACGGCTACACCGCCTCTGGCGGGCCGGTGGGGGTGGGTACGGCGACCGCGAAGTCGATGGTCTTGAACGTGGTCTTGGTCCACATCATCGGGATGATGGGGACCCTGGTCTTCTGGGGCGCCAACCCCAGGGCGCCGATCGGCGGATGAGGGCGGGCGGCCGCCGAGCGGACCGCGCGGAGGACGGTGGCCTCGGGCTCGCGTTCCCCGCGCTCCTCGTCGGATCGCTTCTGGCGATGGGGCTCTTCGCCCACCTCGCCTACGGCGCGAGCCTGCTCAGGGGCCTGGTCGGGATCGCGACCACGGCGGCGATCCTCGTCTTCGTCGTCGCGGTGGCGCAGCTGGCCGGCGCCGCAGCCGAGCGCCGTCGCCGCTGAGCGGCGCCCGGGCGGACGCGGGGATCGAAAAACCCCGCTCCCTACAATCCCTGCCCATGCGTGCTGCCGATGCATTGTGCGAAGCGCTGAAGGGCGAGGGGGTCGAGCACGTCTTCGGCATCCCGGGCGGCGCCAACCTGCCGACCTACGACGCGCTCTACGACGCCGAGCTGATCCACATCCAGGCTCGCCACGAGCAGGGGGCCGGTCACGCGGCGGAGGGCTACGCGAAGGCGTCGGGACGCGTCGGTGTGGCCTTCGCCACCTCGGGGCCCGGCGCCACCAACCTGGTCACCGCGATCGCCGACGCGATGATGGACTCGGTGCCCACGGTGTTCATCACCGGGCAGGTGCGCACCGAGCTGATCGGCACCGACGGGTTCCAGGAGGCCGACGTGACCGGGATCACGCTGCCGATCGTCAAGCACTCGTTTCTGGTCACCGACCCACGCCAGATCCCCGAGTACATCCACGAGGCGTTCCACATCGCATCGACCGGGAGGCCGGGCCCCGTCCTGGTCGATGTCCCCCAGGACCTCTCACGAGCCGACATCGAGTACGAGCCGGCCGAGGGCCCGCCCGACCTTCCCGGCTACAAGCCGCCGACCGAGGGCAACATCAAGCAGATCCGGATCGCGGCGAAGGCCCTCGCCAACGCCCGGCGACCCGTGATCTACGCGGGAGGAGGGGTGATCAACGCGGGCGCCTCGCAGGAGTTGATCGACTTCGTCGCCTCGGACAAGCTTCCGGTGACCCTGACCGTGATGGGGCTCGGCGCGTTCCCGGCGCCGCACGACCAGTGGCTCGGGATGCTCGGGATGCACGGCACGCGAACCGCCAACTACGCGATGGACAACGCCGATCTGATCCTCGCCGTCGGGGCCAGGTTCGACGACCGGATCACCGGAAAGCTCTCCGAGTTCGCCCCGCGGGCCAAGTTCGTCCACATCGACATCGACCCGGCCGAAATCTCGAAGAACGTCCCCGCGCACATCCCGATCGTCGGCGACGCCAGGGACGTCCTGCCGAAGCTCACCCGCGAGTACCGAGCGCTGAAGGCCGACGGGTCCAGGCTGGACGACTGGTGGCGGCAAATCCGCGCCTGGCAGGACGAGCACCCACTCGGCTACGAGGACTCGACCGATTCGGAGATCAAGCCCCAGTTCATGATCGAGGCGATGTACGAGGCGACCGAGGGCGAGGCGATCATCACCTCCGACGTCGGCCAGCACCAGATGTGGGCGGCGCAGTACTACCACTTCTCCCGTCCCCGGCAGTGGATCAACTCGGGCGGGCTCGGGACGATGGGGTTCGGGCTCCCCGCCGCGATCGGCGCCAAGGTTGCGCGGCCCGATGACGCGGTCGTCTGCCTGGCGGGCGACGGGAGCCTCGTGATGGTCTGCCAGGAGCTCGCAACGGCCGCGGTCCACGAAATCCCCGTCAAGGTCTTCCTGATGAACAACGGCTACATGGGGATGGTCCGCCAGTGGCAGGAGCTCTTCTGGGAGGGGCGGTACTCGGCGGTGGAGATGGGCCCCAGCCCGGACTGGGTGAAGCTCGCCGAGGCCTTCGGATGGACCGGGCTCCGATGCGACGACAAGCGCGAGCTGAAGGACTCGATGCGGGCCGCCCTCGACTCCGACGGCCCGGTGCTCCTCGACGTCCACGTCTCGAAGACCGAGAACTGCTACCCGATGATCCCGGCCGGCGCCGCGGCGCGAGACATGGTGGGCTAGCGATGGAGGCGGGCACCCCCGACGTGGTGATGCTCGAGGACCTCGAGGCCTCGCGGGCGCTCACCGGGCGAAAGCACATCCTCTCCCTGACGGTCGAGAACAAGCCCGGCGTGCTGGCGCGGATCGCCGGGCTCTTCAGCCGGCGCGGCTTCAACATCGACACCCTGGCGGTGGGCCCGACCGAGGACCCGGACGTGTCCCGGATCACCCTGACCCTCGACGGCGCGGTCCACCCGATCGACCAGGTCACGAAGCAGCTCCACAAGCTGGTCAACGTGATCAAGATCCGCGACATGGAGCCGGATCAGACGATCTCCAGGGAGATGGCTCTGTTCCGGGTCCAGGCGGCGGTCGAGAGCCGGGCCGAGATCATGCAGTTCGCCGAGATCTTTCGCGCCAAGATCGTCGACGTCTCGCGGCGGTCCCTGACGATCGAGGTGACCGGTACGCAGGACAAGGTCGACGCCTTCGAGCGCATGATCCGCGCCCACGGTTTGATCGAGATGGCGCGCACGGGCGAGGTCGCGATCGGCCGCTCCCGCCCCGGCCAGTAGCCGGTCGGCCATGACCCGCGAGCTCCTCGCCGGCGCCGATCGGATGATCGACTCGCTCGAATCGCTGATCGCCGAGGCCGGGGAGACGCGGCGTCTGGTCAGCGTCACCGCACCGGTCGAGGTCGACGACCCGAGCGGGGTCGCGTTCGCGTCGCGGCTTGCCGGGGACCGCTGGTTCTGTTGGGAGCAGCCCGACCGCGACGGGTTCGCCCTCGCCGGCATTGGCAGCGCGCACGAAGTCGCCTCGCGCGGCCCCGAGCGGTTCCGCGACCTGGTCGCCGCCTGCGAGCGCGTCACCAGGGGGCGGCTGTCGAGCGAGCCGTCCGAGCTGCCCGCCGCGGCCGGCCCGGCCTGGGTGGGGGGCTTGGCGTTCGCCCCGAATGGCGGGCGCGAGCCCCAGTGGTCCTCGTTCCCCCCGGCGCTCCTCGTCATGCCGGAGGTCCTGCTGCACCGCGTCGGGGGTCGCTCCCACCTGACGCTCACCGTGCTCGCGGGCTCCGGCCTCGACGGCGAGGCGGCGGTGGCGCGGCTCCGCGCGCGGGTCGGGGCGCTTCGCCCCGCGTCGCTCCCCCTGCTGGACCCGGACCCGAGCGGCGAGGTCCGGATCGCGAGTGCCGCGCCGCCGGAGCGCTACGAGCGCTCGGTGGCGAGGGCGGTGGAGCGAATCAGGGGCCGCGAGCTCGAGAAAGTGGTCCTCGCCCGCGAGGTCGTGGTCGAGGCCAGGCGGGCGCACGACCCGGCCGCGCTCTTCGGCGCCCTGAGAGAGCTGTTTCCCTCGTGCTTTTGCTTCTGCTGCGGGTCGCCCGAGGCGGCGTTCCTGGGCGCCAGCCCCGAGCTCCTCGTTCGCCGCCGCGGCGCCGGCGCCGCGACTGTGGCGCTTGCCGGCTCGACCCGGCGAAGCGCCGATCCGTCGGTCGACGACCACCTCGGCGAGCAGCTTCGCCGTTCCGCCAAGGACCGCCGGGAGCACGAGATCGTCGTGCGGCGGATCGAGCGGTCCCTGCGAGCCCATGCGGTCTGGGTCGAGTCGGCGCCGGAGCCGGACCTGGTCAAGGTCGCCAACATCCAGCACCTCGGGACGCCCATTCACGCCCAGCTCTCGGACCCGCGCTCGGCGATCGAGCTCGCGGGACTCCTGCATCCAACCCCCGCCGTGGGGGGCGAGCCGCGCGACGCGGCGTTCGCCGCGATCGCCGAGCTCGAGGGTCTCGACCGCGGGTGGTACGCGGGGCCCGTCGGGTGGATGGACGCCGCCGAGGACGGGGAGTTCTGCGTCGCGATTCGCTCTGCGCTCCTCCGCGACCGGAGCGCCCACCTGTTCGCGGGCAACGGGATCGTCGCCGCGTCGGACCCGACCGCCGAGCTTGCCGAGACCGAGGTCAAGCTCGGCGCGCTTTTGCCGCTGATCGCTGGATAGCGCTCCTACGGGGCGATTTGCAGAAGAGGGGGAGAGGCGTTAGGCTCGCGCCGACTCGGGAGCGAACGGGGAGAAGGATGGACAGGGGAAGAGCTGTGTTGGCCGCATTCGGGTCTCATCTTCG
>DATGAF010000008.1:0-18885 GCA_035313645.1 Solirubrobacterales bacterium
GCCCGCTCGGCGATCTGCTTGACGAGGAGCGGGCGGTCCATCATCAGGCCGTCCATCCGCCTACCTCCCGCGAGTCGGCCTAGTCGTCGGCGCGAGCCTCGCCGGTGACGTGGTAGCTCAGATACCAGATGAGGTGCCGTGTGGCCCCGACGCCGAGCGTGAGCGGGACGAGAATTCGCTTCATCAGCATCGGAACCTATCTACCCCGTATGGCGGTTTCGACACGCGATCGCGGCGGATCGGTAAGCCTTTCCGCAATGAGGGCATTGATCGTCGGCGACGGTGAACGCGCGGACCGGCTCGCCGCCGGCCTCGAGCGGGCCGGCATCGAGGTGGAGCGCCCGGGTGGCGCGCCTCCGGGCGAAGGCGGGATCGCCGCGCTCGCCGGAGGGATCGTCGCGCTCGAGCGCCTGCTCGCCGACCGGCCGGCCAACGCGGTGGTGCTCGAGGGCGACTCGGACGCCGCACTCGCCGCGCTGATCGTGGCGAGCAAGCTCGAGGTGCCGGTGGCCCGCGTCGCGGGCCCTCGGCCGCGGGCTGGCCCCACCGACCTGAACTGGCGGCTGATCGCGAGCCTCGCTGACGCCGAGCTTGCGGAGGACGCCGAGACCGTGGCCGCTTGGGTCCGGGGAACCTAAACTGCGCGCGATGAAGGTAGGAGTCATCGGGCTCGGCTACGTCGGGTTGCCTCTCGGCGTGGCCTTCGCGGAGGCGGGATGCGACGTCGTCGGCGTGGACGCGGACCCGCGCCGGCTCGAGCGCCTGCGAAGGAGCGAGTCCGACGTCGAGGATGTCACCTCGGAGCGCCTGCGGAGCGTCGCCGAGCGGTTCACGGCCACCGACCAATACCGAGCGGTCGCGGCGTGCGAGGCGGTCGTGATCTGCGTGCCGACGCCGCTCGCCAACCACCGCGAGCCCGATCTCAGCTATCTGGTCGACGCCGCGACCCAGCTCTCGCGGGTCCTGCACGAGGGTCGGCTGGTCGTGCTGGAATCGACCACGTATCCGGGCACCACTCGGGAGCGGCTGCTCCCGATCCTCGAGGAGTCCGGGCTCGCGGCGGGGCGGGAGTTCAACCTCGCCTATTCGCCGGAGCGGATCGACCCCGGCCGCACCGACCACACCGTCGCCACCACTCCGAAGGTCGTCGGCGGGCTGACCGAGGAGTGCCGCCGCCGGGCCGCCGGGCTCTACCGCCTGATCTGCGACGAGGTAGTCGAGGTCTCCTCGCCGGAGGTCGCCGAGCTTTCGAAGCTGCTCGAGAACGTATTTCGGTCGGTGAACATCGCGCTCGTCAACGAGCTCGCGCAGCTTTGCGATCGCATGGGGATCGACGTCTGGGAGGTCGTCGACACCGCGGCCACGAAGCCCTTCGGGTTCATGCGCTTCGATCCCGGTCCCGGGATGGGCGGCCACTGCCTCCCGGTCGACCCCTTCTACCTCGCGTTCAAGGCCCGAGAGCACGACTTCTACACGGAGTTCATCGAGCTCGCCGGGAAGCTCAACCAGTCGCAGCCGCAGTTCTGCGTGGAGAAGATCGAGCGCGTCCTCAACGACGTCTCGAAGCCGGTCCGCGGCTCGCGCGTTCTGCTCCTCGGCGTCGCCTACAAGGCCGGGGTGGGCGACCTCCGTGAAGCGCCGGCCCTGAAGATCATCTCCGGATTGCGAGAGCTCGGCGCCGAGATCAGCTATCACGACCCGCACGTCCCGGAGCTGCCCGAGCATTCCCTGGCCTCCGTCGATCTCGAGCCGGCCCTCGACGAGGCGGACCTCGCCTGCATCGTGACCGCCCACCCCGAGGTCGACTACGAGGCGGTCGTTCGCGGCGCGTCGCGGGTGCTCGACTTCCGGGGCGTCACCCGGGGACTCGAGGCGCCCAACCTGGTCCGCCTGTAGCGATGTCGCTGGCGTCGCGGATCCCGCGGCCGCGCGGCCGCCGCCGCGCCGACCGCCTCACCCTGGGGCTGGCGGCGGTCGCGCTCGGGACCGTGGGGACGGTGCTGGTCGGCGAGGGCGTCCGCCTCGCGCGACGACGGGCTCGCCGCCGCCCGGTGCCGGCGACGCCGCTCGAGGGCGCCGAGCAGCGGCTCGAGACGGCCGGCAAGGCGACGCAGGACACGGTCGCCGTGCTGATCGAGGGCTACAGCGCCACCTCGCGCACCGAGACCGTGCTGTTCAACATGCTGTCGGGGTTCGTGTTTGCGTTCGCGCTCATCAGGCTCTCCACCGCCGGGATCAGGCGAGGCTGGTGGCCGCTCGGGAACGTGCGCGTGCGTGGGCGCCACATCCACCACTTCGTCCCGGGGATCGTGTTCGCGTTCGGCTCCGGCGCCCTGGCGCTCCTGACCGACGACGAGGGGCTGGAGCGGAGGCTCGCGGTTCCGTTCGGAGCGGGGATCGGGCTGACCTTCGACGAGGCCGCGCTGCTCCTCGACCTTCGCGACGTCTACTGGACCCGCGAGGGTGTCCTCAGTGTTCAGCTCAGCTTCGGGCTCGCGGCCACCCTCGGGGGCACGATCATCGCCCTGCGCATGCTCCGGCGCGGCGAGGAGAGGGTGGAGGCGGCCGGTCGGATCCCCTCCCCCTAGGGCCTCGGCGACGGCAGCCGCACGTCACCCGCGTGCGCGATGTGGCGTTCGCTCGTCTAGGGCCGCGGGACCCTGTAGCGGCCGAACAGCTCGCCGCCGTCGTCGAGCAGCCACACGAGCTCCAGCGGGCGCTCGACCTCGGGAAGCCCGGTGACGAGGCTGGGGCCCTCGCCGCCGGCGAGCTTGGGCGCGATCGTCACGAAGAGCTCGTCGACCAGCCCAGCGTCGATCAGCTGGGCGTGGAGGCGAGGCCCCCCCTCGCAGAGGAGGGCGCGGACCCCTCTCTCGGCTCGCAGGTACGCGAGCGCCTCCCGCAGCTCGACCCGCTGGGAGTGGCGAACGACGCGAACCGCGGCGGCGGTCTCGGGGGGATCCGCCTCCGAGGCGGTGAAGATCAGGACGCGGGCCCCGCGGTCGGTGAACACGGAGGCGTCCCACGGGACGTCGAGTCGCCCGCTGACGATCACGAGCAGCGGGTCCTGCGAAAGTCCCGCGCGCTCGCGGCGACCGCGCTTCTCGGGGTCCCCGAGCGGCCGTCCGTACCGCTCGGCGCGCATGGTCCCGGCTCCGATCATCACCGCGTCGACCTTGGTCCGGAGACCCACCAGCATCTGCGTGTCGGTCTCGCTGCCGATCGGCCCCGAGCGCCCGTGCAGCGTGGCCTTGCCGTCGACCGTTAGCGCGAAGTTCGTGCACACGTAGGGCCGATCGCTGTCCGGCTGGTCGAGCACGTCGAGCGTCGCGAGCTGGTCGGCGACGGTCGTCGGGCCCGGATCGGGGAGCAGCCGGCGCATGGCCGGAGGCTATCCGGCGCGCGGGCTTCCTGACTCGATCTCGGAGAGGTGGTCGACGTTGTCGCGATCCTCGCCCTCGCGGCTTGGCTCGGAGGAGAACCACGCGTCGAGGATCTCGCCAAGCTCGGCCTCGGACGTCGCGCGGAGGCTGATCGCGAGCGCGTTGGCGTCGTTCCAGCGCCGCGCGCCGGCGGCGGTCTGCGCGTCCACACAGAGCGCGGCCCGCACGCCCGCCACCTTGTTGGCCGCGATCGAGGCGCCGGTCCCGGTCCAGCAGCAGACGACCGCCTGCTCGGCGCGTCCCTCGGCGACGTCGCGCGCCGCCGCCTCGCTCGCCCAGGCCCAGTCGTCGCGCTCGGACCCCGAGAGCGCCCCGTGGACGATCGGGTCGTGTCCGCGGCGCCGAAGCTCCTCGACCACCGCCTCGGCGACCCCGGCCCGCTCGTCCGCTGCGACGGATACGCGCACGGGGCAAGCTTAGGCGCGACGCCAGGCGAAACGCCGGCCGGCAACCTCCTCGAGGCGCTCGACGTCTTCGCGAAGGAGATCGTCGAGCTCGTCCCGCAGCCCCGACGGGACCGCCGGCTTTGGCACCTCGCCCGACTCGGGATCGTGAACCAGGCGCTCGACGACCCAGCGCAGCGACTCGGGTAGACGGTCGAAGTTCCGGTCGAGGGCGCGAAGCCCCGGAACGCGAACCGCGCGGTCCATGATCCGGAAGCGCCCGCCTCCCTTCGCGGTCCCGGTCTCCCACTCGCGGTCGAACTGGTCCGAGGTGAATGACGGGTCGACGCCGAGGAAGCCGAACACGCGCCTCATCGTCCCCTCGCGGTCCTCCTTCAGCTCCTCGCGACCCACGATCTCGATTCGCTCGCGCCCGAAGGTCCGCAGGTACGGCTCCAGCTGGAAGAAGTAGCGGCTGCGGGCGATGTAGGAGCTCGCCGGGTCGCCGAGCGCGTCCGCGAGCTCCCGCCGCTCATACCCCCCGCCGACGTTGTGAAGGTAGTGCGAGAGCATGCGGTCGACCGGGTCGCGGACGACGTAGATGAGGCGGGGCCGATCCAGCGTGGCGCTGACCCGCTCGGCGACGCCGTGGAAGCGGGGCAGATTCGTGTAGTGGGGGGAGCTCTCACCGCGTACCGGCACCGCGGAGTCGAAGTGCGTCGCGTACCAGGCGGTCCCCAGCGGCCAGTTGAGCTCGGCGACGAAGAAGTTGAGCTCCTTTGGGCGGGACATCGCCACCTCCGGATGCAGGTTGAGATAGTGGTGAAGGCTCGTCGTCCCGCACTTGAGCCCCCCGATCACGACCAGGTTGGGAAGCGCGCCATCCGCCTCTGATCGGCGGCGGCGCGTCCGGCGCCGCTCCGCCCGGAAGCGCTCGTGGGCCCGCGCCACCATCGCCTCGTCCGCCGGGTCGGGCGAGACGGGGGGGCCCGTCGCCTCGTCGGCTGCCCGCTTGCTCACGGCCCCTCCGCCGGATCGAGATCAGCCGGCGCCAAGTCGCTTCGCCGCGTCGCGAAGGTTCTTCACGGTCGCGGTCGGCGCCTTGCGGCCCTCGAGCTTCTCGCCCTTGCGGTTCACCCAGATCACCGGGACGTTCATCTTGAGGAGTGGGCCGACGTCGGTGTCGTATCCGCTTCCGATGTGCACCCACCCCTTCTTGCCGCCCATCCGGCGCGCGCACTCCTTGAAGTGAGCCGGGTCCGGCTTGTAGCTGCGCACCTGCTGGGCCGTTACGACCAGGCCGAGCTCGGTCCTCAGGTGACGCCGGGAGACGCCGAGGAGCTTGTCGTCGATGTTCGAGACGATCCCGACCTCGTACCGCTTGGCCAGCCGGTCCATCGCGGCATTCGCCTCCCGGAACGGAAGCCATCGAGGGACGCTGTCGGGCAGGAACTGCGCCCGCGAGGGCTCGATCTCCCAGCCGATCTCCTTCGCCGTCCGGACGGCGACCCGGCGCAGGACCTCCGCGTACAGCTCATAGGAGCCGCGGATGATCTCCGCCTCGATCTCGAAGAAGCGCTCCATGAAGGGCCCCTCCTCGAAGCTGAATCCGTCGCGCTCAGCCTCCCGCTGGAACGCGTCGAGGATGCCCTTCTCCCAATCGATCAGCGACCCATAGCAATCGGTGGTCACCCGCTGGATGTCCTTGAGTTTCGGGAGTGGCATGGTTCTCGGCTGCTGGCCAGGGCGCGGGATTATCGCAAGCAGCGCAGCTCGTTCGGCCCGAGGTCCTTGGGATAGGCTGCCGCCTCGCCCCAGTGGACCTACTCGAGTATCAGGGCAAGCAGCTCCTGGCCAGGCACGGCGTGGCCGTGCCCGATGGTCGCGTCGCGGACTCGGTTCCCGCCGCGGCCGAGGCCGCCGATGAGGTCGGCTATCCGTGCGTGGTCAAGGCCCAGGTGCGGATCGGCAAGCGCGGCAAGGCGGGCGGGATCAAGATCGCGAACGACCGCGAGGAAGCCCTGAGGCACGCCGAGGCGATCCTCGGCATGGAGATCCGTGGCCTCACCGTGCACGAGGTCTGGGTCGAGCGGGCGTCGAAGATCGACGCCGAGTACTACGCCTCGATCATTTTCGACCGCTCGGAGAAGAAGCTCCTCGCGATGCTCTCCCGGATGGGGGGGATGGACGTCGAGGAGATGGCGGACACCGACCCGTCGGCACTCATCAGGCGCCACGTCGACCCGGGCGGGGAGTTCGCCTCCGAGGCCGCCAGGGAGCTCTCGATCGACGCCCGGATCGACGAAGACGTGACCGACCACGTCGCCGAGCTCCTGGTCAAGCTCCACGACGTGGCGTTCGCCGAGGACGCGACCCTGATCGAGATCAACCCGCTGATCGTCACCTCGGATCGCGACGTGGTGGCGCTGGACGCGAAGGTCACGATCGACAACAACGCCACCTTCCGGCACGAGGGGCTGGCCGACCTGCGGGATCGCTCGGCGGAGGACCCTCAGGAACAGATGGCCAAGGAGAAGGGCCTCACGTACGTCAAGCTCGGCGGCGAGATCGGCATCCTCGGCAACGGCGCGGGCCTCTGCATGTCGACCCTGGACGTCGTCGCGCAGGCCGGCGGGAGGCCCGCCAACTTCCTCGACGCGGGCGGCGGGTCCAAGGCCGAGACGATCGTCGACGCCCTCGACGTGATCACGTCGGACCCGAACGTGAACGCCATCCTGTTCAACATCTTCGGGGGGATCACCCGCTGTGACGAGATCGCCAAGGGCATCATCGAGGCTTCGACCCGGATCCAGATCGACGTGCCGCTCGTGGTCAGGCTGGACGGCACCAACTCCGAGGAGGGGCTGGGCCTCCTCGCCGACGCGGACCTGCCCCGGCTTCAGGTCGAGAAGACGATGCTGGGCGCCGCCGAGCGCGTGGTGGAGATGGCGAGCGCCTGATGGCGATCGTCGTCGACGAGGAGACCCGGCTGGTCGTCTCCGGGCTGACCGGACGCGAGGGCAGCTTCCACGGCCTTCGCAACCGCGCCTACGGCACCGACGTCGTCGCGGGAGTGACCCCGGGCAAGGGGGGCCAGGACGTCGAGGGTATCCCCGTGTACGAGCGGATCGCCGAGGCGGTCGCGGAGCACGGCGCCAACACCTCGATGATCTTCGTCCCGGCGCGGTTCGCGGCGCCGGCGATCGAGGAGGCGATCGACGCGGGGGTCGCGACGGTGATCGCGATCACCGAGGGGATCCCCGTCTTCGACATGCTGGGGATCTATTGGAGGGCTAAGGAAGCCGGCGTCCGGCTGATCGGCCCCAACTGCCCCGGAGTGCTCTCGCCCGGGAAGTCGAACGTCGGCATCATCCCCGCGCAGTTCTTCGACCCGGGGCCGATCGGGGTCGTCTCCAAGTCCGGCACGCTGACGTACCAGATCGGAAACGAGCTCAAGCAGGCGGGCGTCGGGAACTCCTCGATCGTCGGCATCGGAGGCGACCCAATCGTCGGCTCGGACTTCATCGACGTCCTCACCCTGTTCGAGGGGGACGACGAGACCGAGCTGATCGTGATGGTCGGCGAGATCGGCGGCGACGCCGAGGAGCGCGCGGCGGACTTCATCGCCGAGCGCGTGTCGAAGCCGGTGGTCGCCTACATCGCCGGGTTCACCGCTCCCCCCGGCAAGCAGATGGGCCACGCCGGGGCGATCATCTCCGGCTCCTCCGGGACCGCCGAGGGGAAGCAGGAGGCGCTCGAGGCCCGCGGCGTCCGCGTCGGGCGCTCCCCGACCGAGACCGCGCGGCTCGCCGCCGAGGCGATCGGCGCTCGGGCGTAGGCCGAGCGGACCGCCCGGCCGCCCGGCCTCGTTCCTATACTCGCCCGGTGGCCGCCGAGTTGATCAGCTTCGCCCGCGGGGCGCCCAGCGCCGACATCCTCCCGGCGGAGGCGGTGCGGGAGGCGGCGCAGCGCGCGCTCGCGGACGACTGGAAGCGGGCGCTCTCCTACGGCACCGGCGTCGGGCACCCGGGGCTCCGCGAGTGGGTGGCCGAGCGCCACGGCCTGGCCGATCCCGATCGGGTGATGATCACGAACGGCTCCCTCGAGGCGGGGGCGCTCCTGTTCCAGCACCTCGTCTCGCCCGGCGATCGCGTCGTCGTCGAGCAGCCCTCCTACGATCGGACGCTGCTCCTGCTCCAGCAGCTCGGCGCGGAGCGGGTGGGCGTCGCGCTCGAGGACGACGGGATCGACACGGAGGCGCTCGAGCGCGTCCTGGACGACGGGCCGGTGAAGCTCGTCCACGTGATCCCGAACTTCCACAACCCGGCGGGGTGCACCCTCTCGGACGCGAAGCGCCGCCGCCTCGTGGAGCTGGCAGCCGAGCGCGACTTCTGGATCTTCGAGGACGATCCTTACCGGGAGCTTCCGTTCGAGGGGAGCCCGCCGATGACGATGCTCTCTCTCGATCCCGAGAGCCGCGTGATCCACGCGTCGTCCTTCTCGAAGACGGTGAGCCCGGGGGTGCGGGTCGGCTACCTCGCGGGGCCTCCCGACGAGATCGCGGCCCTTGCCAAGCGGGCGAACGAGATCTACATCTCCCCCAACATGCTCGCCGAGTCGATCGTCTGGGACCTCTGTCGCTCCGGCGCCCTCGACCGGAACATCGAGTTCGTCAGGGGGGCCCTGCGCGAGCGCCGCGACGCGCTGGTGGCCGCCCTCGGCGACAGCCTCTCGGAGGCCGAGTTCGTCGAGCCCGGCGGGGGCTACTTCCTCTGGCTGACCCTGGGCGACGACGTCGACTGCGACGAGCTGCTTTCGACCGCGCTCGAGGAGCAGGTCGCGTTCATCGCCGGCTGCGACTTCATGCTCGAGGGCGGCCGCTCGAGCATGCGGCTCTCGTTCGCGAGCGTCCCGCCGGACCGCATCGGCGAGGGCGTGTCGAGGATCGCCGGATCACTCGAGCGCCTTCGAGCGGCCAGCCCCGCGTAGGTAGATCGGGTTCGAGAGGATCCAGACGCGCTCGCGGCCGCCGCGATCGAGCCACGCCTCGACGCGGTAGGCTCCGGCGCCGGGGGCCTCCTGCTCGACGGCGCTCGCGTCGCGACGCGCGATCGGCTCGCCGTCCCGCAGGATGCGCACGGAGGCTGCCCGGGGCAGGCGGACGCGAAGCGTCCAGCCGCGCCCTCCCGCCTCGTCTCCCATCGCGAGGGCCTCGTCGTCCCGCTCGGCCCAGAAGGCGAAGCCGCGCGGATCGCCCAGGGCGTCCAGCGCGACGTAGCAGCGGCCCGCGCGAAGCGCGTCGTGGACCTCGGCGCGATCGCGGTCGAGCTCTCGCGTCGGCTCCCGGCGGCAGAGGACGTGGGTGCCGAGGAGCCCGAAGTAGCGGCGGTTGGGCATTGGCGAGATCGCGCCGATCGCCGGGAGGCGCACGCCGCTCTGGTGGGCGTCGACGCTGCCGATCGCGGTCACCCTGCGACGCTGGCACAGCTCGTCCCATGCCGCGAGATTGGCGGCGGGGGGCCCGTCGAGGTTGGCCAGCGGATCGCGCAGGAAGCGGTAGAGCTGCCGCGGGCCTCCCCATGAGTCGGCGGCGTCGGTGAGGACGCTCCAGAGCTCGATCCCGTCCACCTCCTCCAGCGACCGCCATGGGTGCGGGCGCGGGACGATCCCCATGATCCGCGTCGAGCGGGAGAACGGGTGGGCGGCGATCCCGATCGCGCCCGCGTCCCGAACCGCCCGCACGATCTCCCACTCGGAGAGCCCCCGGTGGTCGATCTTCTCGTCGAGCCCGAAGGCGAGGTAGTGCCCCGCCTTCGGCGAGATCTCGGTCCCGACGAGCAGCAGCACGCCGTCGTGCCACCCCTCCCACCCATCCTGCTTCGCTCCCAGCGAGTCGTGGTCGGTGAGCAGCACCGCCTCGCGGCCGCAGTCGCGCGCGGCGTCGAGGATCTCCGGCACGCTCGCGGTCCCGTCCGAGTAGGTGGAGTGGACGTGGACGACGCAGGAGAGGTCGTAGAGGTCGGTCATCGCGCTCAGTGGATCTTTACGGCCGCGTTACACGGCGCTTAGGCAGGCGCCGTAGCTTCACCGCGACGCGATCAAGTCCCGTGACGAGAGCAGGAGGTGAGCAGTTGAGCCCAATCACGATGGTCGAGGGGATGCGCAAGCTCGATCCGGTGAGCGAGCGCAACCTCGCCGAGCGACGCTTCTCGGCCCTGGCATCGGCGGTACGTGAGCACGAGGCCTCGGTCCGGCGTCGGGAGTACGCGATGCGCCCGCAGGACCAGGCGCTCTACCGGCGGCTGCGGCAGATCTGCGGCGAGCTCTAGCGGCCGTAACGGTCGCTCGAGAGCTCGAGCTGCTCCGGTAGCGGTGCCCGCGACGGCGGGGCCGGGTCCGCGCGCACCGACACCGTCTCGGCGACGCTGCGCGAGACCACGTGGCGCCCGTCGTCGGACGTGAGGACCACCTCGTTGCGCGTGGAGCTCTCCAGGGTCCCGTCGAGGCCCGGCCGAAGCCCCGCGTCCTTCAGGTAGCGAAGCAGCTCCTCCGCCTCGTTCTCGAAGCGCAGCACGCGGACGCTCGCGCCGCGCTCGACGTCGGCGAGCAGGGCCCCTTGCTCCCGCGCTCCCTCGATCAGGGGGTGGCCGTGCGGACAGGTCTTCGCGTCGCCGATCGCGGCGAGCATCCGCTCCTCGAGCACCGGGGACATCGCGTGCTCGAGGCGCTCGGCCTCCTCGTGGACCTCGTCCCACGGGACCCCGAGCACGTCGGTCAGGAAGCGCTCGATCAACCGGTGGCGGCGGACGATCGCCTGGGCGTGCTCGCGGCCCTCGCCGGTGAACGCGAGCGACTTGTCCGGGCGACGCTCGACGTACCCGTCGCGCTCCAGGCGGCCGATCATCTCGTGCACGGTCGGAGCCGAGAGCTGCATCGCGCGGGCGATGTTCGCCCCCGTGATCGGCAGCCCCGCCTCCTCGAGCCAGAACATGATCTGGAGGTACTCCTCCTCGGCGACCGTGGCCTCCACCTGCGCCATGGCTCCCATACTAGGCCCGTCCGCGCCCGCGGAGAGTGGGCGTGTAAGGATGCGCCGGTGCGGATCGAGCCGGGCACCCGGGCGATCGTCACCGGCGCGTCGCGGGGAATCGGGCGCGCCTTGAGCGTCGCCCTCGCCGCGCGCGGAGCGCGGCTCGGCCTGGTGGCCCGCGGTCGCGAGGGGGTGGAGGCGCTCGCCGCCGACCTTCCCGAGAGCCCCGCCGGGCCGCACCTGCCGCTGGCGGCCGACGTCACCAGGTGGAGCCAGGTGCGAAAGGCGATCGACCGCTTCGCGAAGCGCGCCGGGGGAATCGATCTGCTGGCCGCGAACGCGGGGGTCCTCCACTACGCGCCGTTCGCCGAGCAGGAACTGGCCGAGGCGGAGCAGATGGTGAAGGTGAACGTGCTCGGCGCCCTGTACACGGTCAAGGCCGGCCTTCCCCACATGCTCGACGGGGCCAGGGGGCACGTCGTCGTCCTCTCCTCCGCGGCGGGGCTGCGCTCGTTCCCCTGGGGGGCCGTCTACGGCGGGACGAAGGCCTTCGACCGCGGCTTCGCCGAGGCCCTGCGGCACGAGCTCTCGGGCACCGGGGTGTCCGTAACGACCGTGTACCCGGGCGAGTTCGCGACCGAGATCCTCGCCAACCAGCGAGATCGGCTCCCGGACTGGCGCGCGAACGAGGCCGAGCGTCCGGTCGAGGAGCTCGTTGCGGAGATCGTCGCCGCGATCGAGGCCGACGCGCGGGCGGTCTATGTGCCGCGGGCGGTCCGCGCCCTTGGGCTCAGCGGCATCGCGCCGCGGCTCACCGACCGGCTGGTGGCGCGGGTCCGCGGCCGGACTGCCGCGCCGCGGATCGACTAGAGGGGATAGGTTCGCTCCGCGTTGACCACGGTTCGCGACGCCGCCTACGAGCTGTTCCGAGCCCACGGGATGACGACGATGTTCGGCAATCCCGGCTCGACCGAGCTTCCGATGCTCCACGGCTTTCCGGGCGACTTCGACTACGTGCTGGGGCTCCAGGAGGCGGTCGTGGTCGGCATGGCGGACGGATACGCCCAGGCCTCCGACCGACCGACCCTGGTCAACCTGCACACCGCCCCCGGCGTTGGAAACGCGATGGGCGCCATCTTCAACGCCCAGGCCAACAAGTCGCCGCTCGTGCTCACCGCGGGGCAACAGGTGCGGGCGATGATCACCCTTCAGGCGAACCTCACGAACCGCGACGCCGCCCGGCTCCCGCATCCGTTCGTGAAGTGGAGCTACGAGCCGCCGCGCGCGGAGGACGTCCCGGCGGCGCTCGGACGGGCCGTGCACATGGCGAGCCTGCCGCCCCGCGGGCCGGTGTTCGTCTCGGTGCCGATGGACGATTGGGGAGCGGAGGTCGACGAGGACGACGCGCGCCGGGCGGCGGAGCGCACGGTCACGGGGCTCGCGGCCGCCGATCCCGCCGTGGTCCGCTCGCTGGCCGAGCGCCTCGCCCAGGCCGACGCACCGGCGCTCGTCGCGGGCCCGGACCTCGACACGGGCGGCGCCTGGGAGGCGGCGATCGCCCTCGTCGAGCGCCAGCGACTCCCGGTGTGGGCGACGCCCGCTCCAGGGGGAGGGCGGATCGGCTTCCCCGAGAACCACCCGAACTTCCGCGGCACGTTGCCGCCGGCGATCGGCCCGCTGGGGCAGATGCTCGAGGGACACGACCTGGTGCTGGTGGCCGGCAGCTCGGTCTTCCCCTACTACCCCTACATCCCGGGCCCGCTGCTCGCCCAGGGCACATCGCTCGTTCAGCTCACCAACGATCCCGACGAGGCGGCGCGCGCCCCCATGGGCGACGCGATCGTGGCCGACGTCAGGCTGACGCTCGAGGCGCTCGTCGAAGCGGTGCCGGAGGCCGAGCGCCAGGCCCCCGAGCCGCTCGGGCCGCCGGAGGCGCCGGAGGAGTCGGACCCGCTCAGCCCCTCGACGGTCCACGCGGCCCTGGGCGAGGCCCTCCCCGAGGACGGGATCGTCGTCCTCGAGTCACCCTCGAGCACGATGGCCCTCCGCAACCAGCTGCGCCTCTCGCGCCCCGGGAGCTACTACTTCGGCGCCGGCGGCGGACTCGGCTTCGGGCTCGCGGCGGCGGTGGGGGTCCAGCTCGCGCAGCCCGACCGACCGGTCGTCTGCGTGATCGGAGAGGGCTCGGTCCAGTACGCGGTCACGGCGTTCTGGTCCGCAGTCGCCTACTCCGTCCCGGTCACCTTCCTGGTCCTTCGCAACGACGAGTACGCGATCCTCAAGTGGTTCGCCGACCTCGAGGACGTCTCCGGCGCGCCGGGACTCGACCTGCCGGCCCTCGACACGGCCGAGATCGCCTCCGGGTACGGCGTCAAGGCCAAGCGCGCCGCCGGGCTGGAAGAGCTCCGCGGCCTGCTCTCGGAGGCGCTCGCCTCCGAGCGCCCCGAGTTGATCGAGATCGCGGTGGCGCCTGGCATGGCGCTGTTCTAGCGCCGTTCGGCCAGGGTCGAGAAGACCGCCTCATACACGCCGTCCCCGGTGCGGCCCTCGGTCACGGTCACGTTCGGCCGGCCTCCGATCGCCTCGCGCAGGGCGGGGTCTCGCTCGGGCCCGTTGGCGACCACGAAGAAGCGGCCGACCCACTCCGCGGCGTCGAGGTCCTCCAGCGAGTCCCCGATCGCGATGCACTCCCCGGCTGAGTACCCCCTCGCTCGCATGTGAAAGCCGACCGCCTTCGCCTTGCTGGCGCCGCCCGGCACCAGGTGGTAGGCATGGGCCATCCCGTCGAGCCCCTCCATCCGGCGCCCGATCGCGCCGTTGTCGAGGAAGCGCAGGTCCTCGTGGCCGTGCTCGGCGAGCACCGCGTTCGCCTCGGCGACGTCGACGAGACCGCGAAAGAGATGCGAGAGCCGGCGATCGTGATGCCAGGGGTGGTGCCACTCGAGGCGGGCGGGGAAGCGCTCGAACAGCAGGTCAGGGACCCCGGCGGCGAGCATCTTCTCCGCCGGCGTCCCCTCCTCGTCGGGCGCCCAGGAGCCGGTTAGGAACGTGCGCTCGCCGTCGATCACCACCCCGCAGCCGGCCTCGTAGATGTATGAGCTCTGACCGATGAGGCGGGCGTCGGACATCACCTGGGCCTCGCGGCGGCCGGACATGATCACGACCTCGGCGCCGGCCCGGTGGCAGGCCTCGAGCGCCCGCGCCTGCTTCAGGGAGAAGCTGCCCTCGGCGTCGCGGAAGAGCGACCCATGGTGGCCGAGGAGGGTGCCGTCGAGGTCGGTGTAGACGCCGCGAAGGGCCATGGCCGCTCGCTACCGTAGCCGGAGGTGACGAGCTGGCGTCTGACCGATCGGGTGCTCGAGTTTCCCCCGCCGCTTGCGGCCGGGATCGTCAACGTCACGGACGACTCGTTCTTCGCGGGGGCACGAAGCGCTACGCCCGGGCGCGCCGTGGACGATGGGCTCGCCCTGGTGGAGGCCGGCTTCGACCTGCTGGACGTCGGGGCCGTCGCGGCGCGCAGCGGGCCGCCCGTCTCCCACGCCGAGGAGGCGGCGCGACTCGTCCCGGCGATCGACGAGCTTGCGCGTCGGGCCGGCGTGCCGGTCAGCGCCGACACCTTCCGGCCCGAGGTGGCGCTGAAGGCGCTGGACGCCGGGGCGGCGGCGATCAACGACATCTCCGGCGGCGCGAGCTCCGAGCTCCTGGAGCTGGTCGGCGACCGGGGCTGCGGCTACGTGCTCATGCACATCGACGGGCCACCGCGCGTCGACCGTGAGCAGCGGGGCCACGATGATCCGGTCGCCTACCTGCGCCGCTGGTTCGCGGAGCGAATCGAGGCCGCGCTGTCGCGCGGGGTGGACGAGGAGCAGATCGCGATCGACCCGGGGCTGGACTTCGACCTCTCGGTGGACGACGACCTGGAGGTCCTGAGGCGGATCGGCGAGCTCCGGGCGCTCGGTCGCCCCCTGTTCCTGGCGCTGTCGCGAAAGGACTTCCTCGGCGCAGTCCTCGCCGGCTCGTGGGAGCGAAGGGCCCCGGCGGTCGGACGCGAGTGGGCCACGGTGGCCGCCACGGCCCTCGCCGTCGCGGACGGCGCCGAGATGGTCAGGCTCCACGACTCGACCGCGCTCGACGCGCTTCGGGTCGCCGCCGCGATCCGCGACGGCGACGGCGCGCTCCGCGATCGTGCGGTCGGGGCGGCGGATGGCTAGCGCGCCGGGGGGCGCGGCGATCACCGGCTGGGAGCGGGCGATCGAGCCGGGCCGATCGGACGGGCGGCTCGTCGCCACGAGCGTCGAGCGCGCCCGCGCGGCGGAGGCGGTGCGGATCCCCGGCCGGCTCGCGCCGTCGGTGTCCGGCGCGCTCCGCGCCGCCGGGATCGAGAGCCTCTACTCGCACCAGCTCGAGGCGCTCGACGCGGCCGCCGTCGGAAACGTGGTCGTCACCAGCGGGACCGCCTCCGGCAAGTCGCTGTCGTTCAACCTCCCGGTGCTGGACGACCTGGTCCGGGAGCCGAGCCACCGGGCGCTCTATCTCTACCCCACCAAGGCGCTGGCCCAGGACCAGGCGCGAAAGCTCTCCGCCCTGGGGCTGGGCGAGCTGCGCCACGCGATCTACGACGGGGACACGCCCCGCGACGACCGCCCCGCGATCCGCCGCCGCTCGAACCTGATCCTCACCAACCCCGACATGGTCCACGTCGGGATCCTGCCCCACCACAAGGGCTGGGGGGACTTCTTCGCCAGCCTCGCCTGGGTGATCGTCGACGAGGCGCACACCTACCGCGGCGTCTTCGGCTCGCACGTCGCCAATGTGCTGCGGCGGCTGCGGCGAATCGCCGCCCGTTACGGGGCCGACCCTCGCTTCATGCTCGCCTCGGCGACGATCGCCAACCCGACCGAGCTCGCCCAGTCGCTGGTCGGCGAGCCCTTCGCGCTCGTCGACTCGGACGGGGCCCCGCGCGCCCGCCGGCGAATCGGGATGTGGAACCCGCCGGTGATCGACCGGCGCTCGATGACCCGCCGCTCCATCCTCTCGGAGGCCGCGGAGCTGCTCGCCGACCTCGTGAGCGAGGGCGTGCGGACGATCTGCTTCCTGCGCAGCCGCCGTGGCATCGAGCTGATCCTGCGCTTCACGCGGATGCGCCTGGAGGAGCTCGGACGTTCCGCCCTCGCCGAGCGGATCGCTCCGTACCGCGCCGGCTACACGCCGTTCCAACGGCGGGAGATCGAGTCGCGGCTCGCAACCGGCGAGCTCCTCGCGGTGGTGGCCACCGACGCGCTCGAGCTCGGGATCGACATCGGGTACCTCGACGCCGCGATCTGCGTCACCTTCCCGGGCACCGTCGCGAGCCTGCGCCAGATGTGGGGACGGGCGGGGAGGCGGACCGAGGGCCTCGCCCTCTACATCGCGGGCCAGGACGCCCTCGACCAGTTCTTCTGCCGCCACCCGGAGGAGTTCCTCGAGCGCCCCGTGGAGGCGGCGATACTCGACCACGCGAACGAGCGCATCCAGCTCGCGCACATGCTCGCCGCGGCGTACGAGCTGCCGCTGTCGGAGGGGGACGCCCCGCTCTTCGGCGAGGGCTGGCGCGAGCGTGCCGAGCAGCTCGTGGCGGTCGGCGAGCTGCGCCGCGGCCGCGAGGGGCGGTACCTGCCGCGCGGGCCCCGGTTTCCTGCGGGCGACATCTCCCTGCGCTCGGCCTCGTGGGACTCGGTGGCGATCGTCGAGCGCGGCTCGGGCGAGCTCCTCGGCGCGGTCGAGGCCGAGCGCGCGTTCACCACCGTTCACCCGGGCGCGGTGTACCTCCATCTCGGCCGCTCCTACGAGGTGCGGGAGCTCGACGTCGAGGGCCGGCGGGCCGTGGTCGACGCCTTCGACGGCGACTGGTACACGCAGCCCAAGAAGGAGACCGAGGTCTTCATCGAGCAAGTCGTCGCCAAGAGCGACGATCCGGTCGCCGGGGGGTCGGACCCGGACATCGAGCTGTTCTTCGGCGAGGTCTCGGTCACCGAGCAGGTGATGGCCTTTCAGCGCAAGCGGCTCACCGACCACGAGGTGATCGACCTGGTGGCGCTCGACCTGCCGGAGACGAACTTCCCCACCCAGGCGCTGTGGTACGTGCTCGGCGACGAGCTCGCCGGCCCGGGGGCCCTGCCTCCTGAGGTCCTCCTCGGCGCGCTCCACGCGACCGAGCACGGGCAGATCGCGGTGCTTCCGCTGCTCGCGATGTGCGATCGCTGGGACATCGGCGGCCTCTCCACCAACGTCCACTTCCAGACCGGGCGCCCGACGATCTTCATCTACGACGGCTATCCCGGCGGCGTTGGGATCGCCCGGCGGGGCTTCGAGCGCTTCGGACGGCTCGTCGCCGACGCGGCGAAGCTGATCGGCGAGTGCCCCTGCGCCGATGGCTGCCCGTCGTGCGTGCAGAGCCCCAAGTGCGGCAACCTCAACGAGCCGCTCCACAAGCAGGGCGCGCTCGAGCTGATGACGGCGATCCTGGCGCGAGCGACGACCGACGAGCCAAGCGGGGCGGGCGCGCGGGGATGAGTGGCGGCCTCCAGATCGCCGTGATCGGAAAGGGCGAACCGGACGACGAGCTCGCTCCGCTCGCGGAGGAGGTGGGGAGGCGGCTCGCCGAGGCCGGCGCGGTCATCGTCTGCGGGGGAGGCGCGGGGGTCATGGAGGCCGCCTCGCGGGGAGGCCGGGAGGCCGGCGGCGACGTGGTCGGGATCCTCCCGGGCGAGGACCCGCGCGCCGCCAACCCCCACGTCACCCACGTGGTCGCCACGGGGATCGGGCACGCCCGCAACCTCGCGGTGGTCGCGTCGGCGAGCGTCGTGATCGCGATCGGCGGCGAATGGGGGACGCTGGCGGAGATCGCGTTCGCGCGCCGCCTTGGTCGGCCGGTCGTCGGGCTCCGCGCCTGGAGGGTCAGCGGGACCGGGGCCATGGAGGGCGCCCCGGGGATCGATGACGCGCCCGATCCCCGATCGGCGGTCGAGCTGGCCCTCCGAGCTTCCTCATCGCGCACCTGATGCCACTGCCCGCGGACCTGAGCCTGTGCGATCTCGGGCTCGATGACCTCGACGCCGTCATCGATCTGGTCGCCCGCTGCGACCGCACCTACCTCGACTGGGCGCCCACCGGGTGGGACGTCCCGAACCTCGAGCTGGACCGCGCTCGGTGGGAGGAGAGCTGGGACGTTCCCGGGCGCTGGACGAAGGGCGCCGTCGATCCCTCGTGGCTGCTGGTGGCGATGGCCGGATGGCGGCCCGAGCAGGGCGCCGACGGTCGCGCCCTGCCGGGCGTGGCGCACATCTCGGCGCTCTTCGTGGACCCCAGCCGCTGGCGCGAGGGGATCGCGGCCTCGCTCCTCGAGCTCGCGGAGGCGTCGATGAGCGCGCATGGCTACTGCCTCGCCCGGCTCTGGACCCCGGAGCTGGCCCCGGCGCGGGGGTTCTACGAGGCCCTGGGCTGGGCGGTCGACGGGCGCCGCCGCTGGCACGAGGCACTCGAGCTCCCAGTCGTCGGCTACGAGAAGCGCCTCCCCCCTGATCCCGCCTCTCGTCGCTAGCCTTACCCACCCCGGCGAGGTAGCTCAGTTGGTAGAGCACACGACTGAAAATCGTGGTGTCGGCAGTTCGATTCTGCCCCTCGCCATCACGGCGAGGAGCTGAACGACTGCCTCCGACGGCTCGCCCTCCCGGCTCGCCTCCAGTTCGATTCTGCCCCTCGCCATCCGGGCGAAGGGGTCAGAACGACTGCCTCCGACGGCTCGGCCTCCCGGCTCGCCTCCTAGCGACCGCGCGAAGCCGTGGTCGCCACGTCTCGCGCGGTTGGCGCGATCTCGAGTATGCGCCGGAGGCGAAGGCGTCGGTCGAACACCGTGAGCGCGCCTCGGGAGAGCGAGGCGGTCGCGACGAGTCCGGGCGCCGCGTCGAGGTTGAACGAGCCATAGGCGACATGGGCGACCTTGAGCACTCGTCCGCTGGAGAGGTCGACCATCTCGATCTGGCTGCCATAG
>DATGAF010000009.1:0-2352 GCA_035313645.1 Solirubrobacterales bacterium
AAGCCCGCCCGCCGCGGCTCGCCCTCAGGGGAACCCTGTGCCCGGACCTGTGCCCGAACACGCGGAATCGGGGGTGCCTCGCCGTGTCCCCCTGCCCTATCTCCACTCCGGGGAAAGCACAACGGGCGCGCGCGGGTTTTCTTGCAACGGACGACGACGGCCGTTCCACCCCGCGCGTCCAGCTTAAAAGGTAGATGCTCTACCGACTGAGCTAACGGCTCGGGACTGGAGAAACGGGTCCAACGCCCGAGAGCACAGATGAAGGCAAACGATGCGCCTCGAGGGTGACCCGTCAGAACCCGTATTGCCACGTCTACGTGGCAACGGATTCTGGTGGGGCACCCCCGAGGCGTCGTCGGCTGTCGGCTCAGGACGCGGCGCTGTCGATCATGTTCTGAGCCCTGCTCCAGAGCGTGCCGACGTCCTGGGCGATCACGATCGCGGCCGCGGCCGCGATCGTGCCGATCACCGCGAGCGCGATGCCGTACTCAGCCAGATCCTGGCCTCGATCGTCGGTCACGAGGCGGGCGAGCATCTCAGTCATCTTCTCTTCCTCCCAGCGTAGCCCTACCTCTAACGGGCGGGCGACTGACGCAGCACAGCAACCTCCGTGCCTATTTCTGGGCCTGTTTCTAGGGGAAACCGCAATGCAACCTCGCACGATCACCCACCAGCGCCACGAACGGCCCCGCCCGCCCTCGGTGCCGTGACCAGTCGCGGCCCACGGGCCCGATGAGCAAGACCGCTTCCTCAAGCTCGCGGCGGAGCGCGACTGGACGGTCTTGCAACGCCGGGCCGCTCTCGCGGCCGACCTGCCCCCCCGAGCGGCGGCGGGCGAACCGAGCCTCGGTGCGCTGGGCTTCATCCTCCACGCCGCGGCGCACGTCGAGAAGGCGACCCCCTCGAACGGCACCCCTTACAGCCAGCGGAACGTCAACCGGGACATGAAGCCGGTGCTCAAGCTCGCGAAGCTCCCCGCCCACTTCTCCCCGCACTGCCTGCGGGACACGTTCGCGACGCTCCACCTCATCGACTGCTCTGACCCGCTCTGGGTGAAGCAGCGGCTCGGGCACAGGTCGGTCGCCTTCACGGGGATGGTCGAGGCTCCCTCGAGGAGGTGACAGACTCCTGGCAGGAATCGGTTCGCGTCCCGCTGGCTCCGGGTTCGGGTCGTGACCCGCCGGCTTCTCGCGCGCTGAGGAAGCCCCCGGCGAGCAGGACGTAGGCCATGAGGCCGATTTTCGCGAAGAACAGCACGGGGGGTCGCCGCCCGGCCGCCGGCCCGATGGCGGGCGTGAGGAGAAGGCCGACCACGGCGAGCGTCGCGGCGCCGATCCGAAGCGTCCTCGGAACGCGATCGCCTTCCATGCCGGCCAGCACGCAGAAGAGCGCAACGTCCTCGGTCGAGCTCACGTGTGGGCAGAGGAGAAGGTAGGTCATGATGCAAAGAGCCCAGGTGGGCCCTGCGGGAAGCGGTCGCCTCCATGCCGCGAGCAGGATGGTGGCGAGGCTCGCGCTCCAGACGATGGTGCTCAGTCGTGCCGCGACGTCGTCGCCGAGCCCGAGGTCGGGATGGAGAGCGGCGCGGAAGTTGCTCATCGACTGCGGGACGACCGACCAGGCGAAGGCGGCGGGCAGTCCGACGCGATCGTAGCTGCCGAGCAGGTGGAGGTAGTCGCGCGCCCAGCCCGTACCGAGCCAGGGAGTGAGCGCCAGCGTGGTGACGAGGGTCACGCCGATCGCACGAGCGACGCTCCCGCCGCGGCCGCGCACCAGCAGTGCCAGACCTGCCGTGGCCGCGATGGGAGGCTTGGCCGTGAGGAGCCAGAGGACGAGGCTCTCCCGCCACGAGGCGGGTGATCGCCCTCCCACGCCCTCCGCGTCCCTCACCATCAAGAAGAAGAGGCCCGCGGTGGTGAGCAAGGCGGTCTGGCCAAGTGCGAAGGCGTAGACCGTGAGCGGCGTGACGAGAAGGAGGAGCGCCACCCAGTGGACGCGGGCGCGCAAGATCATCCAACCCATCGCCAGAACGCAGGCGAGGGACCAGGCCCCGTAGGACCATCGCGCCGGCAACGTACAGAGCGGCCCCAGCACCCATAGCATGGTCGGCGAGTAGCCGAAGGGGAGCGCGATCCATGCGGGCAGCCCCGTCCATCGCTCGGTCGCCTTCAGATGGGCGTCGAGCGTGTAGATCGACGCGCCGCCCGCGTGCGCCAGGTCTCCCGACCACGCGGCGCAAGCAAAACCCCGATGCGAGGCGAAGTCCATGAGCCGTTCGGGCCGACCGGCGGCGACCACGACGCCGAAAGGCTCCGTCCTGAGCGCGCTCACCGTGGTCCCGAGTCCCAGCCC
>DATGAF010000010.1:0-13833 GCA_035313645.1 Solirubrobacterales bacterium
TTCATCGAGGCGCTCGACCTAGAGGGCGTGACGCTCGTCGGCAACGACACCGGCGGGGCGATCTCGCAGCTCGTCGCGACCAGGCACCCGGAGCGGATCGGGCGCCTCGTCCTCACCCCCTGCGACGCCTACGAGAACTTCTTGCCGCCGTTCTTTCGGCCGCTCCAATACGCGGCGCGGGTGCCGGGGTTTTTGACGGCGCTGGTGCAGCCGGCGCGCCTGCACGCGGTGCAGGCCAGCCCGCTCGGGTTCGGCCTCGTGATCTCGCGCCACAACATGGACCACGAGGTGATCGACTCGTGGCTTCGCCCCTTCCTCTCCGACGCCGGCGTGCGCCGGGATACGACCATGTTCCTGCGCGCGGTCTCGAGCCGGTACACGATCGAGGCCGCGGAGCGGCTGCGGGAGTTCGACCGCCCCGCGCTGATCGCCTGGACGCGCAAGGACCGTGTCTTCCCGCTCCGCTACGGCGAACGCCTCGCGGCCGCGATCCCGGACTCGAGGCTGGTCGAGATCCCTGGATCCCGTGGCTTCGTTCCCGAGGACCAGCCGGAGCGGCTCGCCGATGAGATCGCCGGCTTCATGGGCGCGACCTCCAGCGGGTCCACAGCCGTCGCGAGGCGCGATCAGGCCGCGAGCGACGGCGGTTGAACTTGGGCCGCGGCCGGAGTAGGGTCGCGATCCAGGCAAACCAAGGAGGGACCATGATCGGGATCTTCAGGCGGCGGCCATCCCCTGCGATGGTCGTGGCCGTCATCGCATTGTTCGCGGCGCTCACCGGCACCGCTGCGGCGCTCCACGGGAAGAACTCGGTGCGCTCGAACGACATCAAGAACAAGCAGGTGAAGACTCAGGACCTGGCGAAGGGCGCCGTGACCTCGTCGCGCACCGACGTGGTCAAGCGGGGACAGGCTCTCTCGGCGCAGGTCACGAGCTCGACCGCCCCGGTCGATCTGTCCGGTGGACCCTCGGTGACCGTGAAGGTGCCGAAGGCGGGGCTCGTCGCGGTCTGGTCGTCAGCGCAGATGTCCGTCACCGGTGGCGCCAATTCCGCCCGCGTCGACCTGTTCGAACCGACGCTCCTCCCCGCGGGGTCGCAGCTCCTGCTCACCCACTCCAACACGCTCCAGTCGAGGTTCAGCTCGCCGGGAACCGGCGATCAGGATGGCGTCCAGAGCTCTGGCCGATCCGGGTGGGTGATCTTCGCCCCCTCCGCCGGGACGTACCACTTCTCGCTCCGGTACTCGTCACCCCAGGGCGGCAACGCGACGTTCACGAACCGCAAGCTCTACGTCACCGTCCTCGGCTAGAGGACGCCTCGAGGCGGCGGCGGCCTAGGTCTCCTGGTAGAGCGGGCCGTCGCCGCCCTCGGGCGGCGTCAGGCGACCGCCCTTGGCGGTGATCGCCCCGCACTGGATGCAGTTCGAGGGCGTGATGTTGAGGTCGACCTCGGCGCCGTGGCCCTCGAGCTGGTCCTCGGGGATCTCGTAGACCTGCGCCGGGCACATCGAGACCCATGCCTGGGCCACCTCGCGCGGGACGTGGCGCTGGATGCGGATGTGGTTGGGCGCGTCGTCGCGGGTCGCGTTTCCGGAGGCGAAGACCGATGAGAGCTTGTCGAACACGTACTTGTTGTCGGGCTTCGGATACCGGGAGGCGGCGCCCGCGAGCTCCATCTCCTCGTCGGCGTCCGGATGTGAGTGCCAGCGGCCGCCGGGGAACGCGCCGCGGGTGATCGTCATCAGGCTCGCGATCGCCCCGCCGACGAAGAACCCCCGCGAGAACGGCTGGCGCATGTTGCGCGACCGGTACAGGTCCTCGCCGATCACGCTGTTGCGAACCCGCTCGTCATATGCGTCGAAGTTGACGGATTCGCGCTTCAGGGCCGCGACGATCGCCTCGGCCGCGTACATGCCGGCGTGCATCGCGTAGTGGATGCCCTTGAGCTCCGGCACGTTCACCATCCCGGCCCCGTCGCCGGCGATCACCATTCCCGGGACGCTCAGCGTCCGGGGCAGGGACCAAAACCCGCCGGAGGGGATGGTCTTCGCGCCCCACCCCACCCGCTTGCCCCCCTCGAGGATGCCGCGGACGAACGGATGGGTCTTCAACTCCTGGAGGGCGTCGTGGCATGAGAAGGTGGCGTCGGTGTAGTCGAGCCCGACGACGAGCCCGATGCACACCTTGTCCTCGCCCATCGGATAGATGAAGCTTCCCCCGAACTCGTTGTGCTTGGCCCGCTTGCGAAGCGGCCAGCCCATCGTGTGGATCACCCGGTCGAGGGGCTTCGGCACCTCCCAGACCTCCTTCACCCCCAGCTCCCAGCGCTGCGGGAGCAGACCCTGGAGGCCGAAGTAGTCGATCGCGGCACCCGTCAGGTGGCCCTGCGTCCCCTCGGCGAGCACGGTGGCCTTGGCGACGACGTCGGAGCCGGGCTCGAAGTTGGCCAGCTCCTCGCCGTCCCTCCCGCGCCCCTTGTCCCCCGAGCGGACCCCCCGGACGATGCGCTCTGAGACCAGGAGCTTGTCCGCCGCCGTCTCCGTGAGCAGGTAGACGCCCGCCTCCTCCGCCTTCTCGCCCAGGAATCGCCCGAGCTTCGCGATCGAGGTCACGTAGTTGCCGTGGTTGCGGAAGTTCGGCGGCATCGGCACCAGCGGGAACGCCCGCCGCTTGGTGAGCAGATAGACCGCGTCCTTCGTCACCTCCTGGAACACGGGCCACTCGGAGGGATCGAGGTCCGGGAACAACTCGCGCATCGCCGAGGGCCGCAGATTCGCGCCTGAGAGCAGATGGGCTCCGGCGACCTTTCCCTTCTCGACCACGGCAACGGGCACCTCGCCGAGGCTCTCCGCCAGGTCGGGCTCGTGCTCGAGCAGCTGCATCAGCTTGATCGCGCACGCCAGGCCGGCCGGGCCGCCGCCGACGATCGCGACCCCCACCTCGATCCGCTCGTCCTCGGACTCCGTCGGCTCGCTGACGAACTCGCTGGCCGGATCGACCGGCGGGGGGTATTTGCTCGGCGCCGCTGGCATGGGTCGCTGCTGTTCGTGGGTCGGGCGGAGGGCCAGGAGCCCCGGCCTGGGCTGCGCTAGCCGCCCTTCTTCGCCTTCACGGCCTCGGTCAGCTTCGGGATGATCTTGTGAAGGTCGCCGACAACGCCGAGGTCGCAGAACTCGAAGATCGGGGCGTTCGGATCCTTGTTGATCGCGAGGATGTTCTCCGAGTTCTGCATCCCGACCTTGTGCTGGATCGCGCCGGAGATCCCGGCGGCGAGGTAGAGCTTCGGCGCCACGGTCTTTCCCGTCTGCCCGATCTGCGCGGCGTAGGGATACCAGCCGGCATCCACCACGGCCCGGGTTGCCGCGACCGCGCCGCCAAGGGCCTCGGCGAGGGTCTCGGCGAGCTTGAAGTTCTCGGCCTCGCCGAGTCCCCGGCCGCCCCCGACCAGGATCTCGGCGTCCTCGATGTTGACGTCGGCGCCGCGCTGCTCGCCGCGGGTCACCATCTTCGCCCTGGTCGACCAATCGGACAGCTCGACCTCGACGTCGACCACCTCAGCCGAGCCGCCGTCGCGCTCGGTCGCGTCGAACGCGTTGAGGCGACCGATGATGATCCCCGGCTCGCCGACGTAGCCGACGTCGACGACCGCCGAATCCTGGAGGACCGGGCGCACCGCGACGAGCTTCCCGTCCGAGACCTTGACCTCCGTGACCTCCATGGTCACCCCGGCGTTCAGCCGAGCGGTCAACCCGGCGCCGATCTCGAAGCCGAGCAGGCCACCCCCGAACAGGGCGTAGGAGAAGCCCTCGTCCTGGATCACGTTCGCCATCACGTCGACGAGCGGCTGGGCGAGACCCTCGGGCGCGGCCTTCGCGCGGAAGACCTTCGAGGCGCCATAGGCGCCGAGTCCGGCGCAGGCCTCGTCGGCCACGTCCCCGGCGACGGCGACGGCGGCCTCGGCGCCCAGCTCCTCCGCGAGCCGCGCCGCCTCGGAGACCGCGCCGAGCGAGTTCTTGTTGAAGTTGCCCTCGTCGTCGTGGAGGGCGTAGACCAGGATGCCGGCCATTACAAGAGCTTCCTTTCGTCGAGCCAGGCGACGATCTTCTCGACCGTCTCGTTGGTGTCCTCGTCCTCGATGATCTCCCCGGCCTCCTTCTCGGGCGGTGGGTTGATCGCCAGGACCTCGGTCCGCTTGCCCTCCGCGCCGACCCGATCCGCCTCGATTCCGACGTCGCCGATCGACTGGGTCTCGAGCGGCTTCTTCTTCGCCCCCATGATCGCCTTGAGGCTCGGGTAGCGCGGCTCGTTGATCGCGTCGCCCACCGAGATCACGGCGGGCAGCTCGACCTCGACCGTGTCGTAGCCGTACTCGGCCTGGCGCTCGCAGGTGAGCTTGCCGTCGCCGACGTCGATCTTGATCACCTGGGTCAGCGACGGCATCTTCAGGTGGTCGGCGACCACCGCGCCGATCGTGTAGCACTCGCCGTCGTCGGACTGCTGGCCGAGCAGGACCAGGTCCGGCTCCTCGGAGGCCAGCGTGCGCGCGAGGGCGTAGCCGGTGGCGCAGACGTCGGAGTCCTCGAGCGAGCCGTCCGTCAGGTGGACCGAGCGGTCGGCGCCCAGCGCCACCGCCTTGTGAAGGGCGCGCACCGCCGACTCGGGGCCCATCGTCACGGCCACGATCTCGGCGACCTCCGCGTCGCCGCCCTCTCGGATCTGCATCGCCGCCTCGATGCCGTGGGTGTCGAACGGGTTCAGGTTCTTCTCGCCGGAGCGATCGATCCGCTTCGTGTTGGGGTCGATCCGCTTTTGCACGGCCGCGTCCGGAACCTCTTTCACCAGGCAACAGATCTTCAAGTCGTCGCTCCTCGGGGGAAAATGGCGGGCGGCATATTAACGCCTCGAATCGGCTGACTGACCAGTCAATCGGACGGTCCGCCGGGGGAGCGGCCGCCCGCGTCTCGGCGGCGCGGTCAGGACTGGGCCGCCAGGGTCCGGCGCTCCTCGATCGCGGCGCGGATGAAGTCGACGATCTCGTCGGTCGAGGCCCCCGGCGTGAACACCTCCGCGACCCCGAGCCGCTTCAGCTCCGGCGCGTCGTCGGCCGGGATCGTGCCGCCGACGGTGACGACCACGTCCTCCGCGCCCTGCTCGCGAAGCAGCTCCACCACCTTGGGGACCAGGGTCATGTGGGCGCCGGAGAGGATCGAGAGGCCGACCGCATCGGCGTCCTCCTGGATCACCGTCGCCGCGATCTGCTCGGGGGTCTGGTGAAGGCCCGTGTAGATGACCTCCATCCCGGCGTCGCGAAGCGCGCGGGCGATGATCTTCGCGCCGCGATCGTGGCCGTCGAGCCCGGGCTTGGCGACCACGACCCGCGCCTTTCGGCCACCCGAGCGCCCCTCCTCGCCAGATGCTTCCACGCCGGGGAGCTTAGTGGTCCCGCTCGCCCACGAAGCAGGATTCGGGGCGCCGCGCCCGGCTCAGATGCCGGTCCACGAGGCAAGAAGCGAGGTGACGACGATGATCACCATGATCGCCACCAGCAGCCCCAGCAGCGCGACCACGTAGACCTTCATCCCCCTGCCGGTCTCGTCGATGCCGTGGACCTCGCCTTCGTGAACCTCGAACTCCCCCTCCCCAGGCTCGTCGGCGATGAACATCTTCGCCGCCTCGATCGCGGCGTCCTTGGTCGGCGTGTTGGTGAGCGCCTGGGGGTCGCCCTCCCGGATCACGTCCCATCCGTCGACCTCGTTCGGGACGACGATCAGCTTGTTCGTCATGTAACGCTCCTTACCCGACGCCGCAGGACGAAAACGGCCGCGGCGCTCAGAACACCGGCTGCTCGACGTAGCTGCCGAAGACGTCCTGAAGCGCGGCGACCATCTCGCCCTCCGAGGCCCGCACCCGGGCGGCGTCGAGGAAGTGGGGCATCAGGTTCTCGCCGTCGTTCGCGGCAGCCTCCTTGAGCGCGGTCAGGGCCCGTTCAACCGCGCCGGAGTCGCGCCTGGCGCGAGTTCGCTCGAGGCGGCCCGACTGCTTTCGCCCGACCTCGGGGTCGGGGCGGTGGATCGAAACGCCCTCGTCCTCGGCGAAGCGGTACTCGTTCACGCCGACGACGATCCGCTTCCGGGCGTCGACCTCCTGCTGGTAGCGGAACGAGGCGTCGGCGATCTCCCGCTGCGGGAACCCTCGCTTGATCGCCTCCACCATCCCGCCGAGCTCGTCGATGCGGGCGAAGTACCCGTACGCCGCCCGCTCCATCTCATCCGTCAGCGACTCGACGAAGTAGGAGCCGCCGAGCGGGTCGACGGTGTTCGCCACCCCGGTCTCGTGGGCGATCACCTGCTGGGTGCGGAGGGCGATCCGGACGGCCTCCTCGGTGGGCAGCGAGAGGGCCTCGTCGTAGGAGTTCGTGTGCAGCGACTGGGTGCCGCCCAGCACCCCGGCGAGCGCCTCGATCGCCGTCCGCACGATGTTGACGAGCGGCTGCTGGGCGGTCAGCGAAACGCCCGCGGTCTGGGTGTGGAACCGCATGCGCAGCGACTCCGGCCGCCTGGCGCCGAAGGTGTCGCGCATCTCCCGCGCCCAGATCCGACGGGCGGCCCGGTACTTGGCGATCTCCTCGAAGAAGTCGATGTGGGCGTTGAAGAAGAAGGACAGCCGGGGCGCGAAGTCATCGACGTCGAGCCCGCGCCCGGTCGCCTGCTCGACGTATGTGAAGCCGTCCTTGAGCGTGAACGCGAGCTCCTGCTGGGCGTTCGAGCCCGCCTCGCGGATGTGGTAGCCGGAGATCGAGATCGGATGCCAGCGAGGCAGGCGCTCGGTGGACCACTCGACCATGTCGGTGACGAGGCGCATCGCCGGCTCGATCGGGAAGCACCACTCCTTCTGGGCGATGTACTCCTTGAGGATGTCCGTCTGGATCGTGCCGCCCAGCGCCTCCGGGGAAACACCCTGGTCCTCGGCGGCGCAGACGTAGAAGGCGAGCAGGATCGCCGCGGGGGCGTTGATCGTCATCGAGGTCGTCACCCGGTCGAGGGGGATCCCCGCGAACAGGTCGATCATGTCGTCGAGGGTGTCGATCGCGACGCCCTCCACCCCGACCTCGCCGAGGCTTCGGGCATGGTCCGAGTCGAGCCCCATCAGGGTCGGCATGTCGAAGGCCGTCGAGAGGCCGGTCTGGCCGTGGTCGAGGAGGTAGCGGAAGCGCCGGTTGGTCTCCTCGGCGGTGCCGAACCCGGCGAACTGGCGCATCGTCCACAGCCGGCCGCGGTACATCGACGGATAGACGCCGCGCGTGTACGGATGCTCGCCGGGAAAGCCCAGATCCCGCTCCGCGTCCCAGTCGGCGAGGTCGTCCTCGGTGTATAGCGGCCTCACCGGTTGCCCCGAGATCGTCTCGAAGAGCGCCTCGCGCTCCTCCCGCTGGGAGTAGACGCGCTCGAGCCACTCGTGAGCGCGCCTCTGTCCGGGCTCGACGGCCATGCCGAAAGTCTAGGGGCGCCGGACCCCGCCTCAGCGACGCCGCAGCGCGGGCCGCGGGTGCCGGGGGCGCCGGCGCCGGGAGGCGAGCAGCGTCCCCATGCCACCCACGGCACCGGCGACGAGCGTCGCTCCGGCGATCGCCAGGCGTCGGCCGAGCCGCTCGAACCTCATCACCCGCCACCCGTCCGCGGCGGCGACCGCCCCGAGCTCCTGATCGGGGTTGACCGCGACGGGGTTGCCGACCGCCCGGAGCATCGGCAGGTCCGAGGCGGAGTCGGAGTAGGCCCACGACTCGGCGAGATCGATGTCGTGCCGGGAGGCGAAGTCCTCCATCGCCGTCACCTTCCCCGCCCCGTAGACGAACGGCTCGACGATCCGACCGGTCAGGAGGCCGTTGTCGGCGACCTCGTACCGAGTCCCGATCCCTCCGTCCATCGCCAGCACTTTGGCGAGGATCTCCACCAGCCCGTTGCCGGCGGCGCTGACGATGAAGGTCGCGCGGCCCGCGTCCTGATGAGAGCGAACCTCGTCGAGCATCCGCGGGTAGATTCGCGGCAGGACCCCGGCGAGAAGCTCCGGCGCCATCCGCGCGATGTCGCGCTCCGGCACCCCGGCCAGCAGGTCCTTGACCTGCGACAGCACCTGGGCGGTCCGCTCGTCGGTCGACCCGCGGAGCCGGAACCGCAGGTGCTCGATCCCCCACCTGGCGAGCAGCGACCGATTGACCATCCCGGTGCGGTACGCCGCCCGGGCGAAGTGCATGCCGCTGGAACCGGCCATCAGCGTCCGGTCCAGGTCGAAGAACGCCGCTTCCCGGCTCACGAACGCAGGCTAGCCTCGACGCGTGTCGAACTCGGGCGTGCGGCTCCTCGCACCGCGGGCTCAGGCGCTCAGGCTCTCAGAAGCCGGGTGCCGGATCGCGAGCAGCGTCACCACGCACGCGCCGGCGAGCGCCAGGTAGGGAACGGCGTCACTCGTCGCCGCTGCCACCGCGGCTCCGCCCATCGACCCGATGGCCTGCCCGGCCCCCCACGCAAGGCTCCAGAGCGCGAAGGCGACCCCCTGATCGAGCCCGTGCTGCTCGGCGCCCGCCGACAGCAGCGAGCTCGCGGGCACCCACGGGATGCCGAAGCTGACGCACGCGGCCACGACTCCGACCGCCAGCGGCCCGACCGCGCTCGGGATCCAGATCCAGGCCGCCATCGCGGCGGCGGCCGCCAGGCCGGCGCGGGCCACGGGAGTCGGGCCGTGCCGGTCGGAGAGCCGCCCCCAGACTGGGCTGAGCCTGGCCTCGATCGCGGCGGCGACGAAGAACGTCGCCGCGATCCCGCCCGCGCCGGCCCCGAGGGCGCCCATCCGAAGCGGCGCGAGCACCTCGAGGACCCCGAAGACCACCGACGGCAGCGCCGTGAACCAGAAGCCCGCCCAGATCCGGGAATCGACCCCGATTGCGGCGACGAGCTGACGGACGGTGTTCGCCCGACCCTGCGGCGCCCGCTCGAGCGCGATGACGAAGCACCCGAGCGCGGCGATGACGGCGGCGATTACCGAGAAAACCACCTCGGGCCCGGCGACCGTCGCGGCCGCGCCGAGGATCGGGCCGAGCAGCGCGCCCCCGATCCCGACCCCGAGCGCGGTCCCAACGACCTGTCCGCGCTGCTCGGCCGGCGCGGTGGCGACGAGCCACGAAAGGCCGCCCGTCCACACGAAGGCGCCCCCGACTCCCTGCAGGCAGCGCGCGGCGTCCAACCCCGCGACCGCGTGGATGAAGCCGAAGGCGACGCTCGACGCCGCCAGCAGCACCACTCCGACGACCACGGTCCGGCGCGCCCCGATTCGCGAGACGAGGAACCCCGAGGGTACGGAGAAGAGGATCGTGCCGACTGCGTAGGAGGCGGAGAGCACGCCGGCCTCGGACTTCGAGATCCCCAGGTGTCGGACGTAATAGGGGAGCAGCGGCGCGAGGACCGAGTAGAACATCACCTCGACCAGGACGAGCGCCCCGATCAGGATGAAGAGACGGCGATAGGGCACGGCCTCAGCCGACCGGGGCCAGGGCGAGAGCGAGCGCGCCGGCGACGCTCCGCTCGGCGGCGGTCTCGTGCCGTCTCATCCGGGCTGCGCGGGTTCCCGGTCCGGGTCAAGGCCCACGGCGAGCAGGCCGTCGAGACCCCGGCGACGGATCTCGTTCGCGACGATCAGGCGCTGGATCTCGGACGTTCCCTCCCAGATCCGATCCACCCGGATGTCGCGGTAAAGCCGCTCCACCGGGTTTTCGCGCATGTAGCCGCGTCCGCCGAAGACCTGAACCGCGCGGTCGATCACGCGGCCCGCCGCCTCCGAGGCGGCGAGCTTGACCATCGCCGCCTTGGCGTGCAGGAGCTTTCGCGGCAGGCCGGTGTCGGCCTCCCAGGCGACCTGACGGACGAGGGCGCGGTTCAGCGCGATCTCGGTGGCGCTGTCGGCGAGCATCCCCTGGATCAGCTGTCGGTCGGCGATGGGGCGACCGAACTGGACGCGCTCCGCGGCCCAATCGGAAGCGAGCCGCAGGGCCCGCTCGGCCGCTCCCGTGGCGCGAGCGGCGATCATGAGCCGCTCCTCGACGAACCACTCGCGAGTCAGCTCGTAGCCCTGCCCCACCTCGCCGAGCACCTGCTCCTGCCCGAGCTCGACGTCGTCGAAGGTGAACTCCGGATGCTCGAAGACGAAGGTGTGCATGTATCCGGGGGTCCGCTTGACGGCCACCCCCGGGAGGTGCTTGTCGACCAGGAAGAGCGTCGGGTCGCGATCCGGGAGCACGGCCGCCAACACGATGAGGAAGTCCGCGACGTCGCCGACGGTCACGAACCACTTCTCCCCGGTGAGCCGGTATCCGTCCCCCACGGGGCGCGCCACGGTGGCGATTCGCGACGGATCGGAGCCCGCCTCCTCCTCGCTGACCGCGTAGCAGTCCCGCCGCTCGCCTCGGATCGCGGGCTCCACGTAGCGGGAACGCTGCTCGGGGGTGCAGGCGCGGAGGGCATTGGCGGGGCGCCAGACCGCGTCCCAGAGGGCGTTGGTGAGCGCCCCGAGCTGCTCCTGGACGATCACCTGATCGAAGGTCGAAAGCCCGCCGCCTCCCCATTCCGCCGGCATGTTGATCGCGTTCAACCCTGCGGCGATCGTCTTCGTTGCGATCTCGCTCAGCGCCTCGGCCGGCAGCCCGCGGAGGCGCTCGCATTCGTCCTCGAAGATCATGATCTCGCCGGCGAGCGCCGCGGCGCGATCGCGCAGCCCGAGCTGCTCAGCGGTGAGGGTGAGGTCCATGGCGAAGCTCCGATCGGGGGTGAGGTAGCGGGTCCGAGGAGGCGGTCGGCCCGGCGCGAACCATCCCAGCGTCGAGCGCCAGGGCGCCGCCGCCGGTCACCAGCAAGGGGTTGATCTCGATCGCCGCGAGCTCGGGGTGGGACGCCGCGAGACGCGACAGTGCGGCCGCGGCCCGCGCCGCCGCGTCGACGTCGACCGGCAGGCGCCCGCGGGTCCCGTCCAGGAGCGGTGCGCCGCGCAGCGAACGAAGCAGCGCGAGCGCCTCATCCTCGGCAACCGGCGCGAGCCCGACCGCCACGTCGTCGAAGAGCTCCGCATCGAGGCCGCCGACCCCGATCGCCAAAACGGGCCCGAAGCGGGGGTCGCGGCGCGTGCCGATCAAGAGCTCGACGCCGGACTCGAGCGGTGCCATCCGCTCCACCGAGCGAGAGCCCCCGGGCAGCGCGGCGATCCGCTCGAACGCCGCCGTGAGCTCCGCATCCGACGCGAGGCTCAGGGCGACACCTCCGGCATCGGACTTGTGCACGAGCTCCGCCGCCTTGAGAGCGACCGGATACCCGAGCTCCCCGGCCGCGGCGCGCGCGTCCCCCAGGGTGGACACCCGCCGCGCCTCGACGAGCTCGATGCCCGCCGACGCGATCGCCTCGCGCGCGGCCCAGTACCCCTCGCCCTCGAGCTCGGGCTCGGGGGGCCGAAGCGGCGGGATTCCGCTCGAGGCCGGGCCCGGCGCCGAGGCGACGATCCCCAGCGCGCGCACCGCCGAGTCGATCGTCGCGTAGACCGGAACGCGAGCCTCGCGCAGCGCGGCCGCCGGCCGCGAGTCCCAGTGCATTGTCTGGACGACGAGCGGGTGGCCGGCGCGGTCCGCCGCGGCGGCCATCTGCCGCGCGACCCGCAGCTCACGCTCGCCCGCCTCGGGGGCGTCCACGCTGTAACCGCCGAAGTACCCCGTGAGCAGGGTCGCGTCGACCTCTCCGGAGGACGCCACGCGATCCACGATCCGTGCGTAGCTCTCGAGGTCCTGCTCGCCGGCGCCCGCGAGATCGACCGGGTTCGTGGCGACCGGGCGCCCCGGAAGGGATTCGGTGACCCGCTCCCGAGCGGCGGCGCTGAAGGCGGGGAGCTCGAGGTCCGCTCGAGCGGCGAGGTCGGCCGCGATCACCGCGTGCCCGCCTCCGTCGGAGACGACGGCCGTCCGCCTCCCGATCGGCCGATGCCGGCCGAGGACGAGCTGCGCCACGTCCATGAGCTCCGACAGGGAATGAACGCGGATTGCCCCCGCGGCGCGGCAGGCGGCGTCGACCGCGGCCGACTCGCTGACGAGGGCGCCGGTGTGGGAGACGGCGGCGCGCGCGCCGGCGGGGCTGGCGCCGGCGCCGAGCACGATCACCGGCTTGCCGGCGGAGCGTGCGGCGGCGGCGAGCGCGCGGCCGTCACGGAAGTCCTCGAGGTAGAGGGCGATGACGCGCGTCGCCCTGTGGGCGGCGAGGTCCGCGACGAGATCCGCGGCCTCGAGATCGGCCTGGTTCCCGATCGAGGCGACGCGCGAGAACCCGAGCCCGATGTCGCTCGCCATCCGCGAGAGCTCCAGCGCGACGTTGCCGCTCTGGCAGACGAGCCCGATCGGGCCCACGGGGAGTCGGGGCAGGCCGAGCGAGAGCCCGGTCCCCGTGTCCGCCACGCCCAGGCAGTTGGGGCCGATCATCACGGCGCCCGCCTGCCGCACCCGGGCGACGATCGCCTCCTCGCGCTCGCGCCCGTCGGCGCCCTCCTCGGCGAGCCCGGCCGTGATCGCCACGATCGCGCGGGCCCCCGCGTGGAGCGCGTCGCCCACCGCGTCCTCGAACGCCGACGCCGGTACCGCGACCACCACGAGCTCGGGTTCCTCGGGCAGCTCGCTCGCCGAGCGATAAGTGGACTGGCCCAGGACCTCGGGGCCGCGGGGGTTGACGAGGTAGACGGCGCGGCGGTCGGCGTCCTCGAGCGCGTAGCGCGCGAGCCAGTGTCCCCACTTCATCGGGTCCGCCGACGCGCCGACCACGGCCACCGAGCGCGGGTCGAACAGGCTCCCCACCGCGCGCGTGGGTCGCGCTGCGCCGTTCGTCGTCGCCACCTCAGCCGGCTCCCATGCCACGGCCGCCGACCGTCGGCCGCAGCTCCTCGAGGAGCCGTCCCGCAACTCGAAGCCCGCTCTCGACCGCGCCCTCCATGAAGCCGGGCCACCGAGTCGCCGTCTCCGACCCAGCGAAGTGGATCGGCGGCACGCCGCGGACCAGGCGCGGCAGGTTCTCCGTCGCGAAGCCCGGCCGCCAGCCGCCCCAGGTTCCTCCGGTCAGCGGGTCCGCGGTCCAGTCGTGCCAGGTCGACGCGAGCACCCTCACCTCGGGCAGGTAGCGGCGAAGCGACGCCTCGACGGCCTCGGCGTCGTCGCCGTCGAGGCTCGACGAGTCGCGACCGAAGGCAACCACCAAGGTCCCCTGAGCCGTCCGCTTCCAGGACGAGGCGACGTCGATCCCGGGGACGGCGCCCAGCGCGTGGAAGTCGTCGGGCGCCTCCTCGACCAGCGCCCAGTACTTCGCGCCGTGGTTCGCGGTACCGGCCTCGATCCCGTCGAGCAACGGCGACGGGAGCGAGGGGGGCAGGACGATTCGCCGCATCGAGTTCAGGGGCGGGGTGATCACCACCGCGGCGGTCCTCAGGGTCTCGCCGCCCGCGTGGACGAGCGCCGAGCCGTCATCGACCTCCACCGCCTCCACCGGAACAGCGCGCCGGATCTCGGCCGCGGTGTCGGCGGCGATCGACTCGACCAACCGGGTCGTGCCGCCCTCGATGTCGGCGTAGTCGACGCTGAGGAAGGGCCAGAGCCCGCCGGCGGCTGCGACCTGGCGGGCGAGGACGAGCATCGAGATCTCGCCGGCCTCGCCGGAGACGAGCGAGCTCCCGAACACGGACGCCAGCCGCCGGGTGGACCCTCCGACGCCGAGGCCGCCGATCCAGTTCGTGATCGGCACGTCGAGATCGTCCACGTCCTGCTCGGCG
>DATGAF010000011.1:0-1577 GCA_035313645.1 Solirubrobacterales bacterium
TCCGGCTCGACGCGGAGGAGCGCCGGCGGGCGGGCGCCCTGATCCGGGCGCTCGGCGCGGCGAAGGCCGTCGCCGACGCCGGCGAGGCCAGAACCGACGTCGCCCTGCGGGCGGCGCGCGAGGTGCTGGAGCGGGCCGGAATCGACCCCGAATACCTCGAGGCGCGTGACGCGGAGGACCTCACTCCGGCGGAGAGCTTCAACGGACGGCCGGTGTTGGTGGCCGTCGCCGCGCGGGTCGGCACGGCCCGCCTGATCGACAACCTGGTGATTGGAGGCTAGAAAGGCAGATGATGCGACGGCTTTCGAAATCGAGGATCGAACGGGGGACCGCCCGCCCGGAGGTCACCCGATGAGCTCGCGCCCGGTCGAGAGGCTTCAGGCCGGCCGGGAGCGGCGGCCGATGACCCTGCCGCGGCTCGCGGAGATGAAGCGAAACGGCGAGCCGATCGTGATGGTCACGGCGTACGACCACCCCTCTGCCCAGGTCGCCGAGGAGGCCGGCGTGGACCTGGTCCTGATCGGCGACTCGGCTGCGAACAACGTCCTTGGATACGAGACGACCGTTCCGGTCGCGATGGAAGAGATGCTGATGCTGGCCCGAGCGGTGCGCCGCGGGCTGACCTCGCCGCTCCTGATCGGCGACCTGCCGTTCGGCTCCTATGAGGGCTCGAACGAGATCGCGGTGGAGAACGCGCAGCGGTTCGTGAAGGAGGCCGGATGCGACGCGGTGAAGCTCGAGCGGGGCGGGGGCTCCGTCGACCGGGCGCGGGCGATCATCCGAGCGGGGATCCCGGTCATGGGCCACGTGGGACTGACCCCCCAGACGGCGACCACCCTCGGCGGCTACCGCGCTCAGGGCCGAACCGCCGGCCGCGCCGCGCAGATCGCCGAGGAGGCGCTGGCGCTCCAGGCGGCGGGCTGCTTCGCGATCGTCTTCGAGGCGATTCCCGCCGGCGTCAGCGAGGCCCTCGTCGAGCAGCTCGAGGTTCCGGTGATCGGGATCGGCGCCGGCGGGGCCACCGACGGGCAAGTCCTCGTCTTCCACGACCTGCTCGGCCTTCGAACCGGTCGCATGCCCAGGTTCGTGAAGCGGTACGCCCGAATCCACGACGACATGGTCCGCGCCGTCTCGTCCTACGCCGATGACGTGCGGGCGCGCCGGTTCCCGGATCCCGATCACAGCTACGCGATCGACGCCGACGAGCTCGAGGAGTTCAAGCGGTATCTCGACCAGGAGAGCCTCGCGGGCTCGGCGTGGGATTGGTGACCCCGAGCCCGTAACCCCGCGCGGCCGGCGGGGTATAGTTCGTAACGATTCGCACGAGGATGTGCGGACCCTACCAGGAGGTCAAGCGAATGGAGATGCTGAGGAAGCTGGAGCCGTTTGCCCTGTTCCTGATCGTCTGCGGAGCCCTCAACTGGGGCATCGTCGGCGTGACGGACGGCGACACCAACGTGCTCTCCTCCATCTTCGGCGACGGCACGCTGCTGAACATCGTCTACGTGGTGGTGGGCGTGTCCGGGCTCGTCTTCGTTCCGAGGTTGATGGACGCGCTCCACATCGGGCGCGGTCCC
>DATGAF010000012.1:0-16597 GCA_035313645.1 Solirubrobacterales bacterium
TGGGCGATCCTGGACTCGAACCAGGGACCTCCTCCTTATCAGAGAGGCGCTCTAACCGACTGAGCTAATCGCCCGAGCGGCTGAGTTTAGTCGCCGCGCAAGGGGCTCAAAGCGCCGGCGCCGCACTGTCGTTCGGGGGCGCCGGGACGCACCCGGTCGTCGCCTACGGACCGATGTAGTTGACGTGCCACCACTCGCTCGGGGCCTCGGTCTTGGCCCAGCCGTAGCGCGCGCCGATCTGGTCGACCACGGTCGACATCGACGGGTCCGCGAGGTCGAGGGCGCTGCCGTACTCGTGGGACGAGGTGCCGGGGGTCGCAGCGAGCGCGCCGCGACCCGCGAGGAAGAGGTCGTACAGGTAGAGCTGCTGCGCGTAGGAGCGGTACGCGGAAAGCGGGCCCGCCGGATAGAGGTCGATGCCGTAGACGCGAAGCGACTCCTGGCGCATCTGGTCCCAGGCGGCCGCCGCGTTCGACGCGAGGTAGGCCGTGCCGGAGGGACAGGACGGGCAGTAGATGGGCGCCGTCCAGGAGGGAGGCGCCGGCGGAGGTGGATCGGTCGGATTCGGCGCGCTCGTGGCGACGGCGGTCGCAGCCGCGCTCGGCGCAGCGGTTGTCGCGGTGGAGGACGGCGTCGTCGCCGGGGCCGTCCCACTCACCGCCGCAGCGCCCTCGGCCTCGTCCGGGACCTCGATTGTCTCGCCGGCGTACACCTGGCTGTCCTCGGAGAGGCCGTTGTAGGCGGCAACCGTTCGGGTGGTGAAGTTGTTGGCCGCCGCGATCGACCAGAGCGTCTCGCCCGGCTGGACCGTGTGCGGGACGGCGGCCGTGGCCGTGGCGGCCGCGATCGCGGTCGGTGTGAGCGCGGCCGCGAGCAGAATCGTGAATCGTCGGGAGAACGGCTTGCCGTTCCCCGAGGTCCGCTTCGTGCGGTCGGGCGGTGGGTCGGGCCCCTGCGGCACCCTCGTTCCTTCAGGCCTTCCCTGCGCCCTCCTTCTCGTTGAACGACCTCGTGCAGGCGACGGTCGCTCGTGCCCACCTGGGCCCGTGAGGCGCCGGCGCGTGACGGCGGCCGCCGGTGGGCGTCATGCCCGGTCGGGCGGTCTAGCGCCGGGCGGGGGCCCGCGCCCGAGCGAACGCGAGCAACTCGTCGAGGTCGTCGAAGTGGAGCTCCGCGCGGATCCCTCGGCGGGCGGGACGGACGCTGACCTCGGTTCCCAATGCCTGCTCGAGGGCGTCGGCGGCCCGGGCGAGGGCCGCCTCCTGGTCGGGGTGGGGGACGACCTTCGAGCGCCCCCGAGCGGGCTCGTCCTTCGCGCGGCGCTCGGTCTCGCGAACGGACCAGCCGCCCGTGGCGGCACGGCGGGCGAGGTCCCGCCGGGTGTCGTTGCCGCGAGCCTGAAGGATCGCCCGCCCGTGTCCCTCGCTGAGCTCACCGACCGCGAGCAGGTCGAGGACGTCGTCCGGCAAGTCGAGCAGGCGGATCAGGTTCGATACGGCGCCGCGACTGCGGCCGAGCCGGCGGGCGAGGTCCTCCTTCGACAACCCGAGCTCCTCAACCAACGTCGCGCAGGCGCGCGCCTCGTCGACGGGATTCAGGTCCTCACGCGCCATGTTCTCGATCAGCGCGGTCTGGAGGCGCTCCTGCGCGTCGTCGTCGCGCACCACCGCCGGCACCGTCTCGAGGCCCGCCTCCCGGGCCGCCCGCCACCGCCGCTCCCCGGCGATCAGCTCGTACCGTCCGTCCCGAAGCGGTCGCACGAGAAGCGGCTGGACCACCCCCGCCTCCGCCACCGACGCGACCAGGCGGTCGAGCGTCTTCGGGTCGAAGCGAGTCCGCGGCTGATCGCGGTTGGGGCGAATCAGCTCGATCGGGATCTCGCGGAGGTCGGCGGCCCGCTCCTCGCTCTCCGGGAGGATCGCAGCCAGCCCCCTGCCCATTCCCCGGGGCGGCGTCACGCTGCCTGAACCTTTACTTGAGCGTTAGTCTCGCTACCTGGCCGAACCGCGGCCATGCCGACCTCCTCGCGCTCGGCGAGCTCGGCGGCGAGCGCGCGATAGGCAACGGAGCCCCTGGACTCGGGGGCATGGGCGAGGACGGGCAGGCCGTAGCTGGGCGCCTCGGCGATCCGGATGCTTCGCGGTATCACGGTTCGGAACACGAGCTCGGGAAGGTGGTCGCGGAGCTCGCGCTCCACGTCCTGAGCGAGCCTCGTTCGCTCGTCGTGCATGGTGATCACGACCCCGGTCAGAACGAGCCCGCGATTCAGCTCGCGGCGCAGTCGCTCGAGGGTCTCGAGGAACTGCACCAGCCCCTCGAGCGCCAGGTACTCGGCCTGGACCGGGACCACCACCCGGTCCGCGGCGACCAGCGAGTTCACGGTCACGGGGCCCAGGGATGGCGGGCAGTCGAGGAGCGTCAACGCGAATCGCTCGCGCACCGGCCCGAGCATCCGGCGGAGGTTGCCCTCCGAGCCGTCGATCCGGGGCAGCTCGACCGCCGCGCCGGCGAGATCGCGGCTGCCCGGGACGATCCACAGGTTGTCGGGCCCGGCCGGCCGGGCCGCCTCGGCGACCGAGTGCTCGCCGATCAGGCAGTCGTAGGAGGAGGGGCGCTCGTCGCGGCCCCTGCCGAGCGCGACGGTCGCGTTGCACTGCGGATCGAGGTCGCAGAGCAGCACCTGCCGTCCGTTCGCGGCAAACGAAGCGGCGAGGTTGACGGCGGTGGTCGTCTTGCCCACGCCGCCCTTCTGGTTGGCGACCGCGTACACGGAGCCCATCGGCGCCCGACGATACCTGCCCGACAGGCGGGCCCAAGACGGGTCGGCCGGCGCGGGGGCCGCCTACTTCGGACGCGGGGGCAGGGGCGTCCCGCGCCCTCTGGCTCGGCCGAGGGGCCGCTTCTTGGCCATCCCGGGGCGGCGAGGGATGCCCGCGGGCGTGGGGCCGACCTTGCGGAGGACGTGGAGGTGGCGGTGGCGCGAGCCAGCGTACGGGCCGACCCAAGAGACGGTCACCGGTGCCATCGCCAGGCGCTCGCCGGCGCGCTCGAGCTCCGCCTCCTCCTCTGGGTCGCGCCGGCCCTTCCACGCGACCAGGATCCCCGAGGTGGCGAGCAGGGGCGCGGCGAGCTCCGCGAGCGTCGCCAGCCGACCCACGGCGCGCGCGGTCACCGCGTCGTAGGCCGCGCGCCCGCCCTCCGGCGGTGGACGCGACGCCCAGCTTTCGGCTCGCTCGCAGACGACCCGCGCGTTGGCCATCTCCGCGGTCCGGATCGCCCGACGCATGAACTCGCACTTGCGGCCGGTCGACTCGATCAGGTCGACCTCGGCAGCCGGCAGCGCGACCGCGAGCGCGAGGCCCGGGAACCCCGCCCCGGAGCCCACGTCGGCGATGTGCCGCGCGGCGCGCAGCTCGTCGACCTCCAAGCCGGTCAGCGAGTCGGCGACGTGGACGCGCCATGCTCGATCCGGGTCGGTGACCGCGCTCGGCGCTCCACGGTCCGCGGCAAGCAGGCCGAGCACCGCCCCCAGCGCCGCCACGTCGCGTTCGGAGAGCCCGGCGGCGGCGAGCGGGTCGTTCAACCGCTGAGCAGAGGGGCGACGATCACGCAGCGCTCGGGCTCCTCGCCCTCGCTGAACGTCTCGATGCCGGGGCGCTCCTTGAGGTGCTGGTGGACGACGCGCCGCTCGGTGGGCGTCATGGGCTCGAGCTCGATCTCCTTGCCCGCCTTGATGGCGCGTTCCGCGGCGCGGTCGGCCTGGCGCTCGATCGATTCGCGACGACGGTCGCGATAGCCCGCGGCGTCGACCACCACCCGCTTTCGCTCCGGTCGCCCCCGGAACGCGGCGCGGTAGCAGATCAGCTGCACGGCGTCGATCGTCTGCCCGCGCCTTCCGATCAGAAGGCCGACGTCCTCCCCGTCGACCCGTCCGACGATCTGCTCGTCGTCCTCCTCGACCTCGACTCTCGCATCGAGCTCGAGCTGATCCACGACCCGCTCGAGGACGGCCCGGACGCGCTCCACCGGCTCCTGCGGCACCCCCGTATCCCCGTCAGTCGGCACGGCGCGAGTCTATTCCGACCGGCGCCCACGCACGAAGAAGCCGGAGCCCGAGGGCCCCGGCTTTCGCGGCTGGGCGTCATTGCCTCGGCCTGGGCCGGATCTCGGCCCTAGGCGAGGTTTCGCGCCTCAGCTTCGACCCGTCGCAGGGCGTCTTCCGCGGAGCCCTGGACGTCGTTGATGCGGCGCTCGACGTCGTTTCGCCTCGACCTCACGTGCTGCTCGGCCGACCGGCGATTCCGTCGCAGTGCCCGCTCGACCTGGTTGCGCCGGCGGGTCGCCGTCCGCTGGACGCGCTTCCGCGCCGTGGCGCCGCGTCGCTCCGCCTTGCGGAGGTTCACGGTCGTCTCGCGACGAACCCGGGAAGCCTCCCGTCGAACGCCGGCCTGACTGCGCAGGGGACTCAGGGTCTCGACGACCTTCTCGCCCCCGGTGACGGCCGCGCCGACCGCCGTGTCGGCGAGGCGCTGCGCCTGCAGCCCGAACGACTTCAGCCTGCTGGCCTCCGCCCGGGCGCGGGTCTCCGCGGCCCTTCGCGCCGCGCGGCTCCGGCGAGCGGCGTTCTGCCGGCGCGTCGCGGCAGCTTTCTGCGCCGCGGCCTTTCGCTGTGTCTCTGTCTGCGTAGCGATAATGAATCCCTCCTTCGAGGGGTCGCTTGCCGTCGGTGCTCGCGTACCCCTTGTTACGGGTAATAAACACCGCAGCTAACCCACCCTCGGGCGCGGGGGCGGAGCGCCCTCACCGCCCGCCGAGGCGGGATTTCACCGTCGGCGGCGTTTCTTCTTTCGGGGCGGCGGGGGCGGGGGCTTGGCCGCCTTCGCCTCGCCCGGCGCGGGCTTCGGCGGGGGCGGGATGATCTGCTTCACCACCCACTGCTGGCCCATCGTCCACAGGTTCGTGGTGATCCAGTAGACGACCAAGCCGGCGGGGAAGTTGATGATGATCGGCGTGAAGATGACCGGCAGCGCGTACATCATCAGGCGCTGGCTGCCCTCCGCGGAGGCGGCCATGATCGAGGTCGAGCCGACCATGGTCACGAAGTAGAGGACGAGGAGGACGATCAGGACCCCGCCGGTCGCCTTCTCCGAGAGGTCGGGGATCCGGAGCCAGCCGGCGCCGTTGAGCTCGTTCTTGAACGTCTCGCTGCGCAGGAGGTAGAAGAGCGACATGAAGACTGGCAGCTGGAGCAGGAGGGGGACGCAGGAGGCGAACGGGTTGATCTTGTTCTCCTGGTAGAACGACATCATCTCCCGCTGCATGCGCTGACGGTCGTCCTTGTACTTCTCCTGGATCTTCTTGATCTCGGGCTGATGCGCCTGGAGCGAGCGCATCGAGCGGATCTGCTTCAGCGACAACGGCAGGATCGCGATCCGAGTGATCACCGTGAGGAGGACGATCGCGAGGCCCCAGCTCGTCCCGACGTCGTCGTGGAAGAACTTCAGGATCGAGTTCGCCACGTCCATCAGCGGCTGGAGGATGTTTGCCGCCGGAATCACGCCGGCGCCCCGGGCCGGGGCCTGAACAACGTCTGCGCCTCCACGGGATCCCAGCCGCCATGGCTGAACGGGTTGCATCGAGCGAGCCGCCAGGCGGCGAGGAGGACGCCGCGGGACGGCCCGTAGGCCCGAACGGCCTGGATGGCGTACGCCGAGCAGGTCGGCTCGTACTTGCAGCGCCGCGGGAGGGCGGGGGAGAGCAGCCGTTGATAGAGGCGGATCGGGGCAAGGAGGATGGCGGCGACGATGCGTTTCACGTGTTACGCAACAAAGTTAGACCGATCCACCCAGGAGACCCGCCTCAGCGGCGAGCTCCTCGAGCGAGCGCGCGACGCCCGGAGCGCCGTCGCGCTCGAGGAGGCCGGCGACGTCGGGGCGGGCCACCAGGACGAAGTCGTGGCCTCCCGGGAGCCGCTCATCCAGTGACCAAAAGGCATCTCGAAGCGTGCGTTTCACCGCGTTTCTCTCTACGGCGCCCCCGACCTTCCGGCTCACCGAGATCCCCAGCCGGGCGTCCGCGTCCCCGTTCTCGCCCTCCTCGCGGGGGAACGCGTAGATGACCAGGAACCGGTTCGCGTGCGACCGGCCCTCGCGGTAGACACGATCGAAATCGCCGCTTCGCGAGAGGCGCCCGCGCCTTCGTCGCTCGCGCGCTGGCCCGCCGCCTCGGCTGGGCGTCACGGCGTCAGCCGCTTGCGGCCCTTGCGGCGCCGGCGCTTGATGATGTCCCGGCCACTCCGGGTGCGCATCCGGGCGCGAAACCCGTGGGTGCGGGCTCGCTTGCGCTTCTTCGGCTGGTAGGTCCGCTTCATGGCCGGCGGTGAGTATAGGCCGCGCCCAGGGCGGCGATGAACGCCGCAGGGTGTGGGCGCGCGGCGCTTTTGTGCGGAGGTTGCGGGCTCGACCCCACGGGCCGCCCGGGATCGCGCGGTGGCGGATTTATGATCGCCCGCCGTGTCCCTCGACAGCTCCCAAGGCGACCTCGACACGATCTGGGAGCGCGTCAGGAAGGGAGCCCGAGCGGCGCTTCCCGAGTCGACGTTCGAGCTCTGGATCGCGCCACTCGAGCCCGCGTCGATCCAGGGCGACACGCTGTACGTAGCCGCGCCGCCGCCGATCCGCGCCTGGGTCGAGCGCCGTTACGCCGACGTGCTCGGCACTGCGCTCCGGGCGTCGGGGGGCACGGCCGAGCGGGTCATGGTCGTCGACGCCGTCAGGAACCGGCAGGTCGATTCCGGGACACGCGAGTCGAGCGCCGCGGTCGTATCCCAGCCGCTCGATCCCCAACACACCTTCGAGCGCTTCGTGATCGGGTCCGGGAACCGCGTCGGGCACGCCGCCGCGCTCGCGGTCGCGGAGCTCCCCGGCGAGGCCTACAACCCGCTCTTCCTCCACGGCCCGCCCGGGCTCGGGAAGACCCACCTGCTGGGCGCGATCGTCGACTATCTGCGCCGCCGCCGCTCCGACCTGACCGTGCACTACACGACCGCGGAGCGGTTCACCACCGAGTTCATCGCCGCGCTCCGAAAGGACGGTCCGGAGCGCTTCAAGCAGCGGTACCGAAAGCTCGACGCCCTCCTCATCGACGACGTTCAGGCGCTCGAGGGCAAGGAGCACACCCAGGACGAGTTCGTCCACACCTTCAACGCCCTCCACGCCTCGGGAAAGCAGATCGTCCTCTCGAGCGACCGACCGCCCGAGGCCCTCGCCCGGCTCGCCGAGCGATTGCGAGACCGATTCGAGTGGGGACTGTGCATCGAGCTCGGGACCCCCGACCTGCGCACCCGCACCGCCCTTCTGTGGCGGATGACGCTCGAGGGTGCACTCGACGTCCCAGAGCCCACCGCCCTCCACGAGATCGCGGCGCTGTCGACCGGCAACGTTCGCCGGCTCGAGGGCGCCATGACCCGCGTCAGCGCCGTCTCCTCCGTGCTCAGGGAGCCGGTCACCGCCTCCCTTGTGCGCCACGCTCTACATCCGTCGTCGGACCTCCCCGGAGCACGGCGCGACGTTCCACCGGAGACCACCGAGCCCACCGTCGCCGCGGTTCAGGAGGCCGTCTGCACAGCGCTCGACGTGACCCCCGCCGACCTCCGGTCGGCGAAGCGCACCGCCAGCGTCGCCCGCGCACGCCAGACGGCCATGTACCTCGCCCGCGAGCTCACCTCGCTGTCGCTCGCCGACATCGCCCGCGCCTTCGATCGCGACCACACCACGGTGCTGCACGCGATCCGGGTCGTCACAAGCCGAAACGAGCCGGACTCCGAGACCTCCAGGATCATCCACAGGGCAAGGCAGCTCCTGCCCAGGGGCCCGAGCTCCCATCCGCCTCCATCCACTCACCAGCCGCCCTTCCACCCATCCCATCCACAACCCTGATCCCAGCTCCCGCGCCATGTCCGTGACCTCTCCACAGCCGTCCCCAACCCCAATTACATCTGAGACAGGTAGGAATATGCAGGGTATCCCCATGAAGCTCTCCACCACACGCGACCACTTGCTCGCCGGAATCCAGACGGTCGGCCGTGCCGTTTCGAGCCGCGCCACCCTGCCATCGCTCGGCGGGGTCCAGCTCACCGCGACGCCGGACGACCTCACGTTGCGAGCCACCGACACCGAGCTGGCGCTGACCGCCACCCTCACCGATGCGACCGTTGAAGCCGAGGGCGCGGTGCTGTTGCCGGGGCGCCTGCTCGGCGACGTGGTACGAAGCCTCCCGCCGGGGGAGGTGACGCTGGCGCTTCGCGGGGAGCAGCGTGACGTGGAGCTGACCGCCGGCAGCGCGCGGTTTCACCTGCGAACGCTCGCGGCGGAGGACTTCCCCCGGTTGCCGGAGATGGACGACGGGGGCGTCACGCTGCCCGCGCGGCCGCTGGCGGAGACGATCGACCGCGTGGCGCGGGCGGCGTCGCGCGACGAGGTCAGGCCGATCCTCACCGGCGTCCTCTTTCACGCGGAGGGCACCAGGTTGACGATGGTGGCCACCGACTCGTATCGACTCAGCGTCAAGCACACCGAGCTGGAGTCGTCCCTCTCGGAGGGAATCGAGGCCAACGTGCCCGCTCGGGCGCTCCGTGAGCTGGCGCGGGTGATCGCCCAGGAGGGGGCCGACGAGGTCGCGATGTCCCTCGCGCGGAACCAGGCCGTGTTCCGCGTCGGCACCGTGGTCCTCTCGTCACGGCTGATCGATGGCCAGTTTCCGAGCTGGCGCCAGCTGATCCCCGAATCGTTCGAGCACGAGGTTCGGCTGCCGCGCGACGAGCTCCTCGAGGTGGCACGCCGAATCAGCCAGCTCGCGCAGCGAAACGCCCCGCTGCGGTTCGCGTTCGGGGATGGGGAGCTGACCGTGGCGGCGGAGACTCCCGAGGTCGGTGACGCGAGCGAGGCCATGCCGGCGCCGTACTCCGGCGACCCGCTGGAGATCGCCTTCAACCCGCAGTTCGTGATCGAGGGCCTCGAGAGCGTCGACGGCGAGGAGCTCGTGATCAAGCTGAGCTCGCCGCTTCGACCCGGCTTGCTGGAGCCCGCCGGTCGAGACGACTTCAGCTATCTCGTGATGCCGATTCGCCTGAACGTGTAGTGGCGGGCGAATCGCGCAGCGAGGAGGCACCCGGGCCGCCGGCGGAGGTCCGCCGCCTCCGGACGCTCGGATTTCGAAACCTCGCCTCGCAGGAGCTCGAGCTCGGCGACGGGATCACCCTGCTGTGGGGGCCGAACGGCGCCGGGAAGACGAACGTCCTCGAAGCGGCGGCGATCGCGCTCAGCGGGCGGTCGTGCAGGACCAGGAACGAGCGCGAGGCGATCGCCTTCGGCGAACCCCTGGCTCGAGCTGAGGTTGAGGTTGAGGGTAGTTCCGGGCATCCGACCTTCACCTGGTCGCTGCGCCGCGACGGCGAGCGCCGCCACCTCGTCGACGGCGCGACGGCGAGCCTCGAGCATCTCGACCTCCGCCCGGCGCTCGCGATCTTCCTCCCCGATCGACTGGCGCTGGTCAAGGGCCCGCCCTCGCTGAGGCGCTCGCACGTGGATCGACTCGTGGCGGCCCTGTGGCCGGGCCGGGCTGACGCGCGACGACGTTACGGCCGCGCGCTCGCGCAGCGCAACGCGCTGCTCGGGCGGGTGAGGGCCGGCGGCGCCTCCACGGACACCCTGGACGCGTGGGACTCCGAGCTCGCGCGGGAGGGGGCCGAGCTGATCGACGCTCGACGGAAGGCGATCGAGGCACTGGCACCTGCCTTCGCCGGCGCGGCGGCGGACCTCGGCCTGCCCGGGAAGGCGGCCCTGAGCTACGCGCCACGCTCACGGGCCGGGTCGGCTTCCGAGCTCGAGGCGGAGGTGCGCGACCGACGGGAAGCGGACCTCGCCCGAGGCCACACCACGCACGGGCCCCACCTCGACGAGCTCGCGATCTCGCTCGACGGCCGCGCCGTGCGTGGCTATGGCTCGCAGGGCGAGCAGCGCACGACGCTCCTCGCGCTCCTGTTCGCGGAGCGCCGCGCGCTCCTCGAAGCTCGCCGAACTCCGCCGCTGATGCTGCTGGACGACGTGATGAGCGAGCTCGACCCCGACCGCCGCGCCCTGCTCACCAGGCGGCTCGCGGAGGGAGCCGGCCAGACGCTCATCACGGCGACGGAGCCGGGCCAGGTTCCGAGCGGGCGCGAGCGCGAGGAGATCGCGATGCGCCGCGGCGAGGCGATTCCCGCCGGACGGCCCGCCCGCCGTGACCGGTCCACTCCGGCGCTTGCCGGATGAGGGCTCGCCGCGCTCCCCGGGCCCTGGGGTCGGCCCTCGACGAGGCCCGGGCGGGCGTGCAGCCGCGGACCTTTCTGGCGGCGGTTCAGAGCGCCTGGCCGAGGGCGGTGGGCGCCCGCGTGGCGGCGGAGGCGCAACCCGTGGCCGAACGGGAGGGCGTCGTGACGATCGCGTGCCGCTCAGCGACCTGGGCGCAGGAGCTCGACCTGCTCCAGGAAGAGCTCCTGGGACGCCTCAACGGGGCGCTCGACGACCCCTCCGGCGGGGTCCTCGAGCGCCTTCGCTTCACCGCCGACGGGGCCCGCCACGAGCCCCCCCGCTGATCTGGCCGCCATCCCCGTGCCGGTCTCACTTTTGTGCGTCATTTGCAGGAGTTTTGTTGAGGCCGGTCAGCTTTTCCGCGGGGCGTTCCTGGTATCCTTATAGGAACTTGGAGCGATGCCCCGAACCGCCAGGCCTGCCCCTGCGGCGGCGCTTCGGACGGTCGGGGTTTCTCTTGACGCCGGCGAGCGGAAAGGACTGAGTGGCAAGCAAGGGCCGTGCGGGCGGTAGCCCCAAGACCGCGCCGAAGAAGACATCGCAGCGAGGCGCCCGACCCGGCACGCGGGGACGGGCGTCGACCGACGGCTACACGGCCAAGGACATCACGGTCCTCGAGGGGCTCGAGGCGGTGCGCCGCCGGCCCGGGATGTACATCGGGTCCACGGGCCCCCGGGGCCTGCACCACCTCGTGTACGAGGTGGTCGACAATTCGGTCGACGAGGCGATCGCCGGGTTCTGCGGTCACGTCGTGGTCACGCTCCATCCGGACAACAGCGTCACTGTCGCCGACGACGGGCGCGGGATCCCGGTCGAGGAGCACCAGAAGGAGAAGCGCCCCGCGGCCGAGGTCGTGATGACCACCCTCCACGCGGGGGGCAAGTTCGGGGACGGCGGCGGCTACAAGGTCTCCGGCGGCCTGCACGGCGTCGGCGTCTCGGTGGTCAACGCGCTGTCGGAGCGGCTTCACCTCGAGATTCGTCGCGACGGCCACAAGTGGTCGCAGGACTACGTCCGCGGCGAGCCGCAGGGCGGCCTGAAGCGGGGGGAGAAGGTGAAGGGGACGGGCACGATCATCACCTTCCTGCCCGACGACGACGTCTTCGAGGACGTGGTGCTCGACTACCAGACGCTGTCGGAGCGGCTGCGGGAGACGGCGTTCCTGACCCGCAACCTCCGCATCGACCTCGTGGACGAGCGTGGGGCCGGCCAGAAGGAGAGCTTTCAGTACAAGGGCGGGATCGTCGACTTCGTCCACCACCTGAACGAGAACAAGGATCCGCTCCACAAAAAGACGATCTTCTTCGAGAGCGACGCGGACGACGGCCAGGTCGAGGTGGCGATGCAGTGGAGCTCGTCCTACCAGGAGTCGGTGTTCAGCTTCGCGAACAACATCAACACCCACGAGGGCGGCTCCCACCTATCCGGCTTCCGCTCCGCGCTGACCCGGACGCTCAACGCGTACGCCCGCGAGAAGGGCCTGCTGAAGGCGAACGACGACAACCTGTCCGGCGAGGACGTGCGCGAAGGGCTCACGGCGGTGATCTCGGTGAAGCTCCAGGACCCACAGTTCGAGGGGCAGACGAAGACCAAGCTCGGCAACCCGCCGGTGGAGGGCCTCGTCAAGGAGACCGTCAACCGCAAGCTGGGCGAGTTCCTGGAGGAGAACCCCGGCGAGGGCCGGCGGATCCTCCAGAAGGCGGTCGACGCCGCCCGCGCCCGCGAAGCCGCGCGCAAGGCGCGCGACCTGACGCGACGCAAGTCAGCGCTCGAGAACTCCACGCTGCCCGGCAAGCTCGCCGACTGCTCGGTGAAGGACCCCCGGGACGCGGAGCTGTTCATCGTCGAGGGCGACTCGGCGGGGGGCTCGGCGAAGCAGGGCCGGGAGCGCGCCACGCAGGCGGTCCTGCCGCTCCGGGGCAAGATCATCAACGTCGAGAAGAGCCGCATCGACAAGGTGCTCTCGAACCAGGAGATCCAGGCGCTGATCACGGCGATCGGCACCGGGGTCCACGACGAGTTCAAGCTCGACGATGCTCGCTACCACAAGCTGATCGTGATGACCGACGCCGACGTGGACGGGGCGCACATCCGCACGCTGGTGCTGACTTTCCTGTACCGGCAGATGCCCGACCTGATCGACGCCGGCTACGTCTACATCGCCAAGCCGCCGCTGTACAAGGTCAAGAACGGCAGCCAGGAGCTCTACGTTGAGAAGGAGTCAGAGCTCGAGGAGCTGCTGCTCCGCGACCGGCTCGACTCCTTCGAGCTCGTCGACGCGGAGGGCAAGAAGCGCAAGCTCTCCGCCTCGCGCTGGCAGCGTTTCGCGCGCCGCTACAAGGAGTACGAAGGGTGGACCGACTCGCTCCAGGCCGAGTTCGGTCACGAGCTGGTGGCCTTCTTGGCCGAATCGCAGATCCTCGACGCCGGCGCGGCGACCGTCGCCGGGGTGAAGAAGGTGATCGAGGCCGACGACCCCGAGGAGGAGCCGTTCGAGACCGAGCTGCTCTCGGCCGACAAGGACGGGCTGGTCATCAAGGCGATCCATCGGGCCTCGGGCCTCGCGCGGACCCACACGCTGCCGGAGGCACTCTTCAAGTCGACGGACTACCGCCGCCTGGTCGACCTTCACGGCGACCTGCTGAGGCAGGTCGGGCGGCCGCCCTTCGAGGTGACGCTGGGCTCGAAGCGCCTCACGGCCGAGTCGTTCGGGCTCATGCGCCAGGCGATCGTCGACCTCGCCAAGCGGGAGGTGACGCTCTCGCGCTTCAAGGGCCTCGGCGAGATGAACCCGGAGCAGCTCCGGGAGACGACGATGGACCCGCAGAGCCGGACCCTCCAGCGGGTCAGGATCGAGGACGCGACCGCCGCTGAGCGGATGTTCACGGAGCTGATGGGGGACAAGGTCGAGCCGCGGAAGAGATTCATCGAGAAGCACGCCAAGGAAGTGAGGTTCCTGGACGTCTGATGGAGTCGGGGCTGGACGCGCTGACAGGGCGGATCGAGGAGCGCGAGCTCACCCAGGAGATGCGCTCCTCGTACCTCGATTACGCGATGAGCGTGATCGTGGGACGCGCGCTGCCCGATGTGCGTGACGGGCTGAAGCCCGTGCACCGCCGGGTCCTCTACGCGATGCACGACGCGGGCCTGCAGCCGAACCGCCCGTACAGCAAGAGCTCCCGGATCGTCGGCGAGGTGATGGGTAAGTACCACCCGCACGGCGACCAGGCGATCTACGACACGCTCGTCCGGATGGCACAGGACTTCTCCCTGCGCTATCCGCTCGTCGACGGGCAGGGCAACTTCGGCTCGATCGACGACGACCCGGCGGCGGCGATGCGCTACACCGAAGCCCGTCTCGCCCGTCTCGCCACGGAGATGCTGCGGGACATCGAGGCCGAGACGGTCGAGTTCGTTCCGAACTACGACGAGAAGAACCTCGAGCCGCTCGTCCTCCCAGCGCGGTTCCCGAACCTGCTCGTCAACGGCTCATCCGGGATCGCCGTCGGGATGGCGACCAACATCCCGCCCCACAGCCTCCGCGAGGTCGTCGGCGCGGTCAAGGCGTACATCGAGAACCCCGACATGGACCTCGGCGCGCTGATGAAGCATGTCCACGGGCCGGACTTCCCGGGCGGGGGGCAGATGAGCATGGAGGGAATCCGCGACGCCTATGCGTCCGGCCGCGGCAGCCTCAAGGTCCGAGCCCGAGCCCACGTCGAGCCGCTCCGCGGCGGCAAGGACGCGATCATCGTCTCCGAGCTTCCCTTCATGGTCAAGAAGGGGGGCGACGGTGGGTTGATCACGAAGATCGCGGACCTCGTCCGCGAGAAGAAGATCACCGGGATCTCGGACCTGCGCGACGAGTCCGATCGCTCCGGCATGCGACTGGTGATCGAGCTGAAGCGGGGAGGCGACCCGCCGAAGGTGGTCCTGAACCAGCTCTACAAACACACTCAGATGCAGACCACATTCGGGGTGAACATGGTCGCCCTGGTCGACGGCGTCCCGCGGACCCTCAGCCTCAAGGAGCTGATCGAGACCTACGTCCGCCACCAGCGCGAGGTCGTCACCCGGCGCACCCAGTTTCAGCTTCGCAAGGCCGAGGCACGGGCGCACATCCTCGAGGGCCTCCTCGTCGCGCTCGACAACCTCGACGAGGTCATCGCGCTGATCCGCGGCTCCGATGATCCCGACGCCGCCCGCCAGGGGCTGATCGGGAAGTTCGAGCTGTCCGAGGAGCAGGCGCAGGCGATCCTCGACATGCGACTCCAACGGCTCACGGCGCTCGAGTCGGGCAAGGTCCGCGCCGAGCACGAGGAGCTGATCGAGACGATCAGGGAGCTGCGGGAGATCCTGGGCGATCCCGCGAGGATCGACGGCCTGATCGTCGACGAGCTCGACGGCGTGAACGAGCGCTACGGCGACGAGCGGCGCACGGAGATCGTCCACTTCGAGGGCGACGTGGACATCGAGGACATGATCGCCGACCAGCAGATGGTGATCTCGATCACCCACTCCGGCTACGTCAAGCGGCTGCCGCTGGCGACCTACCGCCAGCAGCGCCGCGGGGGAGTCGGTGTGATGGGCATGGACCTGAAGGAGGGCGACTACATCGAGCATCTGCACATCTGCTCGACCCACGACTACCTCCTCTTCTTCACCAACCGAGGGAAGGTCTACCGGCTCAAGGTCTACGAGCTGCCGGAGGGGTCCCGGACCTCGAAGGGGAAGGCCCTCGTCAACGTGCTGCCCCTTCGGGACGGCGAGCGGGTGATGACGGTGATCCCGACCCGCGACTTCCAGGAGAACAAGTACCTCGTCTTCGCGACGGCCAAGGGCCTGATCAAGAAGACGGAGTTCGGCGCCTACAACACCCCCATCCGCGCCGATGGGATCATCGCGATCAAGATCCGTCCGGGCGACGAGTTGGTGCAGGTCCGGCTGACCTCGGGGAAGGACGATGTGCTTCTGGTCTCGAAGTCGGGGCATGCCTCTCGGTTCAGCGAGAAGGCGGTGCGGGCGATGGGCCGCGATACGTCCGGGGTCAAGGGCATGAACGTCGCGGGGAAGGTTGATGGGCAGGAGAATCGCGTCCTGGCGATGGACATCGCTCGGGACGAGTCGGAGCTCTTCGTCGTGACGGAGAACGGCTACGGCAAGCGCACCGCGGTCGCGGAGTATCCGGTCAAGGGCCGTGGCACCAAGGGGGTGCTGACCGCGAAGCTGACCGCGAAGAAGGGCGGTCTGGCGGGCGCGTTGATCGTGCGCGAGCACCAGGACCTCCTGTTCATCTCGGTGAACGGGATGGTCCAGCGCACGAAGGCCGGTGGGATCTCGCAGATGGGACGAGCGACCCAGGGCGTGCGCGTGATGAACATGAAGGAGGACGACTGGATCAGCGCCGTCGCCCTCGTGGTGGAGTCCGGCGCCTCGGTGGCCGAGGAGGCCGTCGCCGCCGAGGAGGCCCAGTCCGCCGAGTTCGCGGCGGATGGAGTCGTGCAGGCGTCCGGCAACCGCGGCGGCGCCGGCTCGAGCGGCTAGCCGCGGCGATCTCAGAGCCGGACGGGCCGCGTCAAGAGCGCGGCCGACGGCACCTCCGCCCCCAGTCGTTGCGATCCCATCGCTGGTCGAGTTGCGACGTCAATGACAACGTAAATCGACCAGCGATGCGCCGTGCGTTTGCCGGGCGGACGCGCCGGGCGACCGACGGGGCCGTCTGCTTCAATCCGTGGACCGGAGAAAGGAGGTGGTCCTAACTTGAGTCACATGTTTTTTGGGACGCCGGAGGTGCAGGGCCGCTAGGAGGCCGCCTCGGCGACTGCGCGCGAGCGCGGTATCGCCTGGCATCGTGTGGGCCGCCCGGCGGAATCCAACCCGGGCACCGGCGATGAGGGGAGGCGAGGAACACGTCCCGCCTTGCCGCGAATCCCCGACTCGCTTCCCAAACGCACCGCGCGAAAGGGCCGCCCTCGGGCGGCCCTTCGCAGTTCACGCCGTGCGAGATCCGGGATGACGGCGGCGCTCGCGCGTGATCCGAGCTCGCATCCTTCACATCGGCCCGGGGACCAGCCCGCGGCGGTCTGGCCGGCGCTGACGTGGGCAACCCTAGGCGGCCAGGAGGTACGGCTCCCAGGCGACCGGGATCCGCGGACTGGCGAGGCGGATGAACACGGTGGGCCCGGGAGGCCGAGGGTGCTCGCGGGGATGCATCTGCGCCTCCCGCGGGGTGAGGTTGCCCTTCTTGC
>DATGAF010000013.1:0-8142 GCA_035313645.1 Solirubrobacterales bacterium
CCGGTACTGGCATCCGGATGAGTTCGCCGCCCTCGAGCGAGCGGCCCATGAGCTCGGCTTCGAGTCCGTGGCCGCGGGGCCCCTGGTGCGGAGCTCGTACCACGCCGACGAGCAGGTGCCCGCTCGGGCGGCGGCGAGCGCCTGAATCGACGGCAAGCGCGGGGCCGTCTACGGCGCCAGGCGCTCGAGCACGGTGCCGTCGGGACCGACGGCGACGATCGTGGGGACGATCGCGATGCCGTACTTGCGGGCGAGGTCGGGCCGCTCGCGGACGTCGAGCGTCACGAGCGGGGTGGCTCGCCGGCGTAGCGCGGCCTCCCACTCGCGGCATTCGGCGCAGAGGGGATGGGTGAACTCGACGTACGCCCGGCCGGCGCCGCCGAGCCCGGGCAGATCGGCCGGATCGATGCGGGGATGCGCTCGCGGCGATATGCCGCGTAGGCGGGCCGTCACCCGGTAGAGCTCACACCCCGCGCAGAACCCCGTGATCGCCGCGGTCAGCGCCAGGCTCGCGACCACGATCGCCAGGGCGGTGCCGATGAACGGGGAGCCGAGCCACCACGCAAGCGCGGCGCCCCCCAGGAAGAGGGTGCCGACGGCGTTTGCCAGGCGCGGTGGGCGGGAGTCCTCGAGGCTCCCCTCGCCGAGCCGCGGTTGGACGAGGAGGAAGTAGGCGACGCAGGTGACGCAGAAGCGCCGGCCGAGCGTCAAGCCGATCAAGAGCTGGGCCCCCATCAGCGCCCAGGCAAGCGGCCATCCGAACAGGACCCCGGCCACGGCCACGATCCCGACCACGGCCTGGTTGAACCGCGGCGCGCGCTCGTCGATCACGTCGGTGTCGCGCCACGGATCGGCGGTGCGGGTGGATCCGGCTGGTTCGGCTCGCGCCTCCACCCCTAAAAGTCTGGCAAAGGCGCCCCCCAGGCTTGCTCCCACGCACGCCGAATAGGCTTCGCGCGCCCTGATCCCGCTCAAGGACAACGTCCCCACGCTCCGGTTCCCGATCCTCACGGTGGTGCTGATCGTCATCAACGTCGCCGTGTTCGGCTGGCAGATCAGCCATTCCTCGAGCGCCGGTTCAAGCGGTGACCCGCACGTGCCCGGCCTCTCGGAGCAGGACGAATTGACGTTCGAGTACGGCGCGATTCCGTACCGGCTGACTCACCCGGGAAAGGACTGCGCCTTCGGCGCGGTGCCGAGCGGCGGCGGCGCGGCCCAGGAGACGATCGTCTGCCAGGGGACGAGCGACTACGCGCAGGCGAAGAAGCTCGCCGCGCAGCAGCCAGGGGCGCCGCTGCGGCCGCTCGACTCTCCGCCGTGGTGGGCAACCGTGTTCACGTCGATGTTCATGCACGGCGGGATCCTCCACATCGGCTTCAACATGCTCTTCCTGTGGATCTTCGGCAACAACGTCGAGGACTCGATGGGCAGGCCGCGCTTCCTGCTCTTCTATCTGCTCGCCGGGATCGTCGCCTCCTACGCTCAAGCGCTGATCTCGGGCGGCTCGACCGAGCCAGCGATCGGTGCCAGCGGGGCGATCGCTGGCGTGCTGGGCGGGTATCTGCTGCTCTTCCCACGCGCCAGGGTGCTCACCCTGGTGTTCATCATCCTCTTCGTCACCGTGATCGAGATCCCGGCGGTGATCATGCTCGGGATCTGGTTCGTGCTCCAGTTCTTACCCGCGCTGGGGCAGGTGAGCTCCCACGCCGCGGGTGGGGGAGGCGTCGCCTACTGGGCGCACGTCGGCGGCTTCGCCTTCGGGTTGGCGGCGATCAGGCTGTTCGCCAACCGCTACAAGCCGGCGAGTGGGGCGGGTCCCCCATACCCGGTCTACTGAGGATGCCCCCTCCCCGAGGCCGAGGCGCGAGAGCCGAACGTGCGTAACGCGATCCTCCTGCTGGCCCTCCTCTTCTGCCTGCTCTTCGGGGCGGCGACCGCCGCGGTCGCCGCGCAGTCGAGCTTCGACATCTTCACGGTGATCTCGTTCCTGATCGTGGTCATGATCATGCTCGCCGTCCTCGGCGCGCTGCGAAACCCGCCCAAGGACTAGGCACGCGCTTCAGCAGCCCGCGGAGTGTCAGGTCATGGCTGAGTCGGCTGGCCGGGGGCGTGGGCCTCCGCGGGCAAGCGCCGAGCGAGGTAAACCTTTGCGCCGATGAAGCGCATCCTGGCGCCCGGGATCCTCGCTCTGTTCGCAGCCGCGATCGGCGCCGCTCTCTTCCTGCTCGTCAACCCCGGTCCGCTGGGATCCGGAAGCCGCGTCGCGCGACCCGCCACCCAAGCCCGCATCGCGCCGAGCGCCCCGGCCCACGCCGAGCGGCCGTCACCGTTCGCCCTGCGGCCCGCACCGCGGCGCCTCCCCGTGAACGTCGAGTTCGCGCGCAAGCCGCGGGCCGGCATCCTCTTCGACGTCGACAGCGGGCGCGTCCTGTGGCAGCACGATCCGGGGCGTGAGCTACCGATCGCCAGCCTGACCAAGATGCTCACCGCGCTGATGGTGGCGCGGCGCGATCGCCCCGGCGAGCCGGTCCTGATCACGCCCGAGGCGGTCGCAACCCCGGGCTCGGGAGTCGGCGTCCTGCCGAAGGGCAAGCGGGTGCCCCTGCGAGATCTGTTCTACGGCCTCCTCCTCGTCTCGGGCAACGACGCCGCGGTCGCGCTGGCGGAGCACGACTCGGGGAGCGTCTCTGCGTTCGTGGGGCGGATGAACCACTGGCGCCACAAGCTCGGGCTCCATTGCTCCCACTTCTCGAGCCCGAGCGGGATCATCGACCGGCGCAACTACTCGTGCCCGCGCGACCTCGCCCTCCTTGCCCGCGCCGACCTGGCCAACCCGTGGATCCGCTCGGTCGTGGCGATGCGCCACGCGCGCTTCCCCTTTCCGACCAAAGGTGGATATCTGGACCTCTACAACAACAACCCGTTCATCATCGAGGGGATGGAGGGCATCACCGGCTTGAAGACCGGCTACACGCTCGCCGCCGGGCGCTGCTACGTGACCACCCAGAAGGTGGGCGACCACGAGCTCGGCGTCGTCCTGCTGAACACGCCGAACCCGCTCGACCAGGTGCCGGCCCTCCTGCGCGCCGGCGCCAACGCGGAGCAGTAACCGCCGCTTATGGCACGAAGGCGTTGGTGTGTCAGGGCGAGTCGCCGCACACGTCCACGATCCGGCGACCGCTGTTGTGCGAGGCTCCTCCCCGGAGGGAGCTGCGATGACCACCCCCATTCGAGTTCGCGGGCTCTACGAGACGCACCTCACGGTCAGCGATCTCGCTCGATCGCTCGCCTTCTACCGCGACGTGGTGGGGTTGCCGGTCGCCCTCGAGTTGCCCGAGCGAGGGGCTGCCTTCCTCTGGGTTCCCGACTCCCGCCGCTCGATGCTGGGGCTGTGGTCGCTGGGGTCGGCTCCCTTGGGCATGACTCTGCATGTGGCGTTCGACGTCTCCCTGGACGACCTCTTGGATGCCCCCTCACGTCTGCGGGCCCAGGGCGTCACGCCACTCTCCTTCTTCGGTGAGGGGACGACCGAGCCCAGCGTGATCGGTTGGATGCCCGCCGCCGGGGTCTACTTCCGTGATCCTGACGGTCATCTGCTCGAGTACCTGGCGATGCTCGACGAAGACGCCGAGCCGGATCTGGGAATCCTGCCTTGGTCAGAGTGGCGCACGCGCGAGCGGTAGCCCGCGCGAAGATGGAGCCAGCGGGACTCGAACCCGCGCCCTCCGGCTTGCAAAGCCGGCGCTCTCCCAACTGAGCTATGGCCCCAGGCGATCCATTCTAGGTCGCCCTCGCCCCTCCAATCCGCGTCCTGGTGCCCTGCGGGCGCCGGCGGAGGGTGTGTCGAATCTCGCGTCGTGGGGACGCGATGTTCGACTCGCCCCTGGCCCCCACCCGCTGCCCAACCGCGTTGCCTGTGCGAGGATGCTCGAAGGAGGATCGTGGAGGGGAGCGATGGCGAAGACCGAAACCGAGACCGACGCGGTAGGCGAGCGCGAGCACCCGGACAAGTCGCCCCAGGCCGTCCAGGACGCCCAGGCCGAGGCCGATGCGACGGGCATGGCCAGGCCCGGACAGCGGGCCGAGGTCTCGAACCTGGAGATCGTCCGCCACTACTTCGAGATCGCCTGCGATCGCCTGAAGCTGCCGGACGACGTTCGCGTCGTCTTCTGGACGCCCTACCGCGAGGTCACCGTCCAGATCCCGGTGCGCCTCTCCGACGGCAAGGTCCACGTCTACTCCGGGTACCGGATCCAGCACAACGGCGCGCGCGGGCCCTACAAGGGCGGGGTGCGCTTCCACCCCGAGGTCGACATCGACGAGGTTCGCGCCCTCGCCTCCCTGATGACCTGGAAGACCGCGGTGGCCGGCGTTCCCTACGGCGGCGCCAAGGGCGGGGTCAACTGCCCGGCGGGCAAGCTCGAGCCGAGCGAGGTGCAGAAGATCACGCGCTCGTTCATGGACAAGGTCGAGAAGGTCCTCGGCCCCACCCGCGACATCCCCGCGCCCGACATCAACACGAACGCCCAGGTGATGGCCTGGATGATGGACGAGTACGGGAAGCTTCACGGGCACACGCCGGCGATCGTCACCGGCAAGCCGATCTCGCTCGAGGGCTCATACGGACGCGAGGCGGCCACCGGGCGCGGCTGCGTCTACATGTTCCGCGACGCCGCTCCTCACCTGGGCCTCAGCCCCGCGGATACGACGTTCGCGGTCCAGGGCTTCGGCAACGTCGGCTCCTGGGCGGCCCGGATCATGCAGCAGCTCGGGGCGAAGATGGTCGCGGCCGCTGACGCGAATGGCGCGATTCGCAGCGACGCCGGCATCGACGCGAACGCCCTCCACGACCACCTCACGGCCGGCGGCGCGATCACCGAGTTCCAGGAGGCCGAGCCAATCGACCCCGACGATTTGATCGCGGTCCCCTGCGACGTCTTCATCCCGGCGGCGCTCGGCGGAATGATCCACGAGGGAAACGCGGATCGGATGCGGTGCAGGGTCGTGGTCGAGGGAGCAAACAGCCCCACGACGCCGACCGCGGACCGGATCCTCCGCGAGAAGGACGTCTACATCATTCCCGACGTGATGGCGAACGCCGGCGGCGTCGTGGTCTCGTATTTCGAGTGGGTCCAGAACCTCCAGCACTTCCGGTGGGACGAGCGCGAGGTGAACGACAAGCTGGGCACGATCATGCGGCGCGCTTACCGGGAAGTGTCCGCCCGGGCGCGCGAGGAGGGGATCGACCTTCGCGAGGCCGCCTACCTGGTCGGGATCGAGCGAGTCGTCGAGGCGGCGAGGACGCGCGGCTACGTCTGAGGGCTGCTAGAAGTCGAAGTCCTTCGGCTCGCCCTGCTCGAACCAAAGCTCGTCGTCCTCCGGAGTGTCGCGGAGGAACTCGGGGGTGTCGGCGAGGACGTCCTCGCGGTCCCCTGCGGCGCCTTGCTCTTCATCCGGCTCCCACGCCGGCTCCTCCCGCTCCTCCTCCTTCTCCTCGGCTGGCGTCGCCTCGTCATCCGCGGCGTCGGCGTCGGGCTCGACGATCTCATCCGGAAAGGGGTGCTCGACCGTCTCGAGGGACTCGATCGGGACGTCGTCGGGCAGCGTCTCGACCACCGGGTGCTTGGTTGCCGGCTCCTCTTCCGCGACGGGCGGCGGCTCGGGCGGCTCGGCCCGGTCGCCCGGCTCGCCGTCCTCGTCGGGCGGCGCCTCCTCCGGCTCGCCCGGCGGGGCTTCCGGCGGCGGGGCCGTCGGGGCCTCCGGGGCGGCGGGGGATTCGGCGATCGTCGTCTCGGCGCGGTCGGCGACGCCGTTTCCGGCCTGCTCGAGCGTGGTCTCAGATTCCGGAAAGTCCGGCTCGCCGGGCCGCGTGGGGGGCCCGAATGCCTCGTCCTCCATCTGCTGGAGCTCTGAGTCAGGGGCGCCGTGCCGGCGCTTCAACTCGAGATGCTGGCGAATGGCGTCGTCGAGAATTCCCATGACGGTTCGGAAAAGACTACTGCGCTCGTCCACGGGCCAGGAACGCTTTCCTGCACGCCCGCCGAGCCGCGCGAGCGCCGCGTCCGACCACCGGTTCACCGCGGAACGGCGAGGCCCTGCGCGCTCGCCTAGCGCCCCGCCGGGCTCGTCTCCGGAGTGCCGCAGACCCGGTTCTTCCCGCTCCGCTTTGCCTGATAGAGCGCCGCGTCAGCGGCCGCGATCAGCTGCTGCGCGGTAGCCGCCGATCCGGGTATCGACGCGGTGCCCAGGCTCGCCGTCACCCGCAGCGTGCCCGAGCCGTCGAGGCGGGTGATCTCCCGCGACTCGATCTTCGAGCGGATTCGCTCGGCGAGCTCGATTGCCCCGTCGCGGCTCGTCTCGGGCAGCGCGACCGCGAACTCCTCGCCGCCGTACCGGGCCGGCTCGTCGACGCCTCGGGATTCGGAGTCGAGCACGGCGCCGACCATCCGCAGCACCTCGTCGCCCTGGAGGTGGCCGTAGGTGTCGTTGACGCTCTTGAAGTCGTCGATGTCGAGCATGACCAGGGAGAGCTCGTGACCGAAGCGCTGCGCCCTCGCGGCCTCCTTGGAGATCAACTCTCGGAAACGCCGATTGTTCGAGAGGCCGGTGAGCTCATCGGTGACCGCCTGCTCGGAGACGAGCTCGTGTAGGGCGATGTTCTCGATCGAGGCCGACACCTGGCCGACCAGGTACAGGAAGACGTCCTGCTCTCCGGGCGTGAACTGCTCCCCCCGGCGCGCGACGGTCATCACCCCCACGTTCTCCGGCGTCTCGCCGAGGCGCCGCAAGGGGCTCGCCAGCGCACACAGCTCATCCTCGCCGCGGACGACCAGATCGTCGCTTCGCACCGCCTCGCCCTCCGCGGAGACCGCGACGTCCTGAAGCGCCTCCGTCGCCGACCCGGCCTCCGCCTCCGCTCCGTCGTGACCGCTCAGGGCGATCGTCCCGTACTGGGCGCCGCAGGAGCCGAGCGCGGTCTCCACCACGACCTCGAGCAGGGTCTGGCGATCGAGGCCGGAGGCGAACGCCTCTCCGATCCGGCGGACCGATCGCTCGATCTCGACCTGCTGGCGGCGCAGCTCCTCCATCTGGGCCGCCAGCCGATTGCTCATCTTGTTGAACTCGCTCGCCAGTCCCGCCATCTCGTCGTTCCCCACGACCGGCACCTTGCGGGTGAAGTCGCCCTCCCCGATTCCCCTCGCCGCGTCGAGCATGGTGCCGACCTGACCACCGAGCGCGCGCAGCAGCATGGCGACGAACACCAGCGCGACGGCGAAGAAGAGAACCAGAACGCCGGCGACGAGCGGGCTGGAGGCGAAGAAGCCCCCCGACCCCACCGGCCCCAAGATGGCCAATCGCAGCGGCACGGGACCGGGCAGCCCGGTCGCGGCGGCCCGCAGATCCTCGCCACCGACCGTGATGTCGTCCGTGTGTCCGTTGGCCGGGAGGCTTGCGTCGCCGAGGTCGACCGTCGAGGCGATCGGCCCGTGGGCGTCGAGCAGCGCGGCTTGACGTCCCGTGAGGTCTTGGACCTGCGCGACGTAGCCCGATGGAGTCGTCGCCGAGGAGAGGAGCGATCCCACGTTCCCGTGCGGACCGCGCAGGTTGAGCTGGTAGGCGGCGGCGAGGTGCGTCCCGCCCACCGCCGCCAGCGTATGGCCGTGGGCGTCGCGGACGACGAGCGCGCTCAGGCCCTGCTGGCGCACCAGGGAGCGCGCGGTCGCCTTGATCCTCGCCGGCGAGCCGGATCGCAGGGCCGTCGCCAGCGCGGCGCTCCTCCCCGCGCGGGTGGTGGCCTGCACGGCGCGGTGGCGGTCGTGGCGGTACTGGCTGAGCGCCGTGTCGAGGCCCGCCGCCAGGCGTGCGTCGGCCTTGCCGTTGCCCGATTGCGAGGTCACCTGGGTGACCAGGACCGCGACCGCGATCATCGGCAGGACCACGATCAGGAGAAAGAAGAGAGTGAGGCGGCCGCGAAAGCTCACGAGTTGATGCATCCACCAGCTTAGATCGGCAGCGCGGCGGTTATCCTTGCCCCCGGGACGCGTCCCCCACCTGCGTCCCGTTTCTGGGGCTATAGCTCAGTTGGGAGAGCGCCTGGATCGCACCCAGGAGGTCGGGGGTTCGAGTCCCCCTAGCTCCATC
>DATGAF010000014.1:0-8896 GCA_035313645.1 Solirubrobacterales bacterium
AGCGCGTAGGTGCCGAGCATGATCCGCCGCTTGACCTCGGCGCCGAAGCCCCGCGAGCGGGTGCGCTCGTACATCGCGCCCAGCTCGACCTCGCCGTCGGCTCGAAGGCCGTAGCGGACCCCGTCGTAGCGGGCGAGGTTCGCCGATGCCTCGGCGGGGGCGAGGACGTAGTAGGCGGAGATGCCGTGCGCCGAATGCGGAAGCGCGCACTCGTCGACCCCGCCGCCGAGGTCACGGATCGTGCCCAGGGCTCGCTCGAAGGTGGCGGCGACCCCGGCCTCCATCCCTTCGGCCTCCGCCGACAGCTCGCGCGGGACCCCGAAGCGAAGCCCCTCGAGGCCCTCGCGCGTGGGGAGCTCGATCCCACCGGCGATCCCCACCGAGGTCGAGTCGCATCCGTCGCGGCCCTCCATCGCGCGCAGGAGCAGCGCGGCGTCGGTGACGTCGCGAGTCAGGGGGCCGCACTGATCGAGCGAGGAGGCAAAGGCGATCATCCCGTAGCGCGAGATCGCCCCGTAGGTGGGCTTCAGCCCCACGACGCCGCAGAGCGCGGCCGGCTGGCGAATCGAGCCGCCGGTGTCGGTGCCGATGGCCCACGGCGCCGTGCGGTCCCGGACGGCCGCCGCCGAGCCACCCGAGGAGCCTCCCGGGACGCGGGTCCGGTCCCAGGGGTTGAGCGCAGGGCCGTAGCCCGAGTTCTCGGTCGACGATCCCATCCCGAACTCGTCCATGTTCGTCTTGCCGAGGAGGCGGGCGCCCGCCTCCTCGAGCCTGCGCACCGCTGTCGCCGTGTACGGGGGGCGATACCCCTCGAGGATTCGCGACCCGGCCGTGGTCTCGATGCCCTCGGCGCAGAAGAGGTCCTTGACGGCGACCGGGGCCCCCCGCAGGGGCGGCTCCTCGGTCCGCCCGGTCCCGTCCCCCTCCCGGGCGAACGGCGACTCGCGCGTCCACAGGTACGCGTTCAGTTCGTCCTCGGCGGCGGCCTCGGCGTAAGCGTCCGCGTACTCGTCCGCCGAGAGCTCGCCCCCGTCAATCCGCCGCAGCGCCTCGCCGACGGTCAGTTCGAGCAGCTCGGCGCTCACGCCTGCGGGGAGGGCACCTGGAACGCCCCCTCGGCGGCGTCCGGCGCCGGCTCGAGGACCTCGTCGCGTGGCCAGCTCGGACGAGGCTCGTCGGCTCGCAACACGTTCTCGAGCTCCACCACGTGCGAGGTGGGCTGGACCCCGTCGAGATCGAGCTCGTTCATCCGCTCGACGTGGTCGAGGATTCCCGAGAGCTCGCCCGACATCCGATCGAGCTCCTCGTCGGAGAGGTCCAGCCGCGCAAGGCGGGCCACGTGCAGCACCTGCTCCCGATCGATCACGGGGCGGATTCTAGGCGGGGTAGGATGCCCCGCCGTGAGCGGCCGACGGGCGGAGCGATTCGTCGTCCTGAACCTCCGTCTGCTGGCGGTGAGCTTCGCGGTCGTCGGCATCCTGTTCATCGCCGTCCCCGACGGCGTGCTCGACGTGATCAGCGACCTCGGGGACTCGATCGGGAGCTTCACCACCGCGCCGGAGACCGTGGAGAGGTTCTGGTTGGCCCTCGGCTTCGCCTACATGATCGTGATCGCCGGCATCTGCCTGGTCGTGCAGATGGACGTGGTCCGCTACCGGCCGCTGCTTCTGGTGCTGGCGGCGGGCAAGACCGCGTCGTCGCTCGGCGCCCTGGGCTTCTACGTCTTCGACCAGGACGTCTTCATCTACCTGCTCAACTTCATCGTTGACGGGCTCCTGGTCGGGGTCTCGATCCTGCTGTGGTCGATCGCCGGGCGAATCGGCGAGCCCGCCGCTCCGTCCTGAAGGCGCCCACCGGGGCTGGGCGCCGCCGAGCTCCGCATCCTGCGCGCCTTCGCCGAGACGATGGCCCCGGGATTCGGCCCGCTCCCGCCGGCGGCGGGGCCGCGCGAGTCCGCGCAGGTGCCCGGGGAGGCCGTCGACGTCGCCGGGCCGATCGGCCGCTACGTGGGGAGCATGCAGCGGCGCAGCGTCCGCCAGCTCAGGCTCGCGCTGTGGACGCTCGAGCTGCTCCCCTTCCCGTGGCGGTTCAGCCGCGCCGACCTCGCCGCCCGCCAGGACTTCATCGCTCGCTTCGAGGCCTCCGGCCTTCCGTTTGCGGCGGACCTGGTCCTGTTCCTGAAGGTGGTGACCGGCCTCGGCTACGGCAACGACGCGCGGGTGCGGACCGCGGTCGGCGAGGAGATGCGGTGCCAGGTCGGGAACGGCTCGAGGAGCGAGGACGCCGCCGGGAGCGGCCTCGGCGACCTGCGCCCCGCGACCGGCGGTGAGGAGTGCGACGTCGCAATCGTCGGCTCAGGGGCCGGCGGGGCGGTGGCGGCCGCGATCCTCGCCGCGGCCGGCCTCGACGTCCTGGTGCTGGAGGCCGGTCCCTACCTCGACCGGCGGACCTATCCGGACGAGCCCCTCGCCGCGCTCGCGGCGCTCTATCGCGACGGCGGCCTGACGATCGCCGAGGGGCATCCGGCGATCCCGACGCCGGTGGGCCGCGCGGTCGGGGGCACGACGGTGATCAACTCGGGGACCTGCTTCCGGGCGCCCGAGCGGGTGCTCGCGGGATGGCGCGAGGACCACGGCGTCGAGTGGGCGCCGGAGCTCGACGCGGAATACTCGGCGGCGGAGGATGTCCTCGACGTCCGCCCCGTCGATCCGGAGCGGATGGGACGAAACGGCCAGCTCCTGCGCGCCGGCGCCGAGGCGCTCGGCGTCCGCCACGAGCCCCTTCGCCGCAACGCCGGCAGCTGCTTTCAGTGCAGCTCATGTCCGGCCGGATGCAGGATCGACGCGAAGCGGGCGATGCACGTCTCCTACCTGCCCCGGGCGGTCGCCGCGGGCGCGCGGGTTCGTGCCGGCGCCGAGGCGCGCTGCCTCCGATTCGATCGCGGGCGCGCCACCGGGATCGAGTGCGTCGCGCGGGTCAACGGCAGGCCGCGCCCCTACGAGGTCACCGCGCGCCGCGCCGTGGTCCTCGCCGGCGGCGCCTTCGGGACGCCGGAGCTGCTCCTGCGCTCGCGGTTTCGCTCTCCCAGCGGCGAGCTCGGACGCAACCTGCGAATCCATCCGGCGTGCTGGGTCGGGGCGCGCTTCGACGAGGAGGTCCGCGGATGGGAGGGCGTCATGCAGAGCTACGCGGTCCGGGAGTGGGAGGAGCGGGGACTCCTGCTCGAGGCTACGTTCACGCCGCTCGCATTCGGCGCCCAGTGGCTGCCGGGGACCGGCCGGGCCCACGCCGAGCGGGTCGCGGCCTACGACCACATCGCCTCGACGGGGGTGCACCTGTCCGACCGCTCCTCGGGTCGCGTCGGCCTCACCCCCGACGACTCGCTGCGGATCACCTACCAGCTCAGCGACGACGACGCTCGACTCCTGACGTTCGGGATCGCCCGCGCGGCCGAGCTGTTCTACGCCGCCGGCGCCACCGAGGTCTACCCCCAGATCGCCGGGCTCTCGATCCTCGAACCGACGCGGATCCCGGACCTGGAGGCCTCTCCCCCACGCCCCTCGTCGCTCCGCCTCGAGGCGTTCCACCCGATGGGCACGGCGCGCATGGACGCGGATCCCGACGCGGGCGTCGTCGACACCGACGGCGCCGTCCACGGCGCCGAGGCGCTCTACGTCGCCGACGGCAGCCTGCTGCCGAGCTCGATCGGGGTCAACCCGATGATGACGATCATCGCGATGGCCTCCACCGTTGCCCGGCGGCTCGCCGACCGCCTGAGCTAGCGGCGAGGCCCCGCCCTACGGGTTCGACGGAGGCGGCGGGGGCCCTCCGGTGCCGTGGCTCTCACCGGCGCTCGGACCGGACGGAGGCGGCGGTGGCGCTCCGGTGCCGCCGGTGCCGCCGCCGCGGAAGCGGTCGGCCTCGCCGCCGAACGAGGTCCCCTCCTCCTGCATCGCCAGGTACCCGCCCATGGTCAGCGCCCCCGTGGCGATCAGGCCGAGCCAGACTCCGATCTTTCTGCTGTGGTCGACGGGCGCGCCCGAGAGGAACGACACGAAATCCGGCGGGCTGATGAGGCTGATGACGATCAGGATCAGCGAGAGGACGCCGAGGCCGGTCACGATCGCGCTGGCGGCGACCGGGAGGCCGACGTCGGAGTCGGACGCGGCGAGCAGCGCGAGCGCGATGGCGGCGAGCGCGGTGAGGAACAGGACGACGTCGGTGAACCCGTATGAGCCCCAGGCGTTTCTGGATTGATCGAACAGGAGTCCAACCTGGATCCCGAACCACTTGAAGATGAACATGATCAGGATCAGCGCGACCCCGGAGATCCCCGCGATCTTCTCGCCCTGGTTGAGTCTCGTGAAGTCCATTCGCTAGCTCCTCGTCGCCGACGTTCGGCGCGGAGCGTATACCGGATGTCAGTCGGATTACACCGGCTTGGCGGCTTGCCCCAGGCGCGAGGTCGCCGCGCGGAGGGTGTTCTCGAGCAGCATCGCGATCGTCATCGGCCCCACCCCTCCCGGAACCGGCGTGATCGCTCCGGCGAGCTCCCCCGCGGCCTCGAAGTCGACGTCGCCCACGAGGCCGTCGTCGGTGCGGTTCATGCCCACGTCGATCACCGCCGCCCCCGGCTTCACCCAATCGCCCTTGACGAGGCGCGGCGAGCCCACCGCGGCGACCAGGACGTCGGCGCGCCGGCAGACCCCGGTGAGCTCGCGCGTACGCGAGTGGCAGACGGTCACCGTCGCGTTCGCGTTCAGGAGCAGGCTGGCGAGGGGCCGGCCGACCAGGATGGAGCGCCCCACGATCACCGCCTCAGCCCCCTGGGGCTCGACCCCCGCGTGCCGAAGGAGCTCCATCACGCCGAGCGGCGTGCAGGGGACGAGGGCGGGGCGGCCCTGCGCCAAGAGCCCGGCGCTCCCCGCCGTCAGCCCGTCGACGTCCTTCGCCGGGTCGATCGTCGCGATCACCGCGTCCTGGTCGATGTGGCCCGGGAGCGGGAGCTGGACCAGGATCCCGTCGACGTCCTCGTCGGCGTTCAGCTCCGCCACCAGCGCGAGGAGCTCGTCCTGTGGGATCGGGGCGTCGAGCCCGTGATGGATCGAGCGCATCCCGACCTCTTCGGTCTGCTTGCGCTTGTTCGCGACATAGACGTGCGACGCGGGGTCGTCGCCCACGAGCACGGTCGCGAGGCCCGGCGCGCGACCGCCATTCGCGGCGCCGAGCTCCTCGACCTCGCGGGCGACCCGAGCGCGCACCTCGGCCGCCACCGCCTTGCCGTCGATCACCCGGGCGCCCACGCCTTCGACCCGATCTCAGACCTTCTTCAGCGGCGCGTAGTCGGCCATCAGCTTCCGCTCGGTCGCATCGCCCGCGAATCTGACGACGATCACCTGGCCGGGCTCGACCGCGGTGACGACGCCCTCGCCGAAGGTGGCGTGGACCAGGTCGTCGCCGACCTCGAAGCGCAGCGGCGCGGCGCGCGGCTCGGCGCGCGTCGGGGTCCCCAGCCCTGCTCCGAGCCCGCCCGCCCAGCCGGTCGGCGACGCGGACGATTCGCGCTTCACCAGGGGATCGGGGATTTCGCCGAGGAAGCGCGACGGGAGGTTGTAGCCCCGCCCCCCGTGGAGGCTCCGCCGGCGCGCGAAGCTCATGTAGAGCCGCCGCCTGGCGCGCGTCACGCCCACGTAGCAGAGGCGCCGCTCCTCCTCGAGGTTCCCCTCCTCGAGCGAGCGCATGTGGGGAAACACGCCCTCCTCGCATCCGATCACGAACACGACCTCGTACTCGAGGCCCTTCGCGTTGTGGAGGGTCATGAGCGTCGCCAGGCTCTCGTCCGTCCGCAGCGAGTCCTGGTCGGTGTAGAGGGAGATCTGGGCGAGGAACTCCTCCACGGGGCGAGCCTCGCTCTCCCCCTCCACCTCGCGGTTCGCGTCGAACTCCGCGGCGACCCCGACGAGCTCCTCGAGGTTCTCCACCCGCCCCTCCGCCTCGATCGTGCGCTCCGCTCCCAGCGCATCGAGGTAGCCGCTGTCGGTGAGGACCGCCTGAAGCAGCTCGGCGACCGGGGTCGAGCCACGCGACGCCTCGGCGCGCTCGCGCAGGCCGGCCATCGTGGTCGCGAACCTGCCGACCGCCTTGAGCGCCGCCTGCCCCAGGCCCGGCACCCGCTCGGGCGCCGAGAACACGTCCCAGATGTCCTCACCCGTGGTGTTCGCGTGCGAGAGCAGCCGCGCCTGCGTCGTGTCGCCGATCCCCCGCCGCGGCGAGTTGACGATTCGCGCGAAGGAGACGGCGTCGGCCGGGTTCGCGATCAAGCTGAGATACGCGATCGCGTCCTTGATCTCGGCGCGCTCGTAGAACTTCGTCCCGCCGATCACCTGGTATGGGATCTCGAACCTGACCAGGGTGTCCTCGAGCACCCGGCTCTGGGCGTTCACGCGGTAGAACACCGCGATCTCCTCGCGTGGGATCCCCTCCTCGCTCGCCAGGCGCTCGACCTCGGCGGCGACGTACCGGGCCTCGGCGTGCTCGTCGTCGTGCTCGGCGATCGTCACCGGCTCGCCCCGCTCGGACTCGGTCCAGAGCCGCTTCGGCTTCTGATCCCGGTTGTTGGCGATGATCCCGTTCGCTGCGTCCAGGATCGTCTGGGTGGAGCGGTAGTTCTGCTCCAGCTTGATCGCCGTGGTCTCGGGGAAGTCGCGCTCGAACTCCAGGATGTTGCGGATGTCGGCGTTGCGGAAGCCGTAGATCGACTGGAAGTCGTCGCCGACCACGAACAGGTTGCCGTGCTCCTCGCATAGGAGCTGGAGCAGGCGGTACTGGACCCGGTTCGTGTCCTGGTACTCGTCGACGAGCACCCAGCGAAAGGCGCGGCGGTAACGCTCGCGGACGTCCTCGAACAGCTCCAGCAGGTTCACGGTGCGAACCAGGAGGTCGTCGAAGTCCATCGCGTTCGCCTCGACCATTCGTCGCTCGTACAGCCTGTAGACGTCGGCCACGGTCCGCTCGAAGTGCGACTCGTGGGCCTCGGCGTACCCGTCCGGGTCGAGGAGCTCGCTCTTGGCCCCGGAGATCTGGGCGCGCACCGCGCGGGGTGGCACGCGCTTCGGATCCACCCCCAGCTCGTCGAGGCAGCGCTTCACCATCCGGAGCGCGTCGGCCTCGTCGTAGATCGTGAAGGCGCGCTTGTAGCCGAGCCTGGCCGCCTCGGTGCGAAGGATCCGGGTGCAGGCGGAGTGGAAGGTCATCACCCACATCACCCGCGAGACGCCGCCGACCAGCAACTCGACGCGCTCGCGCATCTCTCCCGCGGCCTTGTTCGTGAACGTGATCGCGAGGATCTCGCTGGGGAGCGCCTGGCCCGTGGCGAGCAGGTAGGCGATCCTGTAGGTCAGGACGCGCGTCTTCCCCGAGCCCGCGCCCGCGAGCACGAGCAGCGGGCCCTCGCCGTGCGTGACCGCCTCGCGCTGCGGTGGGTTGAGGTCCGCGAGCAGGCGCTCGACCTGCGTCGCGCCCGGCGCGACCGGCCTCAACTCCGTCTCGGCACTCACCAAGCGAGCATAGCTCCGGCCTCGGCGCTGCTCGGCCGCCGCTTCAGCCGCCGGCGGACGACGGGCCGCGCTTCGGGCGAAGCTCCTTGATCTCGCCCTCGGCCGGCTTGCCATCCAGCTCGGCGAGCCGGCGCTCGAGCTCCGAGAGGCGTTCCGAGAGACCCTTGATCGCGTCGGCGACGGGGTCGGGGAGGTGGATCCAGTCCGCGTCCGGGCCCTCGACCCGGCGGCCTTCGACGCGCACCGTGTGCCCGGGGTTGCCCACCACCGTGGCATCGGCCGGAACGTCCCCGATCACCACCGTGTTCGCCCCGACCTTGGCGCCGTTCCCGACCGTGATCGGCCCGAGCAGCTTCGCGCCCGAGCCGATCGTGACGTCGCTCCCCAAGGTCGGGTGGCGCTTGCCGCGGGCGAAGCCGGTGCCGCCGAGGGTGACGCCCTGATAGAGGGTGACTCGATCGCCGATCTCGGCGGTCTCTCCGATCACGACCCCCGAGCCGTGGTCGATGAAGAAGTCGGCGCCGATCCGGGCCGCGGGATGGATCTCGACCCCGGTCACAGCGCGGACCCCGTAGGAGAGGATCATCGGCACCAGCGCCACGTCGCTCTCGTGCAGGGCGTGCGCCACGCGATGGGCGAGGATTGCCTGCACGCCGCCCCAGTTCATGAGGATCTCGGCGGTGCCGACTCCGCGGGCAGCGGGATCGCGCTCCCGCGCCGAGGCGACGTCCGAGCGAATCTCGCCCAGAACCCGCTTCAGTGTCCCCAGACCGAGCATCCCGGCAGAGGTTAGGGCTAGGGCTCCGGGGCGAAGAACGGAAGCGACACGTAACGCTCGCCGCCGTCGGGGACCACGACGACGATCCGCCCACGCGAGAGCTCGGGGCGGGCGGCCAGCTCGAGTGCGGCCTCGATCGCGGCGCCCGCCGAGATCCCGACCAGCAGGCCCTCGCGCCGCGCCGCCTCCCGGGCCCGCGCCAGGGCGTCCTCGTCGGATACGGGGATGACCTCGTCGATCACCGAGCGGTCGAGCACCTCGGGGACGAACCCCGCCCCGATGCCCTGGATCTTGTGCGGGCCCGGGAGCCCACCGGAGAGCACGGGTGAGCCGGCCGGCTCGACCGCGACCACCTGGACGGACGGGCGCCGCTCCTTCAGCACCTGTCCCACGCCGGTGATCGTCCCGCCGGTGCCGACGCCGCAGACCAGCGCGTCGACCTCACCGTCGAGGTCGCGCCAGATCTCCTCGGCGGTGGTGCGGCGATGGATCTCGGGATTCGCCGGGTTGTTGAACTGCTGGGGCATGTAGGCGCCACGATCGGCGACGATCCGCTCGGCCA
>DATGAF010000015.1:0-1501 GCA_035313645.1 Solirubrobacterales bacterium
CCAGTCGCGGATCTGCTCGTAGACCGCCGGGTGGTTGATCAGGTCGAAGTGGTTGAGGCCGCCCAGGTGGCGGCCGTGGTCGATCTCGAACGGGATCTTTCGCTGGCGCCCGTTTCCCGAGGCGCTCGCGAAGCGGACCAGCAGGTCGCCGACCACCGAGCCGACCGGGTCGGCCGGGTCGCGGCTGAGGGTGGCGCCGATGAAGTAGTACGTCGCGCAAGCCAGGAAGGGGACCTCGTTGCAGCGGTCGCTGAGGAACTCGTCCGCGTCGCAATCGCACCAGTCGTCCTCGACGCAGGAGCCGAACCGCAGGTCCTTGATCCCGACGCTACGGCCGTTCATCACTTTGGCCATCGGCATCGTTTCGGGCAGGCGGGCGAACGCGTAGCTCGCCGCGTTCGCCGCCTTCTCGAGCGGGGCGCCGAGGTGGGGCGAGCCGAGGCAGAAGACGTGGCGAACCGATTGAGCCCAGGCCGCGTCGTCGGCCTCCCCGTAATGGCAAGCGCTCCGGACCACCAGCCCGCCCATCGAGTGTCCGATGAGCACGATCTCGTCCACCGGCACCGGCCAGCCCTCGGCGACGCGGTCGAGGAGCTTCGAGAGCGCACGCCCGTTGTCGGAGATGTGGAGGCCGGTGTTGTAGCGGACGTAGAGGGGCGTGTAGCCGAGCTCGCTGCGTAGCCGCGACCCGTACGTCGGGCGCGGCCCGGGCTCGAAGGTGAGGGGAAAGACCCGCCAGCACTCGTCGGTGCCGCAGAGGCCGTGAACGAAGACGACGAGCCTCCCCGTCGCGTCCGGGTAGGCCTCGGCCAGCCCCTCTGGGTCGGTGGGGACCTCACGCCCCCGCCGGCGAAGCCGCATCTCGAGCGCGAGCTCGTTTCGCTCACGGGCGAGCAGGTCGCCGACCGCGCCGTTCAGCGCTCCGAGCGCGATGCTCCCCATCGGCGAGGTGGCCAGCGCCGAGGCGTTCCGCGGCGCCGCTCCGGCGACGAGGGCGGCCCCGGCCCCCGCCGCGGACCCGAGCGCGCCGCTGACCCCCCGATACGCCGCCCCGCTGATCCCGTCGTGGATCACCCGCACGGGCAGCCCCATGAGGCCCACGCGCTCGAACGTCCGGCTCGAGATCGCCCGATGCAGGTCGCCGATCAATCCGGCGAACCCCCCGACCGCCCCTCCCGCCAGAGCGCCCGCCGCCTGGATCTCCTCGCGCCGCATGCTGCCCTCCTAGCCCAGGCTTCTCTGCCCGGATATGGCAACCACGTTGTCAGCGAAATGCTACCCCGGCACGCAGACACGATCAAGCGCGCTCGCCGGAGTCCCGATTCGTGCCCTCGAGCTCCCGCCGCAGCCGGCGGACCCGACGCTCGCGAAGCCGCCCCTCGAGCTCGGCTCCAAACAGTCGCCGCTCCGCCTCCTGTCGTGTGAGGACCACCAAGCCGCAGAGTCCGACCGCTTCCTCTACCTCGAGAATCACCGCCACGGGGGTCCCGTGTCTGGTGAT
>DATGAF010000016.1:0-2303 GCA_035313645.1 Solirubrobacterales bacterium
CGGGTTCGAGCCGAAGCAGCTCGGGATGGGCAAGCACATCGCCTCGACCGAGTGGGTGGCGGACCGACTGGCCGGAGTCGTCCCCGCCTGAGTAGCTTGCCGAGGGGTCCGGCTAGCCCGGGCGCATTCGGCGCTCGATCCAGTGGGCGCCCACGGTGTCCGTGAGGCCGTGGGCGAGGATCGAGGAAAGGACGACGAAGGCGGCCACGTCGAAGATCAGCCGCCCGTGCTCGACCCCGCGATCCAGCACCAGAAGGGCGAAGAGGACCGACGCCACCCCCTTCGGCCCGAACCAGGAGATGAAGAGGCGCTGGGGGCGGGGCAGGCGCGTCCCGGCCATCGAGACGAGGACCGCCGCCGGTCTGGCCACCAGCAGCGCGAAGGGGACGAAGACCACGAGGCGCCAGATCGATTGGTGATATCCGGTCGCCACGATCAGGGCGCCGAAGATGAAGAAGGTCACCACCTGGAAGACGGCGCTCACGTTCTCCGAGAAGTCGACGAAGTTTCGGGGGATGTCGTGCTCGGCCGCGCCCAGCACGATCCCGGTCACGAAGGCGGCGATCAGGCCGTTGCCGAACGTCACCTCGGCCACGCCGTAGGCGGCGAGGCCGATGCCCACCGCGTAGAGGCCCTCGTAGCGCCGCGTGATCCCGCCGCCGGGGAGGTGGTGGTGGAGGCGCCCGCCCGCGACCCCCAGCGCGACGCCCAGCACCGCGCCGAAGGCTGCCTCGCCGAGCACCTTCGCGCCCTCGCCGCCCGCGGCGATCCCGGGCGTGGCGACCGCGAGGAAGAAGAGGACGAACGGAAGGGCGAGGCCGTCGTTCAGGCCCGACTCCAGGTTCAGCGTGTGCCGGACCACGGCGGGCACGCGCTGCGAAGTGACCACCGCCGAGGTGACCACCGGATCGGTGGGCGCCAGGACGGCGCCGAGCAGGAACGCCTCGGCCCAGCTCAGCCTGGTGAAAAGGGTGTGGGCGCCCACCGCAAGCAGGAGCAGGGTGATCGGCATCGCCACCGCGAGCGCCCGCGCCGGCGGGCCCCAGTGGCGGCCGAGAAGCTCCCCCTCGACGATCAGCCCGTCGGCGAAAAGGGTCAGGAGGAGGGCCACCGTGATGACGTTGACGACCGAGGCGTCGCTCGCGTGGACCGTCACCACGTCGGCGAGCGCCAACACGATCCCCAGCGTCACCCCGAGGATCGAGATGGAGAGCACCGTCCCGCGCATCACGCCGGACAGCGCGGCGGCGACGGTCAGCAGCAGGCCGACAACCAGGAGCGCGTCCCCGAACCCGATCTCCATGCGCGGCTTATATTCGGTTCAGCGGCCCGCGGCGGGGCGGTACCAGTCGACGTACCTGCCGCAGGCGCCCTGGAGCGGGAGCCGGCGCTCGGCCTCGCCGGGCAGCGGGCCGCCGGCGCCGGCCGGGCTCGCGGCGATCGCGCCGAGGTGAGCCTCGGAGCTCGTCCCCAGAAGGCGCCCGGCGAGCGGGGGGCGCGCGACTCCGACCGCAAAGCGAACCGCGCCGCGCCGCTTCGTCCTCAGCTCGCCCACCGGGTAGTATGGCACCGAGCCGCGGTAGTCGAGGTTCGCCGGCAGGGTGGCGGCGAACCCGGGCGCGCTCACCTGGACGTCGCGGGTGGCGTCGTACTGGAGCGAGATCTCCCAGCGCCCGGCCGGGAGCGTCAGCGACTGCGACACGGGGGAGCCGCTCTTCACGGTCGAGCTCGGGGACCAGGAACCGCCGGCCACCGGCGGCGAGGCGAAAACGGTCGCCCTCCCGCTCGCCTGGACCGCCCCCTGGCTCGCGCACCGAAGGAGCGCGCCGGGGCTGGCTCCCTCGGCGAGGGCCCGGCGGGGCCCGAGCCGGGCGGTCCGCTTCCACAGAGCGAAGTCCGCGGTCTCGCGCTCGGGCTCGAACCCGGGCGGCGGCCCGCTGGCGTAGGCCCCGCGGGTCGTGATCACGAACGGGAAGCGGCCGAGGCTTGCCGTCCTCACCGAGTCGAAGTCGAACTTCTGGAACACGTCGTGAAGCCGCAGGTCCGGGTTCACGTAGTTCGGGTCATAGAAGTTGCGCACCGCGGTGAAGGGGCGCGAGCCGCGCAACTCGTAGGCGATGAAGTTGTCGCGGCCGAGGAACAGCACCTTGTGGCCCTCCACCAGCGGTCGGAGCTCGGCGAGCTGGTCGGCGTGGTCGGTGGGCGCGACCGGCGCCTCCCGCAGCACCAAGAGGCTGGAGAGGGCGATGCCCGCAGCGAGAGCGGCCGCCAGGAGCGCGGGCAGCCAGCGGGTCGTCGAGTGG
>DATGAF010000017.1:0-9255 GCA_035313645.1 Solirubrobacterales bacterium
CACGGCACCTCATCTGGTATCTGAGCTACCACGTCACCGGCGAGGCTCGCGCCGACGACTAGGCCGACTCGCGGGAGGTAGGCGGATGGACGGCCTGATGATGGACCGCCCGCTCCTCGTCAAGCAGATCGCCGAGCGGGCCGAGACGGTCTTCGGCGACCGAGAGGTGGTCGCCCGAACGCAGGATGGAGTCGAGCGCTCCACGTACCGCGACGTGGTCGGGCGGGCCAGGCGCCTCGCCGGTGCCCTCGTCGAGCTCGGCGTCGGACCTGGCGACCGGATCGCCACCTTCGCCTGGAACTCGCTGCGGCACCTCGAGCTCTATCTCGCCGTTCCGAGCATGGGGGCGGTCCTCCACACCCTCAACGTTCGCCTGTTCGAGGAACACCTCCGGTTCATCGTCGAGCACGCGGCCGACCGGGTCCTCTTCATCGACTCCTCGCTGGCCGACGCGATCCCGCGCCTCGACGGGCCGGAACGCGAGATCCTGATGCCCGACGGCCCGGGCCAGCGTACGGGGGCGCTCGACTACGAGGAGCTCGTCGCCGGCGGCGACCCGGAGTTCCAGTTCCCCGAGCTCGGGGAGAACGCCGCCGCCGCGATGTGCTACACGAGCGGCACCACCGGACGGCCCAAGGGGGTGCTGTACTCGCACCGCTCGATCGTGCTCCACACGCTGGGGGCCGCCCTGCCCGACTCGATGGGCATCCGCGAGCACGACTCCGCGATGCCCGTGGTCCCCATGTTCCACGCGTTGGCGTGGGGCATCCCCTACGCGGCGGCGATGGTCGGCGCCCGACAGGTGCTCCCGGGGCCCGACCTGAGCCCAGACGGGCTCGCCGAACTGATCACGGCCGAGCGGGTCACCTGGAGCGCCGGGGTGCCCACGATCTGGAACGGCGTGCTCGAGCTCGACCCCCCGCCCGACCTCTCGAGCCTGCGCGAGCTGAAGGCCGGCGGCTCCGCGGTGCCGGAGTCGCTGATCCGCGCCTTCGAGGAGCGCTTCGGCGTGCCGCTCGTCCAGGGCTGGGGAATGACGGAGACGAGCCCGCTCGCCGCCACCTCGAGGCTGCCCGCGGGCGCCGAGCTCACCGACGAGGAGGCATACGCGCTGCGCGCGACGCAGGGCCGGGTCGTGCCCCTGATCGACTTCAGGGTCGATCCGGAGGCGGGCGGCGAGCTTCAGGTCCGCGGCCCCTGGATCGCCCGCGCCTACTACGGGGACGAGGGCGACGACGACAGGTTCACTGAGGACGGTTGGCTGCGGACCGGCGACGTGGCCGAAATCGAGCGGGGCGCCTTCATCAAGCTCGTCGACCGGACCAAGGACCTCGTCAAGTCGGGCGGCGAGTGGATCTCGTCGGTCGTGCTCGAAAACGAGATCATGGCCCACCCGGACGTCATCGAGGCCGCGGTGATCGCGGTGCCTGACGAGCGCTGGGGGGAGCGCCCGTGCGCGTGCGTGGTCGCGCGCGATGGTGCCGCCATCGACCCCGACGCCCTGCGCGCCCACCTCGACGGGCGCGTCGCGAAGTACTGGATCCCGGACCGGTTCGAGTTCGTCGACGAGGTGCCGAAGACCTCGGTCGGCAAGTTCGACAAGAAGCTTTTGCGGGAGAGGTTCGCGAGAAACCCGTTGACCGTGGGCTCGGAGTCGAACGGGCCACGATCCTGAGCCGCGGGAGTACCATGGCTGTCGACACGAGCCGATCGAGCGGACCTCGAGGGGAGCGCGTTGCGGCTCCGAAAGGGACAAGGAGGCTCCCGTGAACTTCCGGCGGTTCTCCGCCACACCCACCTACACGATCACCGTCTGCGACCGCTGCCAGGACCAGGCCACCTGGGGCGCGGAGGAAGGCCAGCCGTGCCAGTCGGAAGGCTGCGGCGGGCGGCTCGTCGAGATCGAGGTCGTCCCGTATCTGACCGCCCAGCAGTGGCGCCGCGATCACGCCTGGGCCGAGCAGAAGGTGGGGAAGCTCCAGGCGGAGCTGGCGGGCACGCTCCGGAAGAAGTCGGGCTGAGGGCAGTCCATCGGCGCCGAGCTAGGCTTGGGCACGCCGATGGACACGGGCTTTCCCACCCAGGACGCGCGCACGGACTTCAGCCGGGCGCGCCGCCGCCAGGCGCTGTCGCGCCTCGCCCGCCGGCTTCGACGCGAGCCCAATGACGTCAACCTGATCCTGCCGTACGAGGAGGTGCTCGAGGCGCTCGGGTTCCGGGGCGAGCGCGGCCTCGGCCTCCAGAGCATCCCGCTGGACTCGGTCGTCGGCACCGTCGACCGGTCGCGCGAGTTCGACCGCCGCTTCCGCCCCACCTCGCAGCGGGTGCGAGGGCGGTGGGAGCGCATCGCGGAGGCGCAGCGGCGCGGTCACGCCATGCCCCCGATATCGGTCTACCGGATCGGGGACATGCACTTCGTCAAGGACGGGCACCACCGCGTCTCGGTCGCCCGGGCGCAGGGGCGCGCCGAGATCGACGCCTACGTCACCGACGTGTTGACGGAGGTCGGCCTCGAAGGAGGCCTTCGGTTGGCCGACCTGCCGCTGAAGGGCCACCAGCGGGTGTTCTTCGAACGGGTCCCGCTGGCGGCGGACGCGCGATCGCGGATCAGGCTGGCCGACCCGTGGGACTACGCCAAGCTCGCCGAGGGCGTCGAGGCGTGGGGGTTTCGGCTGATGCAGACCCACCGCGAGCTCATGACCCGCGAGCAGGTCGCCGACGCGTGGTTCAGGGACGAGTACGAGCCGATCGTCGGGGCGATCCGCGACGCCGGCCTGGTCGGCGCCGGCACCGAGACCGAGGCCTACGTGCGCGTGGTCACCGAGCGCTACCGCCTGATGCGCACCCACGAGTGGGGCGACGAGGTGCTGGAACGGCTGCAGCGCGAGCTTGCCTGAGCGGCGCCCTTAGGACGCGGCGAGGTTCCGCCCCGTGGAGGGGTCGAAGAAGTGGAGCTTGCTCGCGTCCACCCACAGCTCAACCTCCTGACCGCGGCTGATCTTGCTCGCGGCGTCGATGCGCGCCACCACCTGGCCCTCGCCCGAGCTCGGCACCTCGGCAGCGCCGGCGTCCTCGGCGAGCTCGCGCAGCTCCTCTGACTCGATCTGGCCGGCCTGGACCTGGAAGTGGGCGTACTGCTCGGCCCCGAGCGACTCGACCAGGTCGATCTTCGCCTTGAACGTCTTGCCCCGCTCGCGCGTCTCCCCCGAGACCCGCGAGGCGTCCTCGAAGCTCTCCGGCCTGACCCCGGCGATCACCGAGCGCTCTCCGTCGGACCCGGCGACGCGATCGCGCGCCTCGCCGGACAGGCTCACCTCGGCGATCGGCAGCTCCACCGTCCCGTCCCGAAGCTTGGCCGGCATGAAGTTCATCGCGGGCGAGCCGATGAACCCGGCGACGAACAGGTTGACCGGATTGTCGTAGAGCTCCGGGGGCGGCCCGACCTGCTGGAGAACGCCGCTTCGCATCACGGCGACGCGGTCGCCGAGGGTCATCGCCTCGGTCTGGTCATGGGTGACGTACACCGTCGTGGTGCCGAGCCGCGACTGGATGCGCGCCACCTCGGTCCGCATCTGCACCCGCAGCTTCGCGTCGAGGTTGGAGAGCGGCTCGTCCATGAGGAACGCCTTCGGGTCGCGCACGATCGCGCGGCCCATCGCCACCCGCTGACGCTGTCCGCCCGAGAGGTTCGCCGGCCTGCGATCGAGGTGCTGGGTGAGGTCGAGGATCCTCGCGGCCTCCTCGACCTTCTGGTCGACCTCCTCCTGCGGCGCCTTGGCCAGCTTCAGCGGGAAGGCCATGTTCTCGCGCACGGTCATATGCGGGTAGAGCGCGTAGTTCTGGAACACCATCGCGATGTCGCGGTCCTTCGGCGCGAGCTCGTTGACGACCTCGTCACCGATCTTCAAGGTGCCGTCGGTGATGTCCTCGAGCCCGGCGATCATCCGCAGAGCGGTCGACTTTCCGCATCCCGACGGCCCGACCAGGATCATGAACTCCCCGTCGTTGACGTCGAGGTCCATTCCCTTGACGGCCTCGAAGCCGTCCGGAAACCGCTTGCTCACTCCGTCGAGGACGATCTCGGCCATTCCCTTCCTCCTTATCCCTTCACGGCGCCCGCGGTCAGGCCGGCCACGATTCGGCGCTGGAAGAACAGCACGAAGACGATGATAGGCACGGTCACGATCACCGCCGCCGCGGCGATGTTGCCGGTGGGCGCCGTGAACTGCGAGGAGCCCGTGAAGAACGCGAGCGCCGCCGGCACGGTTCGCGACGCGTTCGACGACGTCAGCGTGATCGCGAACAGGAAGTCGTTCCAACAGAAGATGAACACCAGGATCGCGGCCGTGAACGTCCCGGGGGCCGCCAGTGGCAGGATCACCTTTCGGAAGGCCTGGAACGGGGTCGCGCCGTCCACTTGGGCGGCCTGCTCCAGGTCCCATGGGATCTCCCGGTAGAACGCGACCAGGATGTAGATCGCGAGCGGCAGGGAGAAGGTGAGGTAGGGGATGATGAGGCCCGGGTAGGTGTTGTAGAGGCCGATCGATCGCCACATGTCGAACAGCGGGCCGATGGTCGAGATCTGCGGGAACATCGCGATCGCGAGGGCGCCCACCAGGATCGCCGTCTTGCCGGGGAAGTCGAGCCGGGCGATCGCATAGGCGGCGAGCGCTGCGAGCACGATCGCGATCACGGTCGAGATCAGCGCGATGGCGATCGAGTTGATCAGGGGATGGATGAACGGGCTGCCGCTGAACCCCCCCTCGAAGAGGGTCTTGTAGTTGTCCAGGGTCCAGTTCCCTCCCGCCGGGAGGAAGCGCCCGTCGCCCACCGTCGCCGGGGACTTGAGGGACAGCGAGATGATCCAGACGATCGGGAGCATGGCGAAGACCAGGACGAGCGCGATCCCGACGCTCCAGAAGCCGTATTCCCTACTCCCGTGGCGCATCAGGTTGCTCCGGGCCTTCCCTCCGCCATCCGGACGCCGAGCACGCGCACGAAGACGAAGGCGATGATCAGGACCAGGATGAAGATGAGCACCGAGACGGCCGACCCGAGCCCGAGGTTGGTCCGCGAGATGATCTGGTTGTAGCCGAGGATCGAGACCGACTCGGTGTTCTGAGCCCCCCGAGTCATGATGAAGATGTTGTCGAAGATCCGGAACGCGTCGAGGGTGCGGAAGAGCAGCGCGACGAGGATGGCGGGCTTCATCAACGGCAGGGTGATGCGGAAGAAGCGCTGCACCGCGTTCGCGCCGTCGACCTTTGCCGCCTCATACAGCCCGGCGTCGATCGTCGTCAACCCGGCGAGCAGCAGCAGCGCCATGAACGGGGTCGTCTTCCAGACCTCGGCCATGATGATCACCGACATCGCGCTCCAGCGGCCGCCGAACCACGCCTTGTCGTCGGGGACCAAGGGCAGGTGGTTGACGAAGCCGCTGGCGGGGTCGAAGGCGAAGAACCAGGCGAAGGCGGCCACGACCGTGACCACGCCATACGGGATCAGGACCGACGTGCGGACGATGCCGCGCCCGAAGATCGCGCGATACATGACCAGCGCGATCGCCATCCCCAGGACCAGCTCGATCGTCACCGAGACCGCCGTGATGAAGGCGGTGTTGAAGACGTCCGTCCACCAAAGCGACGAGGTGAGGACGGTCTTGTAGTTGGTGAGCCCGGCCCAGCTCGTCTGGTCGGGGAAGCGGAGGTCGAGGTTCTGAAGCGACAGCGCGATCGCGTAGAAGATCGGATAGGCGGTGACCAGCAGCATCGCGACCACCGCCGGGGCGCAGAGCATCCAGCCCAGCCGCCGCTCCTCACGGCTGCGCTCGGTCGCCGCCGGCCCGCCGCCGCCGAGCCGCAGGCGTCCGGCCGCCGCGTTCACAGGAGGCCCTGCCTCTTCACGGCGTCCTCCAGGTTGCTTCGCAGCTGGTCATACGACGAGCCGGGGTCGTTCGGGTCGATCTTCGACGGAGGCTGGAGGGCGTCCTGGATCGCCAGGCTGACGTCCTGATAGGCGGGGGTCTGCGGCCGGGGGCCGGAAGCGGCGATCGACTGCTTGACGAGCTGCGAGAACCCGGGGTAGGCCCCCGTCACGGTCTTGGTGGCATAGAGGCTCTCGCGGCTCGGCGGTAGGCCGTCGAGCTTGGTGGCGGTGAGCTGGCTCTTCGAGCTCGAGATGCAGGCGGCCGCCTGGAACGCGAGGTCAGCGTTGTTGGAGTAGGCGCCGACGCCGATGTTGAACCCACCGAGGGGCGGCTTCGCCGGGCGGTTGGGCACGACCTTGGGGTACTTGGCGAAGCCCATGTTCTTGAAGACGTCGGGGGCGTTCGCCTTGGCGCTCGCGTACGCGAACGTGTAATTCACCATGAAGGCGGAGTCGCCGGACTCGAACCCGAGCCGCGCGGAGTCCTCGTCCGAGGTGTCGATGTCGGGGGCAGCCGCCGGGGAGGCGGCGAGCCGCCCCATCGCGGCCAGCGCCTCCTCGGTCGGCTTCTGGGACAGGTCGACGGTCTCCGGCCCTGAGAGGACCTTCGTGCCGGCCGAGTCGATCAGCGCGTTGGCCCACACCGTGAATCCCTCGTACTTGTTGGCCTGGACCTGGATCGTCTCCGGCTTCCCCTCGGAGCCGAGCTTCTCCGCCTCGCTGATCATCTGGTTCCAGGTCTGCGGGGCCTTGGAGACCAGGTCCTTGCGGTACCAGAGGAGCTCGGTGTTCGAGTTGAACGGGGCCCCGTAGACCTGGCCGTTGAAGCTGCCGGTCTTGACGACGCTCGGGAAGTCGCCCTTCGTGACCTGCTTCGCCAGCGAGGCTGGGAACGGGCTGATCCACCCGGCGTTGGCGAACTCAGCCGTCCAGATCACGTCCATCCCGATCAGGTCGATGGTCGAGTCCTTGGCCGCGAGCCTGCGTACGAGCTGCTCGCGCTGCTGGGTGGCGTCGGTCGGCAGGAGGTTGACCGAGATCGAGTAGCGACCGTTCGAGGCGTCGCTGCAGGACTTGGCGACTTCCTGGATGGTGCCGCCCGGCTGGGTGGCGACGAACCAGTTAAGGGTCACCGGGCCGCCGCTCGACGAGCTTCCGCATCCTGCTGCGAGCGCCGTGACGCCCGCGATCGCGATCAAGAAGATCAAGCGCATCCGGCGCCCCAAGCTGGCGATCTCTCCTCCTCCCGGTGGTCGTCCGTTCGTTACCCAGTCAGATCCCTTCCAAACCCGCCCCGGCCACCCGCGCCGAGCCAGCGGGGCGGCAGGGGTCGGTGCCTCGCGCGGAGCTACACTCTATTTAACGTGAACGTAAGGTTGAAGGAGGGCCGGATCCGAGCGGGGGTCGCCGCGGAGCACGAGAGCTACAAGTGGTGGGCCCTGTCGTGCACCAGCCTCGGGATGCTCCTGGCGACGATCAACTCGGGGACGTTGATCATCGCCCTCCCCGATCTCGAGCGCAGCCTCCACACGACCCTGCTGCAGCTCGTCTGGGTGATCCTCGCCTACATGATCGCCTCGACCGTCCTGGTGCTGACGGCGGGGCGCCTCTCGGACCTGTTCGGACGCAAGCGGGCCTATGTCGGCGGGTTCATCGTCTTCGCGCTCGCCTCGCTGGGGGCCGGCTTCGCCGCGGGCGGAACCGAACTGATCCTGTGGCGCATCGTGCAGGGCATCGGCGGGGCCTTCCTGTTCGCGAACGCGGCCGCGCTGGTCACGGACGCGTTCCCCCGGCGCCAGCTTGGCCTCGCGATGGGCACGAACACGATGGTCGCCGCGGTGGGGCTGGTCCTCGGGCCCGTCCTCGGCGGCGCCCTGGTCGCGATCTCCTGGCACTGGGTCTTCTGGTTCAACGTGCCGCTCGCCCTCGCGGGCGCGCTTTGGGGCGGCCTGGTCCTTCGTGAGCTCGCCAAGCGCGACCCCGTTCGCGGCCTCGACGTCCTCGGCACCGCAACCTTCGTCGCCGGGCTCACAGGGCTTGTCTTCGGCGTCTCCCGGGGGGGCATCGACGGCTGGAACGACCCTCTCGTCATCGGTGCCCTGGCCGGCGCCGTGGTCCTACTGCCCCTGTTCGTCGTCGTCGAGCAGCGCGGGCGGGCGCCGATGCTCGACCTGACGCTCTTCCGCAACCGGATGTTCGCGGCGGCCACCGGCGCGGCCTTCATCAACGGCCTCTCGCGGTTCGCGCTCCTGTTCGTGTTCGTCTTCTACTTCCAGGGCGCGCAGGGCGACGATCCGATCACGGCCGGGATCAAGCTGACCCCGATGGCGATCGGGATGCTCATCTCCTCGCCGCTCGCGGGCGCTTGGGCCGACCGCCATGGCTCGCGTGCCCTCGCCGCGGTGGGAATGCTCGTCTCGGCGGCCGCGCTGGCGCTGATGACCACGCTCCAGGCCCACAGCCCCTACTGGCAGAGCACCCTGTGGCTGCTCATCCTGGGGATCGGCTCGGGGATGTTCAACTCGCCCAACACCGCGGCGATGATGGGCGCGGTGCCCACCTACAGGCGCGGCGTCGCCGCCGGCGCGAGGACGATGCTCCAGAACACCGGCGCCGTGCTCTCGATCGCGTTCGTGCTCGCGATCGTCACCGCGGCCGTCCCGAAGCCGGTCCTGTTCAAGATCTTCTCCGGCTTGGCCAGCGGCCTCTCCGACGCGAAGCTGGCTCCGTTCATCACCAACATGCACACCGCCCTGTGGGTGCTCGCGGCCACCTCGGTGATCGGAGCGGGGGTTTCGCTGCTGCGGCCCCGGCACGCCCGGGAGGACGAGCGCGGGGCCCGTGGCGAGGCCCGCGGGCGCCTGCTCTCCGAGGACGCGGCGTGAGCGAGCGAGACGGCGATCCGCTTCCCGCCGCGCGACACCGTCGCCCGCGCCATGGCGAGTGCCGGCTTCGAATCGGCGAGGTGGCCGAGGCGACGGGGATCACTCCGCGGACGATCCGCTACTACGAGGAGATCGGGTTGCTTCCCTCGCCGGCCGGGCGCCAAGCCGGCCGCCACCGGCTCTACGACGAGGACTCCGTCGAGCGCATCCGCGAGCTGGTCCGGCTGAAGGAGCTCCTCGGCCTCAGGACAAGCCCAAACGCTATGCGTTTAGCGGCGCGACCGCCGACTTTTCTCAGGAAAGTCTGCCGGTCGCCTACGCGATCGACAACAACCCCGACACGGGCTGGGCGATTCTGCCGCAAGCGGGCAAAGCCCACACCGCCGTCTTCGCCATTAGCAGCGGCATCAACCTGGACAAGGGCGCGGAACTGACCGTCGTCATG
>DATGAF010000018.1:0-18474 GCA_035313645.1 Solirubrobacterales bacterium
GTTGCGTGAGCTGAGCGCCAGGCCGTCGGCCTCGCGCACGGTCGGCAGCACCTCGATTTCGGTCGGGTAGTCGAGGTCGCGGACCATCCGCCGGATCACGACCGCCTGCTGGGCGTCCTTCTGCCCGAAGAAGGCGACGTCGGGCTGGATCGTGTTGAGGAGCTTGGCGACGATGGTGGTCACGCCCCGAAAGTGCTCGGGGCCTCGGCGGTCGGGATCGCCGCAGAGGACGCCGGTGAGCTCCCCGCCGACCTCGACCGCGGTGGCGAAGCCCGCCGGATAGACCTCGTCGACCGCCGGCGCATATAGGAGGTCCACGCCCGCGTCGGCGGCGAGCGCGGCGTCGCGATCGAGATCGCTCGGATAGGTGTCGAGGTCCTCCTCGGAGCCGAACTGCGCCGGGTTCACGAACAGGCTCATGACGACGAGGTCGCAGTCCTCGCGCGCTGCGCGGAGGAGCGACAGATGCCCTTCGTGAAGGGATCCCATCGTGGGCACCAGCGCGATCCTGAGTCCTTCGCGACGGGCTGACGCGAGGGCCTGGCGCAGCGCGCTTGCGGTGCGCATCACACTCATGCCCGCCCCCGTCCGCTCGCCCGCAATCCGCGCGCGGTCGGCCCGCGACGGCAGCGCCTCGCCGCCCGTCTCGCGCGGGCCAGTGTGGGGAAGGTCCCGTTCCAGTTCTCGCATTCGAGATACCAGACGGCGTCGGAGTCTCGTCATGGGTGGCCGGTCTCCCGGCCGGTCCACGCCCTCGCGGGTCGCGGCCGAGTTCAAGTATAGGTAGCCTCCGCGTGTTCCCCGCCCGTTCGTCGGGGTCGCCGCCCTCGAGGTCGAGCTCCGGCGTCGGGCGCGGCCGGCGCCGGCCACGTGGACGACGAAGACCACCGCACAGGGGGCGAATGTCGACTGAGTGGCGCGGGCCCCGGTCCGGCCCGCGGGCGGCTCGCGGACCCGCCGGGTCCGGCGGCGGGCGCGGCTACCATCGCATCGTGCCCCTGTATGAGTTCGAGTGCGGCCGATGCGGATCTCGCTTCGAGGAGCTGGTGGCCGCCGGGACCCAGGCCGCCGGTTGCCGCTCCTGCGGTGCCGAGGGCGCCCGCCGCGTCTACTCGGCCCCGGGGGCCCCGTTCAGGCTGGTGAAGGCGCCGGGGGAGGCTCGAAGGCAGGAGCGCCGGAACGCCGAGCTCCGGGAGCGAACGAGCCGGAGGGCCGGCGCGGCGCGCGATCGACGCCGACCGGATCGGGGGAAGGCGTGAGCGGATCGCGTTCGGAGCGCCGCGAGCGCTTGGTCGAGGTCTACCGGAAGGCGGCGGTGTGCGAGCTGTGCCCGCTGTCGGAGACCCGAACGAACGTGGTCTTCGGCGCCGCGAACGCGGACGCGGACCTGATGTTCGTCGGCGAGGCGCCGGGGGCGGAGGAGGACCGCCAGGGACTGCCGTTCGTCGGCCGCGCCGGCGCGCTGCTCACCGAACTGCTGGCGGGCATCGGCATGCAGCGAAGCGATGTCTGGATCTGCAACGTGCTCAAGTGCCGCCCGCCCGGCAACCGCGATCCCCAGCCGGTCGAGATCGAGTCCTGCCAGCCGTACCTCTACCGTCAGGTGGAGCTCATCGAGCCGCGCGTGATCGCCACCCTCGGCAACTTCGCCACCAAGCTGCTCACGGGCAGCCGCGCGGGGATCACCCGGGTGCGAGGCACCCCGCAGGTGCACGAGATCGGCGGGCGCACCGCCTTCCTCTTCCCGCTCCTTCATCCGGCGGCGGCTCTTCGCACCCCATCGCTCGCCGAGACCCTGCGCGAGGACTTCGCGAAGCTGCCCGAGCTCCTCGAGCGCCCGCTGCCCGAGCCCGCCGGGGGTGCGGCGCTCGAGCTCGCGGCCGTCGAGGCGCGCGAGGCCCAGCTCGACCTGTTCGCCTAGGCTGACGTGGGCGTCGAGCGCAGCTCGGGCCCCGCGGAGACGGAGGCGATCGGGGCGCGCCTTGCCGTCGACCTCGCGCCCGGGGACACAGTGCTCGTGAGCGGCGAGCTGGGCACCGGGAAGACGACCCTGATCCGCGGCGCGTGCCGGAAGCTCGGCGTGGTCGAGCCGGTCGCCTCGCCGACGTTCACGATCGGCCGCCGCTACCGGGGCCGGATCCCGGTCTCGCACCTCGACCTCTACCGGCTCGAGAGCCTGCGCGGCGAGGACCCCGGTCTCCTCGACGACTACCTGACCCCCGACGCCGTCGCGTTCATCGAGTGGCCCGGAGCCGCCGAACGGACGATCGCGCGCGAGCGGCGAATCGCCGCGCGCGTCGAGCTCGCGCACGCCGGCGGCGACCGGCGGGAGATCCGGGTCCGGCCCGGCCTCGGTGGTTCGCGATGAGCATCGTCGGATTCGACACGGCCACCGACGACGTCGCGGTAGCCCTGACCCGGGACGCCGATGCGATCGCCGAGCGCCAGCTCGCTCCGCCGGATGGCGGGCGGCCGCGTCACGCCTCCGGCCTGATCGCCGAGATCGAAGCGGTGGTGGGGGAGGGAGGAGGATGGGAGCTGGTCGAGGCGATCGGCGTCGGGGTGGGGCCCGGGTCCTTCACCGGGCTTCGAATCGGCGTGGCGACGGGCCGGGCTCTCGCGCAGGCGCTGGCCAAGCCCCTCGTCCCGGTGGGGACGCTGGAGGCCCTCGCTCGGGGGATCGGGGAGCGGTCGGAGGCGTCCGAGCGCCTGCGCCTCGCGGTCCTGGATGCCCGCCGCGGGCAGGCCTTCGCGGCGCTCTTCGGACCCGGCGGCGAGCAGGTGTGGGCGCCGCTGGTCGCCGGGCCGGAGGAGCTGGCCGAGCGTTTGAGGTCGCTCGCGCGACCGTGCCTGGCGGGCGGATCGGGGGCGCTACGATTTCGCCGTGTATTGAAGGCCGCGGGCGTCGCGGTCCTCGCCGATCCGGATCCGGCGCACCGGGTTTCCGCGCGGCAGGTGTGCGACTTGGCTGCGGCTGGAGCACCGGCGCCGATCGAGTCGGTTCGACCCATCTACCTGAGACCCCCGGACGCGGAGATTTGGCTTGAGCGAGACGCGCGTTAGACGCTTGGTCTACAGCGACCTGCCGGCGGTGCTGGCGATCGAGCGGCGCTCCTTCCCGACGCCGTGGTCGCTGGCGATGTTCGTGCTCGAGCTCTCGAAGCCCTCCGGTATCTGCCTCGCGGCGACCAACGAGGACGAGGGCCTGATCGGCTATCTGGTCTGCTCCCGCTACGCCGACGTCTGGCACCTGATGAACGTCGCGATCGCCCCTGGCCATCGCCGCCAGGGCATCGCCGGCCAGCTCCTGGAGCACCTCTTCCACGAGGCCGGCCCGGACGCGCGGTACACGCTCGAGGTCAGGACCTCCAACCACGGCGCGATCGCCATGTACGAGCGGTTCGGCTTCCGCCGCGCCGGGCATCGACGCCGCTACTACCACGACAACGGCGAGGACGCCCTGATCATGTGGCTGGAGGCGCCGACCGCGGTGCGAGCCTGAGCCGAGTTGGTTCTCCTGGCGATCGAGACGTCCTGCGACGACACCTGCGCGGCGGTCACGGAGGGAGCGCGGATTCGCTCCAGCGTGATCTCCTCGCAGGCTGCCGCCCACGAGCGCTTCGGGGGGGTGGTCCCGGAGGTGGCCTCGCGACACCACCTGGAGCTGGTCAACCCGGTCGTGGACGCGGCGCTTTCCGAGGCCGACGTGGGCCTCGAGGACGTCGATGGGCTCGCCGTCACCCGCGGGCCGGGATTGATCGGGGCGCTGCTGGTCGGCGTCGCCACCGCCAAGTCGCTCGCGGCGGCGACGCGGAAGCCCCTGGTCGGGGTCGATCACCTACACGGCCACGTCGCGGCTAACTTCCTCGAGCCGGAGGCGCTGGAGCCGCCATTCCTCTGCCTCGTCGCCAGCGGAGGCCACACGTTGCTCGCGGGAGTTCGCGAGCCGGCGGGGTTCGAGACGCTCGGGCAGACGCTCGACGACGCCGCCGGGGAGGCCCTCGACAAGGGAGCCCGGATGCTGGGCCTCGGGTATCCGGGCGGCCCGGCGATCGAGCGTGCCGCCCTCGCGGGCGATCCGACGGCCTTCGACTTCCCGGTCGGGATGTCCCGCGACCCCGGCTTCGACTTCAGCTTCAGCGGCACCAAGACGGCGCTGCTCTACGCGATCCGTGACCTCGACCGAAGCGAGGTCGAGGAGCGCCGCGCGGATCTCGCCGCGAGCTTCCAGGCGGCGGTCGTCAAACAGCTGATCGCGAAGCTCGACAAGGCGCTCGACGCGGGGGAGTGGCCGGCCGTGGCCCTCGGTGGCGGCGTGGCGGCGAACTCGCTACTTCGCCGCCGCACAGCCGAGCTCTGCGAGGGGCGGGGCCTGCGACTGAAGCTGGTGCCGACCGAGCTGTGCACCGACAACGCGGCGATGATTGCCTCGGCGGCGCGGTTCCTGGAGCCGGCACGCTACCCGGACTATCTGGAATGGGACGCGGCGGCGTGACGACCGTGACGCTTTATGGGCGGCCGGGCTGCCACCTCTGCGACCAGGCCCGCGCGGAGATCCTGAAGCTGAGGGGGGCGGTGGCGCCGTTCGAGCTCCGCGAGGTCAACATCGACGAGGACGACGAGCTCCACCGCCGTTTCCTCGAGCGGGTTCCGGTGGTCGAGGTCGACGGAGAGGTGGTCTCCGAGCTGAAGATCGACCGGGGCCGCGTGGTCGCCATGCTCGATACTGTCCGCCGATGACCGACCGCTGCCGCCGGGAGCGCGCATGACCGAGGATGCGGTCGTGACCGAGGCGAGCCCAGAGGAGCTGTCGCTCACCGACGGCGATCGCCTCTCGCTCGGTGTCGCGGCGCGGCTCTCCCGCTATCTCCAGGTGCTGATCCAGGCGCGGAAGATGGGCAAGGAGACGATCTCCTCACAGGAGCTCGCCGAGTACACCCATATCAACTCGACCCAGATCAGGCGGGACCTCTCCGGGTTCGGGAAGTTCGGCAAGCGAGGGGTGGGCTATCGCGTCGATTCGCTCGTCGATCAGATCCGGAAGATCCTCCGCAGCTCCGGACAGCACAACATCGTCCTCTTCGGAGCGGGAAACCTCGGCCAGGCGATCGCGAGCTCTGACATCTTCGCCGACCACGGGTTCCAGATCGTCGCGATATTCGACGTCGAGCCGAAGCTGGTCGGCAAGCGCTTCGGCGACGTCGAGGTCCACGACGTAGCCGACCTCGAGCGGTTGGTGGAGGAGCAGGACGTGGTCGTCGGCGTGCTCGCGGTGCCCTCGTCGGGCGCCCAGGACGTCGCCAACCGGCTGGTCGCCGCCGGCGTGAAGATCATCTTCAACTACTCCGAGCAGCTCCTCCAGGTCCCGCCGGACGTGACAGTCCACACCTCGAGCCCCGCGGTGGACCTGCTGTACGCGCTCTACTTCTACCTCGCCTGATCCCCCACCCGTGGGCGCCGCGACCGCGCACGAGTCGCACCTCGACCCGGAGCGGGCCCGAGAGCTGTTCGAGAGCTCGACCGACTTCACGATCGGGATCGAGGAGGAGTTTGCGCTCGTCGATCCTGCGACGCTCGAGCTCCAGCACCGGTTCGACGAGCTCCACGCGGCGTGCCTGGACGACGAGGTCCTGGCGGACTCCGCGGTCGGCGAGCTGATCGACTCGGAGATCGAGATCCGCTCGGGAAGGGCCGAGGGATTCGCCGAGGCGGTCGAGCTCCAGCGAGAGAGGCGCATGCGCCTGTTCGCGCTCGCGGACCGCATGGGCATCGCTCTCGCCGCCACGGGCACCCATCCCTGGGCCAACTACCTCGACCAGCGGATCATCGACACGGCGCACTACAGCCGCCTCCGCGACGAGCTTCGATGGGTGGCTCAGCGCAACAACACCTGGAGCCTCCACGTCCACGTCGGCGTCCGCGGGGCCGATCGGGCGGTTGCGGTGTGCGACCACCTCCGCGGCGTCCTCCCGACCCTGCTGGCCGTCTCGGCCAACTCGCCGTTTCTCGACGGGCGCGACACCGGCCTGCACTCAGTCCGCACCGAGATCTTCACGCGCACCTTTCCGCGCTGCGGGATCCACGCGCCGTTCGGAGGCTGGGCCGCCTACGCGGACTTCGTCGAGCTGTTGGTGCGGACGAACTCGATCGCCGAATCGACCCAGCTCTGGTGGAGCGTTCGCCCCCATCATGCGTTCGGCACGGTCGAGGTCCGGATCTGCGACGCGCAAACCCGCGGCGAGGAGTCTTTCGCCCTGGCCGCCCTGATCACGTCCTGCGTCGCGCAGTCGGCGCTCGACCACGACGACGGACGCCTGCCGGAGCCGCTCGGGCAGCGCGAGGTGGAGGAGAACCTCTGGCGCGCGATCCGTCACGGGCTGGACGGGAAGCTGATCGACTTCGACCGTGCCGAGGAGGTTCCGGCCCCGAGCGTGGTGGAGGAGCTCGTCGAGTGGACTCGTCCAGCCCGGGAGGCGATCGGGCTGGAGGTGGGAGTTCCCGCGCGGAACGGCTCCCAGCGGGCGCGCCGCGCGTTCGAGGCCGGCGATTCGATCGAGGCGATATATCGTGAGGCCGTGCATGAGACGCGGCGAACGTACGTGGCGGAGCGGATCCCCAGTGGCTAGCCGCTGCGCTCCGGCGGCGAGGGATGGGAGGGACGAGGAGCCTCATGCCGGATGATCGGCAGGCCGGTCCGGGTCCCGAGCCCGAGCAGGCGCGGGGCGCCGGCGCGGGAGCGGAATCCGGCGCCGAGGAGCGCCCCGGCGAGGGCCAGGCGTCCCAGCCCTCGGAGGAGGAGCTCCGGGCGCGAATCGAGGACCAGCTCCGGAGGGTCCGGGTCCAGGACCTCCTGCTCGAGAGCGTCGTGAGCATCCTCAACCTCTCTGCGAGGCGAGTGGCGAAGGAGGATGAGCGGGACCTGGAGCAGGCCCGGATCGGGATCGAGGCGGTGCGGGCAACCGTGGGGCTGCTCGACGCCGAGCCCGCGGAGCAGGTTCGAAGCGCCCTCTCCGAGGTCCAGATGCTCTATGCCCGTCAGGCGGGCGGCGGTGGCGAGGGGCCGCCGCGGGAGCCCGAGACGCCGCCGACCGACCAGCCCAAGCGCGGCCCGTCCCGGCTCTGGACACCGCCCGGCACCAGCTAGCCCCGCTAGACTCCCCGCGCTTCGCGGACCCGCCGCCGGGACCGCCGCACCCAATCCCCCATTTCGAGGACGAAGACTTGACCAAGTTCCTGACCGATTACGGCGTCGTCGTCGCCCTCGTCTGCGCCGGCGCCGCGGTCGTCTACGGCGGGATCGTCACCCAGCGGCTCCTCAAGCGCTCGCCGGGTTCGGAGCGGATGCGCGAGATCTCGGGCGCCGTTCAGGAGGGGGCAAGGGCCTATCTGACTCGCCAGTACACGATCATCGCCGGCGTCGCGGTGGTCCTCGCGATCCTGATCTGGATCCTGCGCGACTACCAGACCGCGATCGGCTTCGTGATCGGGGGGGCCTTCTCCGGCTCCGCCGGCTTCATCGGCATGAACCTCTCGGTGCGCGCCAACGCGAGGGTGGCCGAGGCGGCGCGCGGCGGGGTGCCGCCGGCGCTCGACGTCGCGTTCAAGGGAGGCTCGGTGACGGGCCTCCTGGTCGTCGGCCTGGCGCTGCTCGGCGTCGCCGGGTACTACGGCATCCTCATCCTCACGAACCAGACGGACAAGGAGGCCGTCGACGCCCTGGTCGGCCTTGGGTTCGGAGGCTCGCTGATCTCCGTCTTCGCCCGCCTCGGGGGCGGGATCTTCACCAAGGCCGCCGACGTCGGGGCCGACCTGGTGGGGAAGGTCGAGGCTGGGATCCCCGAGGACGATCCACGGAACCCCGCCGTGATCGCGGACAACGTCGGCGACAACGTCGGCGACTGCGCGGGCATGGCCGCCGACCTGTTCGAGACCTACGCGGTGACTTCGGTCGCGGTGATGCTGCTCGGGGTCCTCACCTTCTCGGAGGCCCGTGAGGTCGCGATCTACCCATTGGTGATGGGGGCGGTGGCGATCATCGCGTCGATCATCGGAGCGCTGTCGGTGCGCAGCCGGACCGGCAATGTGGAGGCGGCGCTCTACCGGGGGCTCGCGGTCTCGGCGATCATCTCGGCGGCGGCCTTCTACCCGGTGACCAAGTGGCTGATGGACAGCATCAGCTTCAAGACGGCCACCTTCAACGACGTGCCGACGGTCACGGACCTGTGGCTCTGCGGCCTGATCGGCGTCGCGGTCACCGCCGGCCTGTTCGTGATCACCGACTACTACACGTCGACCCGATTCCGGCCGGTGAAGACGATCAGCCGCGCGTCGGTCACCGGCCACGCGACCAACATCATCCAGGGGCTGGCCCAGGGGCTTCAGTCGACGGCCGCCCCGGCGCTCCTGATCGCGCTCGCGATCCTCGGGGCCAACCAGCTCGCCGGCATCTACGGCATCGGCATCGCGGTGATGGCGCAGCTCTCGCTCACCGGGCTGATCGTCGCCCTCGACGCGTTCGGCCCGATCACCGACAACGCGGGCGGGATCGCCGAGATGGCCGATCTCCCGGAGGAGGTCCGGAATGTCACCGACCCGCTCGACGCGGTCGGGAACACCACGAAGGCGGTGACCAAGGGGTACGCGATCGGCTCGGCCGCGCTCGCGGCCCTGGTCCTGTTCTCCGCCTTCAAGCTCGAGCTGGGCGACGAGGCACCGACGGGGTTCAACCTCGACACGCTGTTTCACCTCACCACCCCGGCCGTCTTGATCGGCCTCCTGATCGGCGGCATGATGGTCTATCTGTTCACGGCGCTCGCGATCGAGGCCGTCGGGCGGGCCGGCGGGCAGGTGGTGGAGGAGGTGCGCCGCCAGTTCCGCGAGCACCCCGGGATCATGGAGGGCACCGAGAAGCCGGAGTACGGCGGCACCGTGCGGATCGTCACCGCCGCGGCGCAGCGGGAGATGATCGCTCCGTCGCTGATCCCGATCGTCGTACCCCTCGTCGTCGGCCTGATCAGCGTGGACGCGCTCGGCGGGCTCTTGATCGGGGTGATCGTGGTCGGGCTGTTCATGGCGATCTCGATGACCGCCGGGGGCGGCGCGTGGGACAACGCCAAGAAGCTGATCGAGGATGGCGCCTTCGGCGGTAAGGGGTCCGAGGCCCACGCGGCCGCGGTCACCGGAGACACGGTGGGCGACCCCTACAAGGACACCGCCGGCCCGGCGATCAACCCGATGATCAAAGTCGCCAACATCGTCGCGATCCTGATCATCCCCATCGTCCACTTCTGACCGCCACCCGCACCGGGGTCCGGGCCGCGATTACAGTGCGCGCCGAGTGAAGGTCTTTTTGGACGTCGGCGCGAACATGGGGCAGACGGCACGGGCCGTTCTCGACCCGCGCTACCGGTTCGAGCGAATCGTGTCCTTCGAGCCCGCCCCGCCGTGCTGGCCGTCGCTCGAGGCAATCGACGATCCCCGCTTCGAGCTCTGCGGGTTCGGGCTTTGGAGCGAAACGTGCCGAGGCGAGCTTTACGACCCGGGCAATCCCGCGGCCAGCGTCTTTCCCGACTACCTGCCCGAGCGTCGCATCTCGGAGGAGGTGGCGTCCATCGGCCTGGTGCGCGCGAGCGACTGGCTGGCGACCAACATCGGCGACGGCGAGGTCGTGTTCATGAAGCTGAACTGCGAAGGCGCCGAGGCTGAAATCGTCGAGGACCTCCGTGCGTCGGGGCAGCTGCGGAGGATCTACAACCTGATGGTCTTCTTCGACGTGAGGAAGAGCGCGTCGCTCAGGCGCCGCGAGGCTCCGCTCAGGAAGAGGCTCCGCCGGGCGGGATATCGCAACATCGCCTTCTCCGAGGACGTGGTGCACGGAAGAACACACGCAGAGGGGATCCGCTGCTGGCTCGATCTGGTCGGGGCCAGGGAGAGCCTCCCTCTCGACGAACTGCGGCGCCGCCACGGCGACCTGCTCGCCTCGCTCTCTCAGCGCACCGGTCGGCGCGCGCGGTATGAGCACTGGCTTCGAGACCACGTCTACCAGTGGCTCCCCGGCGGGTCGAAGCGCGCGGCTCGAGCCATCTGGCGTCGCCTTCCCGTCAGGCGCTGACGCGAAGCGGCGTGACCGTCGACCGCAGCTCTCCGCGGCGCCCGCGCCTGGGCCTATATTCGGGATAGATGGCCGAGCGGATTCCGAGAGAGGAGACGCTGCGGCGCGTTCACGGGGTCGGCGCCCTGTTCTCCGCCGCGTACGGGAACGTCGGGTCGTCGATCTATTACGCGCTCGGCGTCACCGCCGCGTTCGCGCTCGGCCTGACGCCGATCGCGTTCATCATCGCCGGGCTCATCTTCATGTTCACCGCCGCGTCGTACGCCGAGGCGACGGTCATGTACCCGGAGGCGGGGGGTTCGTCCAGTTTCGCGCGCCACGCCTTCAACGAGCTCGCGTCGTTCGTTGCCGCGTGGGCGCAGATGCTCAACTACGTGATCACGGTCGCGATCTCGGCCTTCTTCGTGCCCCACTACCTGAGTGTCTTCTGGCCGTCGCTGGGGCACGGGCCTGGGGACGTGATCGGAGGCGTCGTGCTGGTGGCCCTCCTCGCGGCGCTTAACGTGAAGGGGACACAGGAGTCCTCGCGCCTGAACCTGTTCCTGGCGATCGGCGACCTCTGCACGCAGATCGTCCTGGTCGGGATCGGGATCGCGCTCGTGCTCAGCCCGGACATCCTCGTCAACAACGTCCACCTGGGCGTCGCGCCGACCTGGGGCGACTTCGCGCTCGGGATCGCGGTGGGGATGATCGCCTACACCGGGATCGAGACGATCTCGAACATGGCGGAGGAGGCGCGCGACACGGCGCGGACGATCCCGCGCGGGGTGGGGTTCACCGTGGTCGCGGTGTTGGTCCTCTACATCCTGATCCCGATCGTGGCGCTCTCGGCGATGCCGGTGACTCACGATGCGGCCGGGCACTACACCACGGCGCTGGGGACGAAGTTCGCCGACGATCCGGTGCTCGGCATCGTCGAGAACCTGGGGCTCGGTCACGCCCTCCAGAACGTCCTTCGCTACTACGTCGGGGTCCTGGCGGCCGTGATCCTGTTGATCGCCACGAACGCCGGCCTGATCGGCGTCTCTCGGCTGACCTACTCGATGGGTCAGCACCGGCAGCTTCCGGAGAGGCTGCGCCAGGTCCATCCGCGATTCCACACGCCGTACATCGCGATCCTGGCCTTCTCGGCGATCGCCGCGCTCACGATCCTTCCGGGACAGACGGACTTCCTGGCGACGATGTACTCGTTCGGCGCGATGCTGTCGTTCACGATGGCGCACGTCTCGGTGGTTCGGCTTCGGCAGCGCCGCCCGGAGCGAAAGCGCGAATGGAAGCCGCCGCTGAACTTCCGGGCATTCGGTTTCGAGGTTCCGGCGACGGCGGTCCTCGGCGGGCTCGGCACGTTCGCGGCCTGGGTGATCGTGATCGCGCTCCACAGCAAGACCGGGATCGTCGGCGCCGGCTGGATGCTGTTCGGGGTCCTGCTCTACGCGATCTACCGGCGCCGACACGACCTGCCCCTGAGGCAGACGGTCAAGGTGTTGACCCCCGAGCCGCTGGGGGTCGAGGAGGTCGAGTACAAGAGCATCCTGGTGGTGTTCGAGGACGACCGGTTCTCCGAGGAGGCGGTGACGACCGCGGCTCGGCTGGCCGCCAAGCGGCGCCGGGGGATCCACGCGTTCGCGCTGGTGACCGTGCCCACCCATCTGCCCCTCGACGCCCCGCTTCCCTCCGAGGAGAGCAACGCGCAGAGCATGATCGAGCGAGCGAAGCTGATCGGGGGGTTGAGGGTGACCGGCCACGTGCACCGCGTACGGCCCGGCCAGGCTGGGCAGGCGGTGGTCGACGAGGCCCAGGCGATCAAGGCGGCGGCCATCGTGATGCCGCTTCGCTATCGCAACGGCAAGCCGCTCTACGGCAAGACGCTCCAGACGGTGCTGGCGAAGCGCCCCGTCCGCGTGATCGTCGCGGCCCAGCCGGCCGAGAAGCCGCGGGCGGCTTCGCTCGGGAAGGAGCCTGCGCGCGCCTAGAATCGCTGCGCCCAATGGCAGCGCCCGATCAGCTCTACCGCGCGGTGACGCGCCTCTTCTCGATCATCATCATCGGCTTCGGCGTCGCGATCCTCGTGGTCACCTTCGCCAGCGGCGGCGGCCTGGCCGATGCCGGGTTCTGGCTCGGGCTTCTGTTCACGGCGATCGGCGTCGCCCGCCTGTACATCGCGCTGCGGTCGCGGAGTTGACCACCCCGGAGCCAGCGCAGCCGCCGCCGAGCGGCGGGGACGGCGCGCCGCCGACGGAGCCGCCGCCCGGCGCCGGCGACGGCGCGCCGGAGGGCGTGCCTCCCGCCGCGGCCCGCTGGCGGTTGCCGCGCCTGCGGATGGGGCCGGGCCCGCTGACGAAGCGGTTCCTCGGCGTCCCCTGGCTGTTCGCGGTCGCCTACGCGGCGGTGGGCTTCTCGCTCTACTTCTCGATCGGCGTCGTCGCCGACCTTGGGCTGGGGCTCACCCCGGTGATCTTTCTCGCCGCTGGGCTGTTGTTCGTCCTCGCCACCCTCACCTACGTCGAGGGAGGGGCGATGTTCATCGAGCGCGGGGGCTCGGCGTCGTTCGCCCGCCATGCGTTCAACGAGCTCGTCAGCTTCATCGCCGGCTGGGCGATCCTGATCGACTACATCATCGTCATCGCCCTCGCTGCGGTCTCGGTCGCCCACTACCTGGGGCCGATCTGGGGCGGCTTCAACCATGGCTGGGCGGAGATCGCCGTTGCCGGGCTGGTGATCGCGTTCGCCGCCGCGGTCAACATCGCGGGGTTCACCGGGCATGTTCGCCAGCGGCCGCTCATCGTGCTGGCGCTGGCGGACATCCTGCTCCAAGTCGCGGTGATCGCCGTCGGGGCGATCGTCGCCATGCACCCCGACGTGCTGACGGCACACCTCGACCTCTTCACCACGCCCTCCGCGCGGAAGATCCTCGAGGCGCTCGCGGTCGCGACGCTGGCCTTCGCCGGGATCGAAGCGGCGTCGGACCTGGCGCCCGACCTGGAATGGCGGCGGCCCGAGGACCTGCGCCGAGTGGTCAGCGCGAGCGCGGTCGCCCTCCCGGTGATCTACGCGGGGATGGCCGCGATCGCGCTGATGGCGGTGCCGGTGGTGGAGGGACCGAACGGGCTGCACACCGCGCTGGGGCAGCGGTTCATCGAGGAGCCGGTGCTCGGGGTGGTGAAGAGCTACGACCCGAGCTGGCTCTCGACGGTGCTTCAGGTGGCGGTGGTGGCGATCGCCCCGGCGGTCCTGGCGTGGGCGGCGAGCACCTCGATGCTCGGGCTCTCGCGGCACGTCTACGTGCTCGCCACGAACCGACAGGTGCCGAGCTGGTTCGGAAAGCTCGGACAGCGATCCACGCCGTACATCGCGATCGGTGCGGCGGCGGTGATCGCCTTCGCGCTCGCGGTGCCGACGGACGTGCGCCTGCTGGCGGGCCTCTACGCGTTCGGCGCGACGCTCGCGATTGCGATCGCGCACCTGTCCGTGCTGCGGCTGCGGTGGACCCAGCCGGATCGGGTGCGGCCGTACCGGGTTCCCTTCGACGTCGCGATCCGCGGCAGGCGGCTCCCGCTGCCCGCGATCGCCGGAGCCGTGCTGATGATCCTGCTGTGGATCGTGGTGATCCTCTTTCGGGCGAAGGCGCGGTGGGTGGGAGGGGGCTGGATGCTGTTCGGGCTCGCTTTCTACGTCGTGTACCGGCGTTTCGTGGAGCGGACGCCGCTGACGAAGCGGGTTTCGGTGCCCGCGGAGGCCCTGCGGAAGGAGGTGCACGAGGCGGAGTACGGGAACATTCTCGTGCCGATCTTCGGCACCAAGCTCGATGACGACATCGTCGGCACCGCGGGCCGGCTGGCGGACGCGGCGGACGAGCCCGGCGAGGAGCAGCCGAGGCTCGACGTCATCTACGTGATGGAGGTCCCGCTTACCGTGCCGCTCGACGCGCCGCCGTCGAAGGAGCACCGCGAGGCGGCGGAGACGGCGCTGCGGCGGGCGAAGGAGGTGGGGGAGGAGTACGAGACGGTCGAGGTGGATACTGATGTGGTCCCGGCGCGGAGCATCGGCGCGGGGATCGTGGAGGAGGCGCGGCGGCGAAACGCGGAGCTGATCGTGATGGGCGGCGAGCCGCCGAGCCGGGTGAGAGGCGGCGCGGTCCTGGGCGGGGTGGGGGGCTCGCGTCCACGGGAGATCGGCGAAGTGACCGAGTACGTGCTGAAGAAGGCGCCCTGCCGCGTGCTGCTCACGGCTCCGCCGGAGGGCTAGTCAGCTGCACGCGACGCGGACGGGCGCCGGCGGCCCAGGCGGGGGGCGGCGCCGGGTAGCATCCCGAAGGGATGTTCGTGATGATCGTCGGAGGGGGTCGGGTGGGCTCGTCGCTCGCGCGATCGATGCTTCGCGACGGCCACCAGGTCTCGTGCCTGGACGAGGACCCCGAGGCGCACGCGCGGCTCGAGATCGGGCTCGAGAAGTCGTGGGAGGACATGGGCGGGCAGTTCACAGTCGGCACCGGCCTCGAGATCGAGGCCCTGCTCGAGGCGGGAATCGAGCAGGCGGACGCGTTCGTCGCGGCGACCGACGGCGACAACACGAACATCGTCATCGCCCAGATCGCGAAGCGGCGCTTCAACGTGCCGACGGTGATCGCTCGGATCCTCGATCCCTACCGGGCGGAGTGGTACGAGCAGCAGGGCCTGCATACGATCTGCCCGACGCGGGTGGCGATCGAGATGCTCGAGACCGAGGTAAAGGAGGCCGCGGCCCGGTCGGTCGCGAGACGCTAGGGGGTCTTCGGGGGGATGTACGTGATCATCGTCGGAGCGGGCAAGGTGGGCTGGAACCTCGGACGGGAGCTGCTCGACAAGGAGCACGAGGTGACCCTGATCGAGAACGATCGCGATCGCTATCTGACGGTCGAGCAGGAGCTCGAGCACAACGTCCAGTACGGCGACGCGTCGGAGCTCTGGGTGCTCGAGCGGGCCGGGATCTCGCGGGCGGACCTGGTGATCGCGGTCACCGGGGACGACGAGGACAACATGCTGATCTCGCAGGTGGCGAAGGAGAAGTACATGGTCGAGCGGACCATCACGCGGGTGAACAACCCGCGCAACAAGCAGTGGTTCGAGCTGCTCGGCATCGGGCCGGTGGTCTCCGCGACCGACCTGATCCTGCGCCTGATCGAGCACGAGGTGCCGAGGTACGGGCTCGTCCATCTGCTGAACCTGCCGCAGGAGCGACTCGAGATCATCGAGCTCCTGCTCGCCGAGGACTCGCCGGTGAAGGGGCAGCGGGTCGGCGACCTCGAGCTGCCGGAGGGGAGCCTGCTGATCTCGGTTCTGCGCGAGGGGCGGGGGTTCGTGCCCGGGCCGGACACGGTGCTCGAGTCAGGCGATGAGGTGCTCGCGGTCCTCGATCCGGGGATGGAGGAGGAGCTGAAGGCGTACTTCGGGCCCGACGGCAGCTCGTCGGAGTGACGGGAAGCGCGGGTTGACCGACCGCCGGGTGGACTACCTGCTGGTGGGCGGTGGGATGGCGGCGGCTCACTGCGCGCTGGAGCTTCGCCGCCGCGGCGCCGACGGGTCGATCCTGCTGGTCGGAAGGGAGCCCGATCCGCCGTACGAGCGCCCGCCGCTGTCGAAGGACTACCTGCGGGGCGAGAGCGGGCGCGAGGACGCGTACGTCGAGGGAGCGGGGTGGTACGAGGAGAACGGGGTAGAGCTGCTCATGGGGACGAGCGTGATGACGCTCGACTCGGCGGCGCGGAGGGCCAAGCTGCAGACGCGGGAGGAGGTTGAGTTCGGGCGGGCCCTGATCGCCACGGGGGCGCGGGTGAACATCCTCCACCACCTCGAGGGGGCGCGGTTGGAGGGGATCCACTACCTGCGCACGCTCGGGAACTCGGATGCGATCCGCGCGGAGGCGGAGGAGGCGGGTCACGTGGTGCTGATCGGGGGGAGCTACATCGGCTGCGAGGTGACGGCGTCGCTGACCGCGAAGGGGGTCGCGTGCACGATGGTGATGCTCGAGGAGGTGGCGATGTCGCGGGCGTTCGGCGAGGAGGTGGGGCGTTACTTCCACGAGCTGCTCGAGTCGAAGGGCGTGGAGATCGCGGGTGGGGAGGAGCTCGATTCGTTCGTGGGGGAGGGGCGGGTTAGGGCGGTGCGGACGAAGAGCGGGCGAGAGATCGAGTGCGGGGCAGTGGTGATCGGCGCCGGGGTGCACCCGGAGACGATGCTCGCCGAGCGCGGTGGGCTGGCGGTCGAGGACGGGATCGTCTGCGACGCGAAGCTCGAGACGTCGGTGGAGGGGGTGTTCGCGGCCGGGGACGTGTGCTCGTACGAGAGCGTGGTGCACGGCAGGCGCCTTCGGATCGAGCACTGGGACGTGGCCCTTCAGCAGGGCCGGCACGCGGCCCGCGGGCTGATGGGGGAGGGGGAGCCCTACCGGGTGGTGCCGTACTTCTTCAGCGACCTGGCGGACTGGACGAGCCTCGAGTACGTGGGCCCGGCGGCGCGCTGGGACGAGATCGTCTGGCGCGGCGACAGGGACGCGGGGGAGTTCAGCGCCTGGTATTTGGACGGCGGCAAGCTCGCCGCGACGCTCGCGGTCGGCCGCTCCGAGGACGTCGCGGAGGGTAGGCGGATGCTCGAGGAAGGCGTGGACCTGTCCGAGCGGAAGGATGCGCTCGCGGACCGGGACACCGATCTAGCAGAGATCGGATCCGGCTAGGCTTGAGGCGTCGAGTTCGACTCGTCTGCGCAATCAGGGCGATTCGAACCTAAGGCAGTGCGGGCTGGTGTAATGGCAACACGTCTGCCTCTGGAGCAGAAATTCGGGGTTCGAGTCCCTGGCCCGCAGCTACAAGATCAAACGTTGACGAACCGCGGTGCGCGCTGGTCACCACCCCCTTTCCGTCCGGGCCTCCTGCGAACATACGTTCGCCATGGGAAGCGCGAAACGTGGACCGAGGCGCCCCCCGGGGGTCACGCGGGCCGCGGTGAGAGCGTTGTATGAACGCGGATTGAGCCAACGGCAGATCGCGGTGCGTCTGGGGCTCACGAAGAGCACCGTCGCATTTCACATGCGGAGCCTCGACGTACTGGCCGATCAGCGCTTCGCTCGCCGATATGACTGGGCCGAAATCCAGCGGGTCTACGACTCCGGTTTGTCGATTCGAGAGTGTGCGGCCCGCTTCGGATTCAATCTGGCCGCCTGGCACCAGGCTGTCGCGCGCGGGCACGTGATCTCTCGCCCCCGCGAGCTGCCCATCGGGGAGTACCTGGTCGTGCGTCGGCCCCAAACGAGTAGAACTCATTTGAAGGAGCGCCTGCTCAAAGCCGGGCTCAAGGAGAACCGCTGCGAGAAGTGCGGGATCGTCGAGTGGCAGGGCGCGCCCCTCAACATGGCGCTTCACCACGTGAACGGCGACGGGGCCGACAACCGATTGGAGAACATCAGATTTTTGTGTCCGAACTGCCATGCGCAGACGCCGAACTACGGCGGGCGGAACGGGCACCGGCGCCGGGAGGCCGGGGCTGCCAATGCCGTCTGAGGTCAGGATCAGGGCGTAGCGCGTTTCGCCGGCCGCGCCGCCCCGCGCGACCCCTGCTACCTTGATCCGCTGATGCGGGGCAGATCGGGATATCCCCTGCTCGCGGCGGCAATCGCGGCAATCGCGGCGGCCGGCTGCGGCGGTGGCAACTCGGCGCCGATCGTGAGCGTGCAGGGCGCGAGCGGCGCGAGCGGCGCCAACGGCGCGGTGGCGCTCAGCAAGCCCGAGTTCATCAAGCAGGGCGACGCCATCTGCGGCGAGGCGAACGCCGCCCTCGCCGGTGTCTCCGGCGGGACGGCGGGCGGCGATCAGCAGGCCCAGGTGAGCCAGGAGCTCCAGATCACGCGCAGCGAGCTCTCGTCGCTTCAGTCGCTCACCCCGCCCGATCAGGACCGCTCGACGCTGGACAAGTTCCTGTCCGGCCTCCAAGACGAGGTCGGCGCGCTCAACCACATGAAGTCGGCGGTCGACACGTCCTCGGCCGACACCGAGCTGACCACCGCGAAGTCGAACGCCGAGAGCGCCGCCGCGAGCTATGGCTTCAAGGACTGCGCCAACGGCGCCAGCAGCCAGACCCAGCCGTCGACCTCAGGCACGGCTCCGAGCACCACGACGCCGATCGCCCCGGCGACCACCACCCCCGCGGCGCCGGCCCCCACCATCCCCGTTGCCCCCGCCGCGCCTCCCGCCCCCGCGCCGCCAAGCGGGGGAACCGGCGGCGCGACCGGCGGCTCCACGGGGGGCTCCACGGGCGGGGGCACCGGCGGAGGCACGGGCGGCACCGGCGGCGGCTCCGGCGGCGTCTCGCCCTAGCCACAGGCTCGGGCGAGCA
>DATGAF010000019.1:0-38964 GCA_035313645.1 Solirubrobacterales bacterium
GTCAGGTGACGATCGACTTCGACAACCCCTCGGCGCTCACGCACGACGTCTGCATCGAGGGGCCCACCGGGCAGCAGATCGGCTGCAGCGACCAGATCGCCCAGAGCACCGCGACGCTCTCGGAGAACCTCAAGGCCGGCAAGTACACGTTCTTCTGCAGCGTCGACTCGCATCGGCAGGCGGGCATGGAGGGCACGCTGACGATCAAATAGCCGGCCGGGCGCCCCACCGCCGGCGATCGGATCGAGGATCCTCGCCCGGCGCGGCGACCGAATGCCGCGGCGGTACCCTCTGCCCCCATGTCGACGTTCCACGTCACCACGTTCGGGTGTCAGATGAACGAGCACGACTCCGAGCGAATGAAGGGGATGCTCGAGTCGCTCGGCTACGAGGAGGCGAACGAGCGCTCCGTCGCCGACCTGATCCTCTTCAACACGTGCTCGATCCGGGAGTCGGCGGACAACCGGTTCACCGCGCACCTCGGCGAGGCCAAGCGCCTGAAGTCGGAGGATCCCGGCCGAATCGTCGGCGTTGGCGGCTGCTGGGCGCAGTCGGTCAAGGACGAGGTCTTCGAGCGCTTCCCGTTCGTCGACGTCGCCTTCGGCCCCGGGCAGATTCACCGCCTGGCCGAGTTCCTGACCCAGGACTCCCTGAGCGCGCAGGGCTACTTCGAGTTCGAGGACTTCTCCGGCCACCTGCCGGCGAAGCGGGAGCGCGAGTTCCAGGCCTGGGTCCAGATCTCCGTGGGCTGCAACTGCGTCTGCGCCTACTGCATCGTGCCGCAGACGCGCGGGCGCGAGGTGAGCAGGCCCCCCGGCGAGCTGATCGACGAGATCGCGGAGCTCGCCGCGGAAGGCGTGCGCGAGGTGACCTTGCTGGGACAGAACGTGAACAGCTACGGACGGGACCTGCCGCGGGAGGAGCGGATCGCCTTCGCCGAGCTCCTGCGGCGAGTCGACGACGTCGAGGGCATCGAACGGATCCGCTATACGAGCCCGCATCCGAAGGACATGCGCGAGGACGTGATCCGCGCTCACGCGGAGCTCCCGGCGCTCTGCGAGCACATCCACCTCCCGCTCCAATCGGGATCCGGCCGCGTCCTGAAGTCGATGCGCCGGACCTACAACCGTGAGCGCTATCTGGACCGCGTCGCCCAGATCCGCGAGCACGTCCCCGACTGCGCGCTGACCACGGACATCATCGTGGGCTTTCCCGGAGAAACCGCCGCGGACTTCGCCGAGACGCTCGAGGTCGTCGACGAGGTGGGCTACGACGGCGCGTTCACGTTCGTCTTCTCACCACGGCGGGGGACCGAGGCGGCGACGATGCCGAACCGGGTCCCGCACGCGGTGAAGCGCGAGCGAATGGACGAGCTGGTCGCGCTCGTGCAGCGGCGTGCCCGCGAGCGGGCGCAGCGGTTCGTCGGCCGAACGATGGCGGTCCTGGTCGAGGGCCCGAGCAGGACCGATCCGGCGAGGCTTCGCGGCCGGATCAGCCACAACAAGACCGTCAACTTCGACGGTGCGGCGAAGCCGGGCGAGCTGGTCGACGTGGAGATCGCCGAGGCCACCTCCACCACGCTCTCCGGGCAGCGGAAGGTCGCGAGCGCCGCCCTCCGGCGTTAGCCGCCCCGCGCGTGAAGATCCTCGCGATCTTCGGCCCGACGGGGGTCGGCAAGACGGCGGTGGCGATCGCCGCGGCGGACCTCCTGCGCGACCGCGGCGAGGACCCCGTCGCGGTCTCGTGCGACGCGATCCAGGTCTATCGAGGGCTCGAGGCGCTGAGCGGCGCCGCGACGCCGAGCGAGCGCGGACGGCTCGAGCATCGGCTCGTGGGCTTCGTCGAGATCGACGGCGAGTTCAGCGCCGGACGATTCGCGGCCCTCGCCCACGCGGAGATCGACGAGCTCGTGGCCGCGGGCCGGCGCCCGATCGTCGTGGGCGGGACCGGCCTCTACATGCGGGCGACGCTCGCGGACCTCGACCTCCGTCCCCCGGTTCCCCGCGAGGTGCGCACGCGGGTGGAAAGAGAGATCGCCGAACGGGGCTCGAGCACGGTGTGGGCGGAGCTCGACCCGGACGTGGCGGTGACGGTCGACCCCCGGGATCGAAAGCGGGTTGCTCGCGCGCTCGAGCTTCAACGCTCGGGGCTCGATCCGCCGCGCGGGAGCGAGCAGCTCTGGACGGCCCGGCTTCGGCGTCCGACGGCACTTGTGGGCCTCGTCGCCGAGCGCGACGAGCTCGCGCGGCGCATCGACGCCAGGGTGGACCGGATGATCGCCGCCGGCGCGACCGGGGAGGCGCGCCGCGCCGCGGATGGGGGGATCTCGAGGACCGCTCGGGCGGCGCTCGGCTTCGACGAGCTCCTGGCCGGAGACGCGGATGGCGTGAAGCGCGCCCATCGCGCCTACGCGCGCCGGCAGCTCACCTGGATGCGCAAGATGCCGGGCGTCCGCCTGATCGATCGAACCGGGCGCGCTGACGCCGACGCGGCCGCCGAGGTCGTGGCCTCGCTCGACTGAGGGAGTGGTGATACTGGGGGCCGCGGTGAGGTTCGAGAAGTGGGAGGCGCTCGGTAACGACTACGTAATCGTCGAGCGCGCGGAGTTGCCGTGGGAGCTGACACCGGCCAGGATCCGGGGCATCTGCGCGCCGCACTTCGGGGTCGGCTCCGACGGAATCCTGCTGCTCTCGCGCCCGGAGGACCGGGCCTACGTAGCCGAGCTGCGGATCTTCAATCCCGACGGCTCCGAGGCCGAGCTGTCCGGAAACGGCGCCCGCGAAGCCGCCCTCTACCTGCGGCGTTCGGGCTGGACCGATCGGGACCGCTTCTCGATCCACACGAAGGCGGGCGAGATCCGCCCAATGATCGTGGGAGTCGACACCGCGAGGATCGAGCTCGGGCGGGCCTCGGTCCAGTCCTCGGACTTTCCCTCCGGCGGTCCCGACGGCAGCGGCGAGGTGGCCGCCGCAGGACGGGTCTGGCGCTTCCAGCACGTCTCGATCGGCAACCCGCAGTGCGTGATCGACGCGGGAGAGGACCTGGAGCGCCTCGACCTCGCCGCGATCGGGCCCGAGATCTCCGAGAGCGATCTGTTCCCGAACCGCAGCAACGTCTCGTTCACGCAGGCGGACGGATCTCACGTGCGAGCGCGGATCTTCGAGCGCGGCGTCGGCGAGACGCTGTCCTCGGGTACGGGGGCGAGCGGCGCCGCGGTCGCGGCCTTCCTGAGGGGTGCGGAGAGCCCGCTCATGGTGGCGCTCGACGGGGGGGAGCTCGAGGTGGAGGTGAGCCGGGAGCTCGACGTGAGCTTGACCGGGACGGCCCGCCCCGTATATGCGGGAGAGCTCGCCCCCGAGCTCGTTGGGGCGCTCGAGGGCGGGTAGGACACCGGCCTGCCCCGGGCCTCCAGGGTCCATGGGGCACCGACGCCCGCGGGCGCATACCCTTTCGCACTCCGTATGGGTACCCCCGAGATCTCGAAGCGCGCGCGGACGGAGCCGTCGAGGCGGTTGGAGGCCGTGCCCGCGTACATGTTCGCCGAGCTCGAGCGGCGGGTCGCGGAGAAGCGGGCCGCGGGCGTCGACGTGATCAGCCTCGGGATCGGGGACCCGGACCGGCCCACCTATCCGCACGTCGTCGAGGCGATGCAGACCGCGGTTGCCGACCCCGCGAACCACCGCTATCCCACGAACTCCGGGCGCGAGGAGTTCCGCCGGGCGTTCTCCGAGTTCTACGACGAGCGATTCGGCGTCGCGATCGACCCCGAATCGGAGGTGATTCCCGCGATCGGGGCCAAGGAGTGCGTCTACCACCTCTGCTTCGCCTTCCTCGATCCCGGCGACGTCGCGCTGGCCGCCGACCCCGGTTACCCGGTCTACACGGGGGGCCCGGCGCTCGCGGGAGCGGACACGGTCTTGATGCCGCTGCGACCCGAGCTCGGATTGGTCCCCGACCTGGACGCGATCGATCCCGACGCGCTCGAGCGGGCGCGGCTCCTGTTCGTCAACTATCCGAACAACCCCACCGGCGCCGTCGTCCCGGACGGGTTCTTCGAGCGGCTCGTCGAGCTCGCCGGCCGGCACGAGCTCCTCGTCGTTCACGACCACGCCTACTCCGAGACCACCTTCGACGGCTACGTCGCGCCCAGCTTCCTCGCCACCCCCGGGGCCACTGAGGTCGGCGTCGAGGTCTTCTCGCTCTCGAAGGGCTTCAACATGACGGGCTGGCGCTGCGCCGCGATCCTCGGCAACGCCGACGCGCTCGCCGCCTACTGGCGGCTCAAGACCAACGTCGACTCGGGCATGTTCGAGGCGGTCCAGCTTGCGGCGGCCGCCGCCCTGGCGGGCCCTCGCGGGCCGATCGAGGAGATGAACGAGATCTACGCCCGCCGCCGCGACCTCGTCGTCGCCGCGCTCCGCGAGATCGGCGTCGAGGTCGAGCCCCCGCAGGGGACGATCTACGTCTGGGCCCCCGTCCCGCAGGGCCACACATCGGGCTCGTTCGCGGAGCTCGTGCTGGAGGAGGCCGCGGTCGTGGTGTCGCCGGGCTCGATGTACGGGCCAAGCGGCGAGGGGTTCTTCCGGATCTCGCTGACCGCCCCGGACCACCGAATCGCCGAGGCGGTGACCCGGATTCGGGAGCAGCTCGCTTAACCCAGGCTCAACCTTCGCCCAACCCCGCCTTTAGGCCCGTCCACTAGGGTCGCTGCTTACTTCAGCTTCCGGCGGGTAACACCGATGCATCCCCCGATGCTTCATCTAGGCCTCCTTCTAGCTCTCGCGTGCGCCATGGCGACCAACGTCGCCCTCCTCTGCAAGTACCGGGGAGCGGTGGCCGCCCCGACCGTCCAGATGAGCCACCCGCTTCGAAGCGCCGCCTCCCTGTTTCGCTCGCGCTGGTGGACGATCGGCTTCGCGATCGCGATCGGCGCCTGGGCCCTCCACGTCGCGGCGCTCGCGATCGCCCCGCTGTCGCTCGTCGAGACGACGATCTCCGGCGGCCTCGTGCTCCTGGCCTGGCTCGCCGAGCGCTGGTTCGGCGTCCGCGTCGGCCTGCGGGAGTGGATTGGCCTCGCGCTCTGCGCGATCGGCCTCGCCCTGCTCGCGGCGACCTCGGCCGGCGCCGGCAGCGACTCGAGCTCCCGCTATTCGATCGAGACGATGATCTCGTTCGAGGCGGCCGCGGTCGGCACCGGGGCCCTGCTCCTGCTCACCGGGAGCGCGGGCTCGGTGCGGCGGACGAGCGGGCCGCTGCTCGGGGCCGCGGCCGGCTTGCTGCTCGGCGTCGCCAACGTCTCGATCAAGGCGCTTACCGGGACCGTGCCGGGGGATGCGTGGAGCCTGCTCGGCCCCTGGACGCTGATCGCCCTGCTCGCCGGCGTCGGCGCGTTCTTCGCGCTGGCACGCGGGCTCCAGATCGGCGGCGCCATCCCGGTGATTACCCTGAGCGCCGTGACCGCGAACCTGGCGTCGATCACCGGCGGCATCCTCGTCTTCGGCGACTCGGTCGGCGGCGACCCCCTCGAGATCGCGGCGCGCTGCGCCGCCTTCGCCGCGGTGATCGCGGCGGTCGTGGTGATGCCCGCGAGGCTCCACGTGGGTGAGGCGCCCGCCTAGCCTCGCGCATCCCGGCCGCGATCGTTGCGACGCGCCGCACTCAACCCTTCACCACCCCGATCGGTCGCAGCTGGGCGACCCGGGCGGCCAGCCCGGCGCGCTCGACCACCTCGACGACCCGCTCGACGTCCTTGTAGGCGAACGGCGCCTCCTCGGTGAGCCCGCGGGTCGACGGGCAGCGAACGGTGATTCCGTCCGCCTCGAGCCGCTGACGAAGCTCCGCGCCGTCGATCTCCCGGCGAGCGGCGGTGCGGCTCATGCGCCGCCCGGCGCCGTGGCAGGTGGTCCCGAAAGAGCGCGCCATCGCCCCTTGGCGCCCAGCGAGCACGAAGCTCGACGTCCCCATCGAGCCGGGGATGAACACCGGCTGGCCCACCGCGCGGTAGTCGGCCGGGATCTCCGGGTGGCCCGGCGGGAACGCTCGCGTCGCGCCCTTGCGGTGTACGCAGAGCTCTCGGTCTCCGTGCGTCTCGAGCTTTGCCACGTTGTGGGCGACGTCGTAGACCTGCCGAACCCCGTCCGCCGCCGAGGCGCCGAGAACGGACCGGGTGGCGTCACGAACCGCGTGTGCGATCGCGGCCCGGTTCGCCCAGGCGAAGTTCGCGGCGGCGGCCATCGCTCCGAGGTAGTCGCGCGCCTCCGTCGAAGAGAGCGGAGCGCACGCGAGTTGGCGGTCCGGCAGGGTGAATTCGAATCCGGGCAGCGCCTCGTCCATCCGCTTCACGTAGTCGGTGCACACCTGGTGGCCGAAGCCCCGTGACCCCGAATGGATCAGCACCGTGACCCGGCCGGGCTCCAACCCGTAGGCCTCGGCTCCGGCGGGGTCGAAGACGCGCTCCACCCGCTGCACCTCGATGAAGTGGTTCCCCGAGCCAACCGTGCCGAGCTGCCCCAAGCCGCGACGGCGCGCGCGCTCCGAGACCGTGCCCGGATCGGCTCCCGCAAGGCGCCCTCGCGATTCCGTTCGCTCCACATCGTCCTCGCGGCCGACCCCACGGAGGTCCAGCAGGGCCGATGGGCCCTCGCGCATCACCCGGTCGAGCTCGGCGCCGGTGAGCCGCAGGGCCGCCTCGCGCCCGGCGCCGGCGGGAGCCGCCCGGGAGATCTCGTGGACGAGCGACTCCTTGCGATCGCCGAGCTCCGCGGCCTCGAACGGGGCCACGAGCAGTCGGACGCCGCAATTGATGTCGTAGCCCACCCCGCCCGGCGAGACGACCCCCTCGGGCGGCTCGGTGGCGGCGAGACCGCCGACCGGGAAGCCGTAGCCCTGGTGAATGTCGGGCATCGCAAGGGCCGCGTCGACGACCCCCGGCAGCGTGGCGACGTTCTGGAGCTGCTCCAGCGATCGGTCGTCCCGGATCGCGGCGAGCAGGCCCTCGTCGCTGAAGATCCGCGCGGGCACCCGCATGTCGGCCCGCGCGTCGGCGGGGATCTCCCAGAGTGTTTCGTCGAGCTGGCGCAGTGCGGTCATCGCAGGCGCACGCGAGGCCATGGAATCGATCGTCTAGACGTCAAGGATGACCCGCGCGCGCCAAGTCGCGCCTTCCTCCCCCATCTCGAGGCGATGGTAGGTCACCGCCTTCACCAGGTGCGGGGGCCAGGCGCGGGGGCCCGCGACGCTCGCCTCGAGGGCGTTCGGCCCGAGCTCGAAGCGCTCGAGCGACTCGGGGACGACGCCGTCGCTCTCGGCCAGGTAGGCGAGCTCGCCGATCCACTCGGCGAGCAGGGTGGGGCGATCCGGAGCGCTCGCGATCACCTCGCGAGTGACGCGCTCGCCCTCGCCTCGGCTCGAGGACCGCTCGGTGAGGAGCTCCGCGAGTGCGGCGAGGGCCTCGGCGAACACCGCCTCCTCGCTCGGCGCCTCGATCGAAAGCTCGATCTCGGCGGCGTGGTCGACCCAGCGGTACACCGGCGACATCGTGACGGGCCGCGACGCCTCTCGCGGAGACCCGCTCGGCCTACTCCGGGAGGGCGATCGATCCGTCCTCGAGCAGCCTCCAGTGGGGGTTGTGGGCGACCTCCCAGGGGTGGCCGTCGGGGTCGATGAACACGCCCGTGTAGCCGCCCCAGAACGTCTCGCCTCCCGGCCTGCCGATCGTCGCGCCGGCCGCCGCCGCCTCGTCGATGATCGCGTCGACCTCGGCCGCCGAACCGACGTTGTGGGCGAGGGTGATGCCGCCCCAGCCGCCCGAGTCCTCCACCGCGCTGTCCGAGGCGAGCTCGGCGCGGTCCCACAGGGCGACGATCATGCCGCCGGCCTGGAAGAACACGACGTCGTCGCCGGGATCGGCGCGGGTGGACCAGCCCATCGCCGCATAGAACGCCCGCGCGCGGGCCAGGTCCGAGACCCCGAGTGTGACCAGGCTCAGGCGCTGATCCATCGCGGCGCGCGTCGCGGCCTAGCTCGGCGAGGCCGCGGGCGAAGCGGTGGGTGCCGCCGGGGCGATTCCCTGGGCGGCGAGCGTGTCCCGCAGCCCCTGCTCGAGCCCGCGCGGCGCGTAGCCCAGCTCGGCCATCGCCTTGTCGTGCTTGGCCCAGAAGGTGACGTTGTCGGCCGAGTTGATCAGCTCCCTGAGGTTCGGGCCCTGGCCCATGACCTTCCCCACCAATGGCCCGAACGGGGTCATCGCCTTCATGAGCCCAGTGGGGAGGGCACGACTCGGCGGCTTTCGCCCCGACACCCGTCCGAGCGTGTCGATCGTCTCGCGCATCGTCGTGATCTGACCCCCCAGGATGTAGGCCTCGCCGGGCTTCCCCTTGTCCAGGGCGAGCAGGACCCCGTCGGCGACATCGTCCACGTGGACCATGTTGAAGCCGGCCTCGGGGAAGGCGATCAGCGGCATCCGCCCGGCCAGGAACTGCTTCATCTGCTGGCCGATCGCGGAATGATCGTCCGGTCCGTAGACGCCGCCTGGCTGGACGATCGCGCACGGCAGCCCCTCCTCGACGATCAATCGCTTCGCGAGGCGGTGCGCCTCCACCTTCGTCTGCTCGTAGTAGGAGGTGAAGCTCGTCCCGGGATGCTCGTAGCCCTCGTCCACGACCCGTCCCCTGGTGTTGCCGAACGCGGCCACGGTCGAGACGTAGACGACGCGCGGAACCTCCGCTTCGAGCGCCGCGCGCAGGACGTTCTCGGTACCGAGGACGTTTGCCTCGTACATCGCCCGGTGCTCCGACTCCGGGATGCCGACCTCGTACACCGCGGCGCCGTGGATCGCGGCGTCGCAGCCCTCCATCGCGCTCCGGATCACCTCCTTGTCGGCGAGCGACCCGGATACGAGCTCGCAGCCCCGTTCGGCGAGCGGCCTCCCCTTGTCGGGGTTACGAACCAGCGCTCGCACCTCGTCATCGCGGTCGCGAAGCTTGCGAACGACGTGGCCGCCGATGAACCCGGTGCCTCCGGTCACGAAGACCTTCATCGACGCCGAAGCCTATCCCCGCGTCGATCCGCGTGCGGCGTTGCCTCCGTCGCTCGCCGACCTACACTTGAAGCGGTGGAGCGAACCCGTCACGGCCGCACCGCGGAGACCCGTCCGGGTGACGGCTCCCCCGCCGGCATCCAGAACCCACGCGCCAGACAGCGCGCGCTGGCGATCGGAGTCGTTCCCGGCTCGCCGGGCGAGGGCGATCCCCTCACCGAGCTCAAGGAGCTTCTCCGCACCGCCGGGGTCGCGACGGCGGGCGAGCTGGTCCAGGCGCGCGGGACCCCCGACCCCGATCGCTATCTGGGACGCGGCAAGCTCGCGGAGCTTCGGTCCGAGATCGCGCGCTCCGACGCGAACCTGGTCGCCTGCGACGACGAGCTCGTCCCGCGGCAGGAGCGCAACCTCGAGGCCGCGCTGGGTGTCCCGGTCATCGACCGCACCGCGGTGATCCTCGACATCTTCGCCGATCACGCACACAGCGCCGAGGGAAAGCTTCAAGTGGAGCTCGCGCAGCTCGAGTACAACCTGGCGCGGATGCGCGGGCTGTGGACGCATCTCGAGCGTCTCGGGGGAGGGATCGGGACCAGGGGGCCGGGCGAGTCGCAGATCGAGACCGATCGCCGGCTCGCCCGTGACCGGATCGCGAATCTGCGGCGGCGCCTCGAGCGCCTGGAGCGAAACCGGGCCGTGATGCGCGCCCGGCGAAGCGCCTCCGCGGTGCCGATCGTCGCGCTCGCCGGCTATACCAACGCCGGTAAGTCGACGCTGCTGAACGCGCTCACGGGCGCGGGGGTGGGGGTGGGGGAGAGGCTCTTCCACACCCTCGATCCGACCACCCGCGCCTACCGTCACCGCGGCAGGCGCTTCCTGGTCACGGACACCGTCGGATTCATCCGCAAGCTGCCCCACCAGCTCGTCGAGGCGTTCAAGGCGACGCTCGAGGAGACCGTGCTCGCCGACCTGATCGTCCACGTCGTCGACGCCTCCGAGCCCGAGCCGGTCCGCCGCGACGCGATCGCCGCGGTCGACGCGGTGCTCGAGGAGATCGGCGCCGGCTCGGCCCCCCGCGTGCTCGCCTACAACAAGGTCGACCTGCTGGATCCGGCCGACACCCGCGACCTGGAGCTCGGCGAGCCTGGCGCGATCGCGATCTCGGCCGAGACGGGCGCCGGCCTCGAGCGGCTTCGCGACCGGATCGACCGGGCGTTCGAGGACACCCTGCGCCCCGTTGAGCTCCTGGTTCCCTACTCGGAGGGCGGGGCGCTCGCCGAGCTTCACGAGGTGGCCGGCGATCTCGAGCGCGAGGAGCGCCCCGACGGGGTCGCGGTCCGGGCGCGCGTCCCCGCGGCGGTCGCCCACCGCTTCACCCAGTTTGCGCGAAACGGGCTCGGGCCACCGCCGGACTCGAACGGAGCCGGCTGAGTCCCGCTTAGGGTGCGTTCGTGGAGCTCCGCGTCACCCTGCGCGACCCCGACGCCCGCCTTCCCAGCCGCGCCCACCCGGGCGACGCGGGCCTGGACCTCCACGCCGTCTCGTCGGTGACAATCCCGCCTGGCGGACGGGCGAGCGTCGGCACCGGCGTCGCGCTCGAGATCCCGGCCGGCCACGCCGGGCTCGTCCTGCCGCGCTCGGGCCTCGCCGCTCGACACGGGATCGCGCTCGTCAACTCGCCCGGGTTGATCGACTCGGGCTATCGCGGCGAAGTGAAGGTGCTGCTCCTGAACACCGACCGCGAGCGCTCGTTCCAGGTCGAGCCGGGCGATCGCATCGCCCAGCTCGTCGTCGCGCCGCTGGCTGCGGTCGAGCCGGTCGAGGTCGCCGAGCTGGCGACGAGCGCCCGCGGCGGCGGTGGGTTCGGCTCGAGCGGCCGCTGAGGTCGGGGGTCGCGCAACGGCGACGGGCGCCCTACCCGGCCTGCCGCGGCCGGCGGAACGGAGGGCGCCCTAGCTGAAGCTGAACGGCGGGTAGTCGTCGGTGATCAGCAGGAACGCGTAGGCGTTCACCCGATTCCCCCACCGAAGCACGCTCTCGACGATGTTGAAGAGGCCCTCGGGGTAGCGGCCGGTGAACAGGATCGCGAACCAGGCGATCACCACGCAGAAGAAGACGAGAACCCAGAGGACCGCGAGCACGATGTAGTGCGGGATCGCCAGGAACCACTTGACCAGCGGCAGCCAGCGGTTCAGGTCCCGTTCGGCGTCCGGGTACGCGAAGTCGAGCCGCACGGACTGCTGCTCGTCCGTCGAGGGGTAGCGGTCGTCCATCAGCGCGAGGTAGACGTAGACCCGGTTCGCGAAGCGGGTGATCTGCAGATTCCAGTCGTACCACCAGCGCGGGTACTTTCGCCTGAAGAGGATCATCAAGAGCGTCGGGATGAACAGCACGCCGGCGCCGACCGCGGCGAACCGGTCGAAGCCGCCGCCGAATCTCGCGAAGCCGCTGCCGGTAAGGGTCGCGAGGAGGATCAGGATCGGGATGGCGGCGAAGATCCGAAATCCGGTCGACACGCGGTTCAGGTCCCGGTCGGGGTAGTCGACCGAGAAGGTGAGCGGGTAGGTGCCATCGGCCATCGTCATCTCCCTTCGGTGTTCGGTGACGGGCGCACGTGACGCTATCGGTCGGCCTGGGGTGCGGGCAAGCCCGTCAGCCGCGCGCGACGGCCCGGCGCGCGGACCGGTGGGCGGAGGCCTCGAGGGCGTCGTCCAGCGGGGCGAGCTCGGGCTCGGAGCCGGTGTGCCGGGCGATCGCGAGCTGGATCAGCCGGTCGGCCAACCAGGAGTTCTTCGGCAGGAGCGGGCCGTGGAGATAGGTGCCGATCAGGTTCGCGCGGCGGACGCCCTCGAATCCGTCCCTGTCGTTGTTCCCGTGCCCGCGGATCACCCGGCCGAGCGGCGACGCGTTCTTCCCGAGGTAGGTCCGCCCGCCGTGGTTCTCGAACCCGGCGAGCTCGCGCGGCCCCGCTCCGAGGTCGACCTCGATCTCGACGTTCCCGATCAGCCGCGGCCCCGGCTCGCGCATCGTCTCGAGATCGGCGAGGCCGAGGCCCTCGATCAGCTCGCCGCCGAGCTGGTAGCTGTGCCCGAGGAGCTGGTAGCCGCCGCAAACGGCGAGCACCACGGCGCCGTCGTCGATCGCGGAAGCCAGGGCCTCGCGCTTGGTGGCGAGCATGTCGGCGGCGACGATTCGCTGGTCGCGGTCCTGACCGCCGCCGATGTAAATCAGGTCGTGGGCCGAGGGATCGAGGGAATCCCCCGGCCCGCTCGCCGCGTAGGTGAAGCCGATCCCGCGCCATTCGCAGCGGCGGCGCAGGAAGATGATGTTGCCTCGGTCGGCGTAGATGTTCATCTGCTCCGGGTAGAGCGCCGCGACGCGAAGCTCCATCAGCCCGCCTCCATGACCACGACGACCGAGCCCAGGTATCCGTCGGCAGGCGGGACGTCGAGCCGGCAGACCGCCCGCAGGCCCATCTGGGCGGCCTCCGCCTCGAGCGCGGCGGCATCGAGGCCGGCGAGCCGATCGACGTGCTCTGACTCGCTCAGCTCACCGGCGGGAGAGACCGCCTGACGGAGGCGGCGGATCTCGAGAACGTCCTCGCGATCGGCGACGGCAACCGGCTGGCTCGAGTAGATCCATCCGTCCCGCTCCCGAACATCCGGCAGCGCGACCGCTGGGCCCTCGAGTGCGCCGCCAGGTCGCTCGACCACCGAGGCGGCCAGGCGCCCCCCTGGCGCGAGGTGGGCGGCCGATCGCTCGAGCGCCGCGCGACGCTCGCCGGTTCCGCCGAGCATCTGAAGGAGCTGCATCGGCGCGACGATCAGGCCGAAGTCCCGCCCGAGCGACAGAGCGCGAACGTCGGCGCAGACGGGCTGGACCTCGAGGCGCTCGGCGGCGGCAGCGGAGCCGAGCGCGCCCACCAGGGTGGGCTCCGCGTCGACCGCCCACACCTCGTGGCCCCGGCGGGCGAGGTGAAGCGCCACCCTGCCCGAGCCGCAACCGAGCTCGAGGACGCCGCCGTGCCCGCCGCTGGCGAGGCCCTCCCACACGGGCAGGTCGGCGGCATAGCCGCCGCACTCGAGCTCGTGCCAGATAGCCGCCGAGGTCACGCCCAGTACCGGTCCGCCACCCCGCGCCTGGCGAGGAGGGTGCGGAGCTCCAGCAGCGCCGTGTACGTGGGGAGCGCGAAGACCCGTCCGTCGGCGGTCGCGATGGCACGGTCCAACGAGCGATCGATCGCCTCCTCGACCTCGATGGCCTCGGGCGCGACACCCGCGTACTTCAAGCGCACGGCCATCTCCGGCGCCCGCGTGCCGGCACATACCACGCGGCGCACGCGGCCGGCGAGCAGCTCGAAGTCGGCGTCCCAGATCCACGAGACGTCGCGGCCGTCCGCGATCCGATCGTTGAGCGCCACCCAAAGGTCGAGCCCCCGATCGGCCTCCGAGTCCGACTCGAGCAGGAGCGTCCGCAGAACCTCGTTGGCGCCGGCGGGGTTCTTGATCAGGAGGATCGCGATCGTTCGCTCGTCGATCGCGATCGTCTCCACCCGGCCGAACACCGCGGGCATCGACTCGAGCGCGCGGGCCGCCGGCTCCGGCTCGATCCCGAGTCGCAGCGCCGCGGTCAGTGCCGCGAGGGCGTTGTAGACGTTGTAGAGGCCGGGGAGCGGCAGCCGGAGCTCGACCTCGGCCCCGCCCGCCCGGACCGTGACGACCGAACCGGCCATCCCGCGAAGCTCGATCCGTGTCGCGGCGACGTCGGGCGCCGGGCGATCGGCGCCGCAGTTCCGGCACTCGTAGTGGCCGAGATGGCCCACGAATGCTCGCGCATAGGCGTACTGCGCCCCGCAGCGGCGGCAGTGCTTGGCATCGAACGCATGCGAAAGCTCCGGAAGCGCCTGCTCTGCGTCCTCGATCCCGAAGAAGGTGACCCCGGGCCGCCGGCTCAGGCTGCGATCACGCCCCAGGTCGGCGACCAACGGATCGTCGGCGCAGAGCGCGAACTCCGTGGAACCCGTCCTCGCGGCGACCATGTCCGCCCACTCGTCGGCGAGCCGCTCGAGCTCGCCGTAGCGGTCGAGCTGGTCCCGAAACAGGTTGCCGAGAACGATCAGCCGCGGCTCGAGCTCCGCGGCAAGCCCGGGAAGCCAGGCCTCGTCCACCTCGAACAGCCCCTCTTCGCCGCGCTGGTCGAGCAACGCCGTGGCGACTCCCCAGCTCATGTTCGAGCCGGCGCGGTTGTGCACCGGGTCGCGTCCCGCCGCTCGCAGCGCGGCGGCGATCATGGCCGCCGTGGTCGTCTTTCCGTTGGTTGCGCTGACGATCGTCGAGCCCGCCGGAAGCCGCGCCGCCAGCCGGGCGACCGCGTCCGGCGCCAGCCGCAGGAGAACGCGCCCGGGCAGGGTGGTGCCGCCCCCGCGACCGCTTCCGCGACTCACGGCGCCCGCCGCCCGCGCGAGCGCGAGCTTGGGACCGAAAAGCCCGCTCATCCCGGGCGCGGCGCGATCACCTTCAGCGCCCTGGGAAGGACCCGGACGGTCGCCGGGAGGTCGGCGATGTGGTCGCCGTCGGCATAGACGGCAAACGGCCGATCGGCGCGGATCTCGACCTCCTCGGCGCGACGAACCGTCACCTCCTCGTTGTCGGTGTGGCGGCCCTTGAACAACTTCGGCAGGTTAGCCAGGCAGCGGAGCTTGCTCACCTCGCTCACGGAGACGACGTCGAGCTTTCCGTCGTCGAGCTCGGCATCCGGGGCCAGGAACATCCCGCCCCCGTATGCCTTGCTGTTGGCGGCCGCCACCGAGTACCCCGTGAGCTCCTCGCGCCGGCCATCCACGATCAGCTCGAAGCGCGCGGGCTTCCAGGACGCCAGCGCGCGCAGGACCGCGTAGAGATACACGAGGTTGCCCTTCACGAACCTCGCCTCGTTCGCGATCCGGTTGCATTCGGAGTCGAAGCCGCAGCTCGCGATGCAGAGGAAGCGGCAGCCGTTCACCTCGCCGACGTCCACGGTCCGGGTGGTGCCGAGCGCGAGCAGCTCGGCGGCCGCGTCGATCTCCACCGGGATGCCGGTCACCCGAGCGAAGTCGTTCCCCCGCCCGGCGGGAATCACGCCGAGCGGCACCGGCCCCCCGGCGAGCTCGCCCCCGATCTGCCCGATCAGGCCGTCGCCGCTCATCACCACCGGGATCTCACCGTCCGCCGCGGCCTTCCGCGCCTCGGCGCATCCGTGGGCGAGGCTGGTGGTCATGACCAGTCGGTACGAGAGGGCATGCTCTCGCAACGCCCTCTCGAGCCTCGGGAGGAGGCTTCGCACCCGGCCACCGCCCGCCGACGGGTTGACCAGCACCAGGTGCCGGCGCCCTTCCGTCGTCGAGGCTGGTTCGAGGGGCCGCACTAGCCCTGCGAAGCGGGCTTTCGGCCCACCCAGTAGGTCCCAGCCTCCGCTTCGCCGGCGGCGAGCGGCTCGATGCCTCGCTTCGCGAAGCCCCACTCTAGGACGCGGCTCGGAGTGTAGAAGGGCGTTGCGGCGCCCCAGCTCGCCGCGACGATCGCATGGCCGGCGGGGCGAAGGATCCGCGCGGCCTCGGCGAAGAATGGCGGCATGTTCAGGTGGACCACCAGATCGAACGACTCCTCTCCGTACGGCAGCTCGGCGGCGTCGGCCACCCTGAACGCGACCCTCCCCTCGGGGTCGAGACCGACCTTCGCGGAGGCGGCGCGGATCATCTCCTCCGAGATGTCGACCCCCCTTACGCTCGCCTGGGGAAACTCGCGCGCGATCAGGAGCGCCCCCTCCCCGGTGCCCGTTCCCACCTCGACCGCACGCTCGGGAGCCGGCTTCACGTGAAGGAGCGCAGCCGCCAAGGGGGCGAGGTGATCGACTGAGCCGGCGCCCGTCCGCTCGTCCCAGCCCGGAGCGGAGCGCTCGAAGAAGCCGCGCATCGGCCCCCGAACCGCCGGCCACACCCATGGCGCCCGGACGATCAGTCGATTGAGCGTCCGGCCCATGAGGCGGATCCGAGCCGGCGCCGGCTGCCTGGAGCCCGCGCCCATCAACGGCCTCGTGACCCCTCTTCGGGCGTACGGTCCATGACCCACATCTTGCCGTGCGCGTGGCGTGCGCACGGCGGCGGCTCGTTAGCCTGCCCGGGCCATGAGACGGCTCGCGCTCGGCACCCTCCTGCTCGCTGCGCTCTCGGGACCGGCGCTCGCCGGTTGCGGCGGGGGTGCGACCTCGACGACGGTCGCCCTTCCCCCCGGCTGCCGGCCGGTGCCGAGGCCACCCCCCAAGCACGTTCACCTGAAGCGGCCGCACCTGAAGGTCGCCTCCGGCGCGAGGCTGACGGCGACCGTGGACACGAGCTGCGGGAGCTTTCGGATTGCCCTCGACGCGGCGCGCTCGCCGAAGACGGTGAGCTCGTTCGTCTACCTGGCCCGCAAGGGGGTGTACGACGACACGATCGTTCACCGCATCGTGCCCCGGTTCGTGGTCCAGGGTGGCGATCCCACGGAGACCGGCGCGGGTGGGCCGGGGTACTCGGTCAACGAGCCTCCCCCGGCGAGCACCCAGTACACCAAGCGCACGGTCGCGATGGCCAAGACCCCGGCGGAGCCCCCCGGGCGATCCGGGAGCCAGTTCTTCGTGGTCACCGCAACCGACGCCGGGCTCCCTCCCGCGTACGCGGTCCTGGGCCGCATCGAGTCGGGTGGGGCGGTCTTGAAGCGAATCGAGCGGCTCGGCGATCCTGCCAGCGGGCAGGCGGGAACTCCGCTGGCGACCGTGGTGATCCACAGGATCACCGTCGGCGGGTCCTGAGCCGTGGGCGGGATCGACGTCGGAGATCGGGCCCCGGACTTCGCTCTTCACGGGACCGGCCGGCACGCCTACAGCCTCGGCGAGCTGCGCGGCGACTGGGTTGTGCTCGCCTTCTATCCGGGTGATTTCACCCCCGTGTGCACGCGCCAGTTCTGCGCCTATCGAGACGCCGCCGACCGGCTGGACCAGCTCGACGCCCGCGTGCTTGGGATCTCCCCCCAGTCGGTCGATTCTCACGAGCGCTTCCGCGCGAAGTACGGGTTGACGGTGCCGCTCCTGGCGGACCCCAGCCGCGAGGTAATCCGCGCCTACGGCGTCCTGGGTCCCGGCGGCCTGGTACGCAGGTCGGTCTTCATCATCGATCCGGAGGGCGTCGTCCGGTACCGCCACCGAGCTCTCCTGGGCCTCCACTACAAGAACGTCGAGAGCCTCGAGGGCGCGCTGCGCCGGGCGCGCGACGAGTCGCCCGTCTGAGGCACCGGGGCCGTGGCCGCGCTCGACCCCCGCGGGCTCGCGATCGAGCGAAATGGCCGCACGATTCGCGGCGAGGCGGTGGGGGAGGGGACGCCGGTCGTCCTGCTCCACGGGCTCACCGCCACCCACCGCTACGTGGTGCACGGCTCGAACCGGCTGGCGCGGGCCGGCCACCTGCAGCTCTCCTACGACGCCCGCGGTCACGGACGGTCGGACGCGGCCCCCGAGGGCGAGGGCTACGCCTACCCGGCGCTCGTGGCCGATCTCGAGGCGGTGACCGACGCCGAGCTCGGCGAGCGGCGGTTCGTCCTGGCCGGCCACTCGATGGGCGCTCACACCGCGATCGCCTACGCGCTCGACAACGTCGATCGGCTGGCGGGACTGGCTTTGATCAGCCCCGTCTTCGCCGGCTTCGTCGACGAGGCGGCGCTCGAGCGCTGGGATCGCCTGGCCGACGGCCTCGAGTCCGGCGGCGTCGATGGGTTCATGGCCGCCTTCGACCGGGGACTCGACCCGTCGTGGCGGGACACGGTCATTCGCTTCACCCGCAGGCGCATGCTGGAGCACCGGCACCCGCAGGCCGTGGCGCGCGCGCTGCGCGAGGTCCCGCGATCGGCCCCATTCGACGCGATGTCGGAGCTGGAGTTCCTGGACCTGCCGGCGCTGGTCGTCGCCAGCCGGGACGTGGCCGACCCCGGGCATCCGTACGCCGTCGCAGCCGCCTACGCCGACCGGCTCCCGGCCGCGAGGCTGATCAGCGAGGCCGAGGGCGAGTCCCCGCTTCCCTGGCAGGGAGGAAGGCTCGCCCGCGAGATCGAGGCGTTCTGCGCGGAGCCCCCGGTGGCCGCGCGGGTGTAGGGCCCTATTGTGTGCGAGATGATCGACGATGGCCCCCCGATCCACTACGCGGCCGTCGAGCGAGGCACGCCGGTCTACGCCTCGGACGGGGTCCAGGTCGGGAAGGTCGACGCGATCCTGGACAACTACAGGGAGCGGATCCTGGACGGGATCGTGATCGAGACGCCCGCCCGGGACCTGCGATTCGTGGACGCGCCGGAGGTCGCCCGAACGGCGGAGCGCGGCGTCACGTTGCGGATCACCTCGGAGGAGGCGGCGGCGCTGCCCCCGCCGGAGCGCGGTGCGGCCACCTTCCGGCCGAACCTGCGGACGGGACGAATCGGTCGGCTGCTCGGGGGCCGCTGGAGGCGCGACTAGCGCCCGAACCCAGGCGGGATGCGCGGCCGCCTACGGCGGCTCGCCGACGAGCAGCCACTCCCCGCCTTCTCCCCTGCGCAGCTGTTCGCGTTGGGAGAGGCTTCGGAGGGCGAGCGTCACGGTCGGGCGGCGGGCCCCGACCAGGTCCGCGAGCGTCTGGTGTGAGAGGCGGAACGGGAGCATCGCTCCGCCCGGCGCCTTCCGGCCCCACAGCTCGGTGAGCTGCCAGAGGAGAAGCAGCAGCCGATCCTCGACGCCGACGGTGTTCGCGATCGCCGCGCTCACCGCGAGCCGTCGCGAGCGGCGAAGGGCCCGTTCGGTGAGCGTCTCCAGAAGCTCGGGAATCTCTCTGGCTCGCGCCGCGAAGGATTGGTCGAGGATCGCCACGGCCGCCGGCTCGAGCACCGTCCACGAGACCCGGGAAAAGGACGCGGCGTCCTCCTGCCAGGGCCGGAAGAGGTCGCCCTGGCCGAGGAGCTCGAGGCTGCGGCCACGGTCCGGCACGAAGACGCGTCGCCCGAGCAGCCCGTCGACGACCAGGTACCCGAGATGATCGCCGGGCGGCTCTCGCAGCTCCGGCTCCCAGGCACCTCGCTCGAGCTTGATCGTCTCGGTCCAGAGGGTTCCAAGAGCGCCCCGTCGCGCCGGATCGGCGATCCGAGCGAGGTCGCGGTCGAGCTCGAGCAGGTCGACGCGGTTGCCGTTCCTCGCCGTCCGCCTGTCTACCGTCGTGGCGCTTGACACCTTTGGCCAATACCCGAGGAGGCAGGCTGGAAAACTCCGCCGGACGGGAGATGGAATAGGGTCTCGCACGGAGCGCGATGTCCACGACCGAGCAACGTAGCCGCGCCCTCAACCGCGACATCTCGCGGGCCATGGTGGCCCTCTTCAAGGAGTCGACCGGGCGAGGGCCGAATCGCGCCCGCACCTACGTCGAGGACGGGATCGTCGTCACGGTTCTCTACGACACGATGACGAAGGCGGAGAAGACGCTCAAGGAGGAGCACAAGGAGGACACCGTCCGGAGCCTGCGCCGGATCTTCCAGGGCACCTTTCGCGACGACGCGATCGAGATCGTCGAGCGGCTGACCGGGCGCAAGGTGGTCGCGTTCCTCAGCGATCACGCGGTCGAGCCGGATTACGCGATCGAGGCGTTCGTGCTCGAGCCCGGCCTCGGGGACGAGGCCGACTGACTCGCGGCGGAAAGCGGAACGGGCGCCGTTTCGAGCCCGATCGAAGGCGGCACCCGCTCCGGTTTCGGTTTCGTGCTCGCGGGTCGCGGGTAGATGCGCGCGGAAGGAGGTGATTGCATGAGCCTCATCGACAAGATCACCGGCCGCGCGAAGAAGGCAGCCGGAGACGTGACCGGCGACTCCTCGCTGCGCCGGGAGGGCTCCAAGGAGGAGCTCAAGGGAGAGAAGAAAGATCAGCTCGGCCGCGCCCAGGAGAAGGTCGAGGACAAGGCCCAGGAGGTCGGCGACCTCGAACGCGAGACCTAGGCGTCTCGGTGCGCCCGGCGAAGACGCCGGGCGCATCTTCGCTCACCGCGAATAGGTGTCCGCCGAGTACCCCCCGATCGCCGATTACGGGCTGATCTCCGACTGCCACGCGGGGGCGCTCGTCTCTCGCTCCGGATCGATCGACTGGTGCTGCGCGCCGCGTTTCGACTCCGGCGCCTGCTTCGCCAGGCTCCTCGACTGGGAAGACGGGGGGTTTTGCTCCGTCGAGCCGCTCGATGGGCGCGGAGGGGCGGCCTTTCGCGAGTACGAGGAGGGCACCCTCGTTCTCGTCACGCGGCTCCGAGCCCCCGAGGGCGAGGCTCGGCTGATCGACTGCTTCACGCTCGCTGACGAGGAGCGCCGCCCCAGGCACTGGCGCGAGCTGGCGCGAATCGTCGAGGGGGAGAGCGGGGTATTCGAGTTCCGGATCCGGATCGTCCCCCGCTTCGACTACGGCGCCGTCGCCCCCTGGATCCGGCACCACGGACCGAGCCTCTTCAGCGCGATCGGCGGCGACGACGCCCTCTTGATCTGGAGTGATGCCGCGCTCGAGGCGCCGGACCGTCACCGGCTCGAGGCGGAGGCGAGCGTGCGGCCCGGGGAGCGGGTGCGCTTGAGCATGACCTACGTCGACCCGGCGGAGATCGACGCCGAACGGGTGCCCGATCCCGCCGATCCGGCCGGGATGGATCGCCGGGTCGAGGAGACGATCGAAGGGTGGCGCGAATGGAGCGCCCGCCAGCAGCTGCGCGGGGGCGACGCAAAGGCGGCGGCGCGGTCGGCCATCGTCCTGAAGGCGCTCAGCTACGCGCCGACCGGCGCGCTCGCCGCCGCGGCGACGACGTCACTTCCGGAAGGGCGAGCCGCCAAGGGCGGTCGCAACTGGGACTATCGCTTCAGCTGGATCCGTGACTCTGCGCTCGCGGTGCGCTCCCTGGCCCGGCTCGGGTTCGAGGACGAGGCCGATGGGTTCCGGCGGTTCATCGAGCGGAGTGCCGCGGGGAACGCGAAGGACCTCCAGGTCATGTACGGGCTGGGCGGAGAGCGGCGCCTCCAGGCGGTCGACGTCGAGCACCTCGAGGGCTACAACGGTGCGGCGCCCGTGAGGGTGGGGAACGATGCTGTCACCCAGCTCCAGCTCGACTCCTACGGGCAGCTCCTGGAGCAGAGCTGGCGCTGGTACCAGCGCGGCCACGAGCCCGACGACGATTACTGGCGCTTCCTGCTCGAGCTGGTCGACGCGGCGATCGAGCACTGGGAGGAGCCCGATTCGGGGTTTTGGGAGTGGCCCGGGAAGCCCCGTCACTTCACCCACTCGAAGGCGATGGCCTGGGTCGCGGTGGACCGGGGCCTGCGGCTTGCCGAGAACTGCATGCGCAAGGCGCCCGAGCGCCGCTGGAAGCGGGCTCGCGACAAGATTCGTGAGGCTGTCGAGAGCGACGGCTATGACTCGAAGCGGGGAGTCTTCGTGCAGACGTTCGCAGGCCGGGACCTCGACGCGGTGCTGTTGAGGCTGCCCACCGTCGACTTCGTCGACTACGACGACGAGCGGATGGTCCGGACCACCGACGCGATCGCCGAGGAGCTCGACTTCGGAGGGCTACTGCGGCGCTACAGCTCCGACGACGGCCTCGGGGTGGAGGAGGGCGCGTTCGTGGCGTGCACCTTCTGGCTCGCCGAGTGCCTCGCGCGCCAGAGCCGTCTCGACGAGGCGCGAGAGGTGTTCGATCGAGCGGTTTCGACCGCCAACGGCCTGGGGCTCTTCGCGGAGGAGTACGACCCGAAGCGCCGCGAGATGCTGGGCAACTTCCCGCAGGCGCTCAGCCATCTCTCGCACCTCGAGGCGGTGCTCGCGGTCGCCGAGGGGGAGGGCGCGCGGCCGGCGAGCGACGCGGGAGATGGAAGGGCGGCGGGCGGGTAGAGGATTCCCGCCCTCAGGCCCCCGGAGCGGTGAATCCTCCGCCCGGGCCCCGGCGGATCCTCCGGATCGGCGAGGCCGTGCCGAGGGCGAGCTCGCGCGCTCGAAGCTCCTCGCAGACCCGACGTGTCACCCAGTAGGCGACGAACGGCAGGACCAGGGTCAGCGCCCGGTAGATCCAGACCTGGATCTCGTAGCCGACCCCGATTTGGACGAAGGCCCGGTCGGCCGAGCCGGCGAAGAAGACCGTCGCCACGAACGTGAACACCGCCGCGCCGACCGCGGTCCGGGACGGGGCGTCGCGGGGGCGATCGAGCAGGTTGTGCTGCGCGTGATCGCCGGTCCGCCGCCGCTCGATCGCAGGCCACGCGTACAGGAACCCGAAAACGAGGGTCGGGAACAGGATCCCGCCCCAGAACGGGTTCGGGATCAGGGTGTAGTCGCCGATCGTCACGTCGAACGACGGGACGAGCCGGAGCGCTCCGATCAGCCAGCCCAGATACCAGTCGGGCTGGGCGCCGTTGGTCGCCTGGTAGGTGTGGTACGGGCCCCAGAGCCAGATCGGGTTGATCTGGATCAGCCCTCCCATCATGAACAGGACGCCCGCGACCGCCAGGAGGAGGCCGACGGACCGCAGCGCGTAGCCGGGCCACATCGGGATCCCCACAACGTTTCGCTCGGTGCGACCCGGGCCCGCGAACTGGGTGTGATGGGGCCTCGCGATCATCGCCAGGTGGAAGCCGATCAGCGCCGCCAGCACCGCCGGGAGGATGAAGACGTGGGCGATGAACATGCGCGAGAAGAAGGCGTCGGTCCCGGGGAAGGGGCCGTTCCAGATCAGCGTCGCGAGGTGCGCGCCCACGATCGGTATCGACAGCGCCGCCGAGTAGCCGATCGCGAGCCCCATGCCGGAGAGGAGGTCGTCCAGGAGGGAGTAGCCGAGGTAGCCCTCGAGCACCGCGATGATCAGCATCGTCAGGCCGACGTAGTAGTTGACGTCCCGCGGCTTGCGAAACGCGCCCGTGAAGAAGATCCGCAGCAGGTGCATGGTGATGGCGGCGACGAAGACGAGCGCCGCCCAGTGGTGCGTCTGGCGCATCAAGAGCCCGGCCGGGACGTCGAACGAGAGGGACAGGCCGGACGCGTAGGCCTTCGTCATCTCCTGGCCGGCGAGCGGTGCGTAGCCCCCGTGATAGACGGTCACGGCGTTGCTCGGCGAGTAGAACAGGGCCAGGAAGGTCCCGGTGGCGACCAGGACGACGAACGAGTACAGCGCGATCTCGCCGAGCAGGAACGACCAGTGGTCGGGGAACACGTAGCGGAGCGCCGCGCGCATGAACGAGGCGCCGCCCGCGCGATCCTCGACGACGTTCGATACCCGGCGGATCACGACTCACGCACCCCGGACCAGGCCGGGCCCGGATTGCCTGACAGGCCGCCCGCCGCGACGAGATCGCCCCGGTCGATCCGCAGCGGAAGCTGGGGGAGGGGCCGCCCCGCGGGCCCGAAGACGACCTTCGCGCCGCGGAGCACGTCGAAGGTCGAGTAATGACACGGGCAGACGAGCGCCGGTCCGGGGCTCTGGGGCGGATACAGGGGCTTTCGGAACAGGTTCACCGAGCAGGCGGCGTGGGTGCAGACCTTCGAGTAGGCGAGGATCCCCCGGGGCGCCCAGTCGCTTCGGTCCGGCGGGAGCTCGAGGTCGCTCGGGTCGACCCGGACGACGACGACGGCGTTTGTGAGCTCCTCGGTCGGCGCCCCCTCGGCGAACGCGGTCAGGAAGCTGCCTGTCTCGAGCACCGAGGCGGGGATGGGCCGCCCCTTCTCGTCGACGAGCCGGACCCCCGCTCCCCATGGATTCGCCCGCAGCCGATCGTCCACCGACGGCCCCAGCGACGCCAGTGGCACCACCACGGCCGCCCCCAGCGCCACCCCGGCCGCCCCGGTCGCTGCGCCGAGCAGCCGCCGGCGCGAGATGCCGTCGGCGGCGCCGGCGATCGTGCTCTCGAGCTCGGTCACCGCCTCGGAGTCGCCACCATCGGGATGCGAGAAGCCGGGCCTCTCCTCGATCCTCTCCTCCTGGACCACGACGGCCTTCGCGGCGACGACCGCCGCGGCGGCGAGGAGCAGGAGGGCGAGGCCGAACGCCAGCCCGAGGAGCTGCGTGTCGAGCGAGGCGACGTAGACCAGAACGAAGGCCACCGCGGCGATGGCCGCCAGCCCGAGGAGGGCGGCGACGGCGAGCTCCGCTCTGGGGCTCGATCGAGCGTCGCGCTCGACGAGCCCCTCCTCGCTCGACTCGTCTGTCCGCCGGCGGCCGAACACGACGAGGATCGCCGCCACCAGGTAGCGCCACAGGCCGCGCGCGAGGGCCTTCACGGCGCTCACCGCCGCCGCTCCCTCGATCGCCCCTCGCCGATCAACCGCGCGACGATCAGGAGCGCGGCCCCGGCGAGGAGCCAGGCGACCATTCCCTCGGGGACGGGGCCGATGCGCCCGATGCCCCAGCCGCCCGCGTCGTCCGGATGCTGGGTGGACTGCACGTAGCGGGCGATCGAGTCGATATCGCCCCGGCCGAGGAGGCGGCGGCCGAAGCGGGGCATGAGGAAGGGACCGGTGCGGATCGCCTCCGCGACCTCGGTCGGAGTCGAGTCCTTGAGCTTCGGCGCGGCGGCCCCGGTCGCGACTCCGCCCTCGGCGGTGATCGCGTGGCATCCGGCGCACGAGGACGTGAAGAGCTGCTGGCCCCGGGTCAGGGAGCCGCTCGCGGGGTTGACGGAGGGGATCCCCGGCCCGCCGAACGAGGCCACGTACGCGACCAGGGCGCGGATCTGGCGGTCGTCGTAGCGGGGCGTCGCACGCAGCGGCTCCTGGCCGGGATAGCTCAGCGGCATGCGCCCGGTTCGGAGATAGAAGTCCGCCGCGCCGGCTCCGACGCCGCGGAGGGAGGGGCCTCGGTCGGGTACGCCCCGAGCGTCGAAGCCGTGGCACGAGGAGCATTCCTGCTGGAAGAGCTGGCGCCCGTGGCCCACGAGGCGCGAGGCGCTCGACCCGGCCACGCCGGGACTCGACTGCTGCGCGAACGACGGCGCGAGCCACAGCACCGTCGCGCCGAGGGCCATCGAGGCGGCGACGATGAGCGACGCGACCCGCGTGCGTCCCGTCACCGCGCCCGCTCCCTTCGAAGCTCCGCGATCAGCAGGCCGAGCCCGAAGGCGGCCACCTCGGCGCCGGTCAGCACGAGCCAGAGGCCGAACGCGAGGCCGTTGCACACGAGGACGATGCCGGCCGCGATCAGCGGGGGAGCGGCGCTCGAGTCGGCGAGGGTGCGCGGCGGGTCCGGCTCAGGGGCGCTGACGAGCAGATATCCGGCCGCGAGCGCCGCGGTGGCCGCGGCCGACCCGAAGGCGATCAGCGGAACCGTGGCCTCGCCCCAGATCCACAGGGTGACGGCCCAGACCCCCACCCACAGGCCCCAGCCGCCGAGCATCAGGGTGGCGCGCCTCATCCGCCTTCGCCCCGGCGCTCGCGCAGGTCCAGCAGCGGGGCGTAGGAGCGGATCGGGGGCAGGGCGGCGAAATTCAGCCGGGGCGGGGGAGAGGTCGTCGCCCATTCGAGGGTCTGACCCTGCCAGGGATCGTCGCCGGCGGGCTCGCGGCGACGCATCGAGACGACCACGTTGACGATGAAGGTCAGGATTCCGAGGGCGATCACGAACGCGCCGATCGTGGCCAGCATGTTGTTGGTGGTCAGCCCGGCGTCCGGCGAGTAGTCGGCGACCCGCCGCTGCATGCCGTCGTAGCCGAGCAGGAACATCGGGAAGAAGGTGAGGTTGACGCCCACGAACAGGAGGGCGAAGTTGAGCTTCCCGAGGCTCTCTCGAAGCAGGAAGCCGGTGGCCTTCGGCAGCCAGTAGTAGGCGGCGGCGAAGCCTCCCATCAGGCTGCCCCCGAACAGCGTGTAGTGGAAGTGGGCGACGATGAAGTAGGTGTCGTGGACGTGATAGTCGAGCGGCGGCGAGCCGATGATGATCCCGGTCAGGCCCCCGATCAGGAACAGCCCCAGGAAGCCGAGCGCGAACAGCATCGACGTGCGCAGCAGGATCACGCCGCCGATCATCGTCGCGATCACGTCGAAGTACTCGATCCCGGCGGGAATCGCGAGCGTGGTCGACGTCAGCGAGTAGTACTGGTTGTTCACCTGCCCGGTGGCGAACATGTGGTGCGCCCAAACGGTCATCGACAGGCCCGTGAAGGCGAAGAGCCCCAGGATCAGCGCCGGGTACCCGAACAGCCGCCGGCGGGAGAAGGTGGCGACGACCTCGGCGACCACGCCGAGGAACGGGAAGAACATCACGTAGACGACTGGGTGCCCGTAGAACCAGAACAGGTGCTGGTAGGTCGCCGGGCCGCCCGGCGTGTCGAAGACGGGCCCGAGGTGGCGGTCGGCGAACAGGAGCCCCATCGCGACGATCAGGATCGGGAACGCGGCCACCGTCATCGCGCAGGTGAAGAACATCGTCCAGCAGAACGGCGGGATCCGGGTGATGCTCATCTGCGGGGCGCGGTGCCGGATCAGGGTGAGGAGGATCATCGCGGCCACGAGCAGCATGCCGGCGACCGCGCAGACGACGCCGACGATCCACATGTCCATCCCCGTTCCCGGGCTCGCCTGCTCGCCGGACAGCGGGTAGAACGCGGTCCAACCGGCCTTGCCGGCTCCGCCCGCGGTCAGAAAGCCCGAGTACATCGTCAGCCCGCCCCCCGCGTAGAGCCAGAAACCGAGCGAGGCCAGGCGCGGTGCGGCGACGTCGGCGGCGCCGACCTGGAGCGGGACGAAGTAGAGCCCCAGCGCCATCGCGAGCGGGGTGACCACGAGATAGACCATCCCCGAGCCGTGCATCGTGAACAGCTGGTTGTAGGTGTCGGTCGACATGATCTGGAGCCCGGGCTGCGCGAGCTCGGATCGCATCAGCAGCGCGAGCACGCCGCTCGCGATGAAGAAGACGAAGGCGAGCGCGAAGGTGCGCGCTGCGACCCGCTTGTGGTCGGTCGCGAGGACCCACTCGAGCGGGCCGACGCGCGGAGCGGGCTCGGCGAGCGTGCTCATGCCGCGCCCACCGCGTGCGTCGCTCCGACGCGCCGCTCACGGTGTCGGAGCCAGCCATCGAAGCGGGCGGGGTCCATGGAGACGAGCTCGAAGTCCATCCGGTCGTGCCCGAGCCCGCAGAACTCCGCGCAATGGCCGGTGGTGGTCACGCCCGGGTCGACGACCAGATCGAAGTCGCTCACGCGGTCCGGGAATGCGTCGCGCTTGAAACGCAGCTCGGGGACCCAGAACGAATGGATCACGTCGCGCGAGGTGATCTCGAAGCGCACGTCGACCCCCGCCGGCACGACGAGCGTCGGCGAGCGCTCGCTGTTGCCGGTGATCGCCACCCCCGTGCCCGGGTAGCTGAACCGCCATCCCCACTGGAACCCGGTCACCCGGACGGTCCGCGCGGGGTCGCCCGAGACCGCGTCGACCCGGTCCTCCGTGGTGAAGGTCGAGACGAGGAGGACGACGACGATCCCCGCGATGGCGGCGACCCAGGTTCCCTCGAGGACCTTGAGCAACGTCTCGGGTCGTCTCGGATCCCGGCCCTCGCGCTGTCGGTAGCGCAGCACCACGAACGCGATCGTCGCGATGACCAGCACCCCGATCGCGACGCCGATCACCATGTAGAGCGAGAAGAGGTTCTGGAAGTCCTGCCTGTTCGTCTCGAGCGCCGGCGCCATCCGGTTCGCTCAGCGCTCGGCGCGTCGAACCCCAGCCGCGGCGACGCCGAGCGAGAGGAGGCCGGCCAGGCCCAGCAGCGAGCGCCGGTGCTTCGAGAGCGAGAGCTGGACGCTGCGTTTCCGTGCGTCCGCGAACCGCCCCCGGGTCCCGAAATCCCCGGGCACCGGGTCGAAGAGGTTGCCCTCGCGGCCGCCCTCGAGCGGCTCGTCGGTGAGCTGGGCATCGATCCCGTTCTTGGCCAGGTACCGATCGACCAGGCCCGGAAGCAGCTTGTTGCCCCAGATCGTCTTCACCGTGGGGCCCCCAACGTACACCTCCCGGCGCCGGTGCTCCGATGCCCAGAGGATCGCGTCGGCGGCCACCTCCGGCTGGTAGATCGGCGGAACGGGCTGCGGATGGCGATTCATCTTCGATCGGCCCCACTCGAACTGGGGGGTGTTCAGCGCCGGCAGTTGGACCATAGTCAGGTGAACCTCGCTGCCGTCGTGGAGGAGCTCCGAGCGGAGCGACTCGGTGAAGCCCTTGATCCCGTGCTTGGCGCCGCAGTAGGGGGCCTGGAGCGGGATCCCGCGATACGCGAGGGCCGAGCCCACCTGGACGACCGTGCCGCTGTTTCGCGCCCGCATCCGGCGAAGCGCCGACATCGTGCCCCAGACAACGCCCAGGTACGTCACCTGCGTCGCGCGCGCGTACTCGTCCGGCTCAATCTCCGAAAACGGGGCGAAGACCGTCGTCATCGCGTCGTTGACCCAGACGTCGATCGGCCCGAGCTCCGCCTCCGCCGCCTCCGCCGCCGCCTCGACCTGCTCGTGGTCCGCGACGTCGGTGGGGAGGGCGAGCGGCTCGCCGCCGGCGTCGGCGACATCCCGAGCGGCGCCGTCGAGAGCGGCGGTGCCTCGCGCGACCAGCGCCACCCTGTCGCCCCGCTCCGCGAAAGCCTTGGCCGCCGCCCGACCTACCCCGGCCGAGGCCCCGGTGACGACGACGACCCGCGACATTGCGCGTGACCGGTACCCCCGCCCAGGCACGACGAAACCGTGGGCCCCACCGTCGCGGTCTTCGCCGTGACCGGTTGCGACGCGGACGGGCAGGCCGCAGAAGGCTCGCGCTACGCGGGGGCCACCTGGGCGAGCGAGGCGTCGATCGCCGGCTCCCATTGGACGGCGATCTTCCGGGCGGCCGCGCGCTCCTCGGCGAGGTTTCGCTCGGCCACCCGAACGGTCTCGGGGTCCCCCGCCTGACTGGCGACGCGCCTGAGCTCCTCGTATCCCGCGATCTCCAGGTGCTCGAACGCGAACGCGAACCCCGCAAGCTTCGCGGGCGTATCCGGGTTGGCGGCGAAAAACGCGCCCCAGTTCAGCGCCCCCAGTCGCATCGCAGCGTCCTTGAGGCCGGCAGGTGAGGCACCGTGGTCCTCGAGCCGCTCGCGAACCCGCCGCTCGTGCTCGCGCGTCTCCCCGAGGTGCTCCTCGTAGACGCGTGCCAGCTCCGGCACACCGGTGATCTCGGGGGCTCGCTCGAGCATTGCGGCAGCCTGCTCCTCGATCGCGTGGGCGTCGGCGAGGTACTTCGTGAGCTGTTCGGCGAGGTCATCGGGCGAGACCTCCCGAAGCGAGGCCTCGGCGGCGCGGTCGAAGACGCTCTCCAGGCGCCCGGCCATCCGCCGCTCCTCCGCGCAGATCTCGCGCGCCATCGCGTCGATCTCCGGCGAGGAGGCCCGCTGGGCGATCCCTCCCAGCAGCTCGTAGGCGGCGATCTCCAGGTGCTCGTACGAGTACGCGTGGGCGACAAGCTTCCCCGGTGTGTCCGGCTGGGCCCTCGCGAACATGACCATGCCCACTCCGCCCGCCCGCCCGGCCAGGTCCTTCAGCTTCGAGGGCTCGCCCCCGCATGCCGTCAGGCCATCGCGCACTCGCTCCTCCTGGCGCTCCGTCTCGTGCAGGTGCTGGACGAAGATCTCCGAGATCTCGTCGTCGCCCGCGATCTTGGGCGCGCGCCGCATCTGGACGAGCGCCTGCTCCTCGATCGAGTGGACATCGGTCAGGTACTTGACGAGCTGGTCCGAGAGGTCTCGCTCGGCCATCTTGCCTCCTTCCAGTCGGCAGCCGGCACGCCTACGGCTCGAGGAGGACCTTGATCGCGCCGTTCGCCTTGCTCTGGAACATCGCGTAGGCCTCCGGCGCCTGGTCCAGCGGCAGCTTGTGGGTCGCGAGGTCCTCGGTTCCCAGCGGATCTCCGTCCTCGGTCAAGAGCGGCAGGATCTCGTCCGTCCATCGTCTGACGTTGGCCTGTCCCATGCGGATCTGGATCTGCTTGTCGAAGAGGTCCATCATCGGCATCGGGTCGAGAGCTCCGCCGTAGACCCCGGAGATCGAGAGGGTCCCGCCTCGCCGAACGGTGTCGATGGCGTCGTAGAGGGCGCGCATGCGGTCGATCCCGGCCTTCTCGATCAGCCGCGACGCCATCGCGTCCGGAAGCAGGGAGGCTGCCCGGTGGGCGACCTGGCCGACGAGGTCTCCGTGTGCCTCCATCCCCACCGCCTCGATGACGGAGTCGGTCCCGCGGCCGCCGGTCAGCTCGCGGATCACCCCCGGCACGTCGTCGTATTCGTCAGCGTCGATCGTCTCGATGCCGTAGCGACGGGCGAGCTCCAGACGCTCGGGCACGAGGTCGATGCCGAGCACCCGAGCGCCTCGATGCGATGCGATCCTGCACGCCATCTGACCGATCGGCCCGAGTCCGTAGACCGCCACGGAGCCGCCCTCGGGAATCGACGCGTACTCGACCGCCTGCCACGCGGTGGGCAGGACGTCCGACAGGTATACGAACCGCTCGTCCGGCGGCCCCTCGGGCACCTTGATCGGACCGAAATGCGCCTGCGGCACGCGGAGGTATTCGGCCTGCCCGCCGGGGACCTCGCCGTAGAGCTTCGTGTAGCCGAACAGCGACCCGCCCTTGCCGTGCTCGCGGTTCTGGGTCGTCTCGCATTGCGAGTAGAGGCCCTGGTCGCACATGTAGCACTGCCCGCAGGAGATGTTGAAGGGGATCACCACCCGGTCCCCGGCCGCGATGTCCGTCACCTCGGGGCCGACCTCCTCGACGATCCCCATGGGCTCGTGCCCGAGGACGTCGCCCTCGCCCATGAACGGCCCCATCACCTCGTATAGATGCAGATCGGAGCCGCAGATGCCCGACGAGGTCACCCGCACGATCGCGTCGGTGGGCTCGACGATCCTCGGGTCCGGGACATCGTCGACGCGTACGTCGCGCTTTCCGTGCCAGGTCACGGCCTTCATCCATCCACCTCCATGCTCGGGATCGCCTTCGCGCTCTCCGGTACCCGGCGGCTCGCGCCGCGAATCCGGGGTGCGGGTGTCATCCCGGTGACCGCCGGGTCCGGCCACCGCGTGGTTTGCGGGCTGACACGGGCGGGAATCGGAGGGCCGTGCCGGAGAACGGACCCGAAGCCGCTCCGGGCCGGACCGTGTGGGCGATCGCCGAGGGATACATCCCCGGCCGAAGCCACGGGCCAGAGCCCGAGATGGAGAGCCACGAGACCGCCTGTCTGCTCAACGCCGGGGACAGCGAGGCCCAGGTCGAGATCACGGTCTACTTCGAGGATCGCGAGCCGGCGGGCCCGTACCGGGTGACGGTGCCGGCGCGGCGAACCAGGCACCTGCGCTTCAACGAGCTCTCCGATCCGGAGGCGGTACCGCGCGATACCAACTACGCGAGCGTGATTCGCTCCGACGCGCCGATCGTCGTCCAGCACACCCGGCTCGACTCGCGTCAAGCCGAGAACGCATTGCTTTCGACAATCGCCTACGCGGGGCGCTGACAGGAGGTCGCCAACCATGGCCAAGACCGTCTCCGATTTCATGCTCGAGCGACTCTCCGAGTGGGGGGTCGAGCGCATCTACGGCTACCCCGGCGATGGGATCAACGCGACCCTCGGCGCCCTCGACCGCCACGACGACACGATCGAGTTCATCCAGGCCCGGCACGAGGAGATGGCGGCGTTCATGGCTTGCGGACACGCGAAGTGGACCGGGGAGGTCGGCGTCTGCCTGGCGACCTCGGGCCCGGGCGCCATCCACCTGCTGAACGGGCTCTACGACGCGAAGCTCGACCACCAGCCCGTCGTCGCCATCGTCGGCCAGCAGGACCAACGAGGCCTGGGGGGCTCCTACCAGCAGGAGGTGGACCTCGTCACCCTGTTCAAGGACGTCGCGCACGAGTACACGGTCTTCGTCACGCACCCCGCGCAGATGCGCCACGCGGTGGACCGGGCCATGCGGATCGCCAAGGCGGAGCGGACCGTGACCTGCATCATCGTGCCGAACGACGTCCAGGGCGAGGATGCGGTGGAGGAGCCGGCGCATGCACACGGCACGGTCCACTCGGGGGTCGGACACGCGCGGACGCGCTCGGTGCCGCCCGACACGGACCTCCGGGAGGCGGCCGAGATCCTGAACCGGGGCGAGCGCGTGGCGATGCTGATCGGACAGGGGGCGATCGGCGCTCAGGACGAGGTGAAGGAGACGGCCGACCTGCTCGGGGCGGGCGTCGCCAAGGCGCTTCTGGGCAGGGCGGCCCTTCCGGACGATCTCCCCTACGTGACCGGCTCGATCGGCCTCCTGGGCACGATTCCCAGCTGGGATCTGATGATGGACGCCGACACCCTGCTGATGGTCGGCTCGAGCTTCCCGTATTCGGAGTTCCTGCCCGAGGAGGGGACCGTGAAGGCGGTCCAGATCGACATCGACCCGAAGATGATCGGCATCCGCCACCCGATGGACGTCCTCCTGCTGGGAGACGCCGCGGAGACCCTGCGAGCGCTGCGGCCGCACCTGGAGCGCAAGGAGGATCGCTCGTGGCGTGAGCGGATCGAGTCCGAGGTCGAACGCTGGTGGCACATCGTCGAGGAGCGCGCGATGCAGGACGCCGATCCGATCAACCCGCAGCGCGTCTTCTGGGAGCTCTCGGCCCGCCTCCCCGACGGCTGCATCCTGAGCTCCGACTCGGGGTCGGCCGCCAACTGGTTCGCTCGCGACCTGAGGCTGCGCGAGGGCATGATGGCGTCGCTCTCCGGGACGCTCGCCACCATGGGCCCGGGCGTCCCGTACGCGATCGCCGCCAAGTTCAGCCATCCCGATCGCCCCGCGATCGCCCTGGTGGGCGACGGCGCGATGCAGATGAACGGCAACGCGGAGCTCGTCACGGCGGCCAAGTACTGGCAGCGGTGGTCGGACCCGCGCCTGGTCGTGCTGGTGCTGAACAACCGCGACCTGAACCAGGTGACCTGGGAGCAGCGCGTGATGGAGGGGGACCCGATGTATCCGGACACGCAGCGGATCCCCGACTTTCCGTACGCCCGGTACGCCGAGATGATCGGGTTTCGCGGAATCCGCGTCGACGAGCCGGATCAGGTCGGCGCCGCGTGGGACGAGGCGCTGGCCTCGGATCGGCCCGTGGTCCTGGAGGCGATCACCGATCCGTCCGTGCCGCCGCTCCCGCCTCACATCACGATCGACCAGGCCAAGGCGCTCGCCTCGGCCCTGTTCAAGGGCGAGCCGGAGGCGTGGGATGTGATCAAACAGTCGTTCGCCAGCAAGGCCAAGGAGTTCCTGGTCCGAAGCTGAGGCTCGATGAGCGCCATCGCCCCAGCGGCGCAAGCCGCCGTCGAGAGCCTCGAGGTCCTCGCCTACACGATCCCGACGGACGAGCCCGAGTCCGACGGGACGCTCGAGTGGGACTCGACCACGATCGTCGTCGTCGAGGCCGACGGAGGCGGGGCACGAGGCCTCGGATACACCTACGGGGACGTCTCCGTGGCGGCGTTCATCCAGTCGCAGCTCGCGGGGGTCGCCGAGGGGGCCGACGCGCTGTCGCCCGGAGCGACATGGGCAGCGATGCAGGCGGCGATCCGCAACGCGGGGCAGCAGGGAGTCGGATCGATGGCGGTCTCGGCGGTCGACGTGGCCCTGTGGGACCTGAAGGCGCGCCTCCTCGGCGTGGCGCTCGCGGACGCCCTGCCGCGCTTCCACGCCCGGATCCCCGTGTACGGCTCCGGCGGGTTCACCTCGTACTCGGACTCGCGGCTCGCCGACCAGCTGTCCGGGTGGGCCGAGGATGGCTTCTCGAAGGTCAAGCTGAAGGTGGGGCGCGATCCCGCCCGCGATCCCCAGCGACTCGCGGTCGCGCGCGAGGCGGTGGGACAGGACGTCGAGCTGATGGTGGACGCGAATGGCGCGTACGGCCGAAAGGAAGCGCTCCGCTGGGCGGAGCGGTTCCGGGAGTGGGACGTCCGCTACCTGGAGGAGCCCCTCACCTCGGACGATCTCGAGGGCCTGCGCCTCGTTCGCGACCGGGCGCCCGCGGGAATCGCGATCGCCGCCGGGGAGTACGGCTGGGACCTTCCGTACTTCGAGCGGATGCTCGACGCCGGGGCCGTCGACATCCTCCAGGCCGACGTCACGCGGTGCGGTGGCATCACCGCCCTGCTTCGTGTGGACGGGCTGTGCCGGGCACGATCGCTGCCGCTGTCGGCCCATTGCGCCCCCGCGATCTCCGCTCACGCCTGCGCGGCGCTCGAGACGCTCGCCCACGTCGAGTACTTCCACGACCACGTGCGCGTCGAGCGGATGCTGTTCGACGGCGTTCTGGAGCCCGACCGGAGCCAACTCGAGCCGGAGCGCGACCGGCCTGGGCTCGGGCTCGAGCTGCGGCGTTCCGACGCCGCGGAGTGGGAGGTCCACTGAGGTGGCGGTGAGGGCGAGCCCCGGGTTCGACCCCGCGAACTCCCGGGCGATCCTCGAGGCAAGACGCCGCGGGATGGGCCCGAACGGAGGCCACGGGCTCCTGAAGCCCGACGGGGTCGACGAAGTCGACGTCCGCTCGCTGCGGCGCGGCCTCGAGCGGGAGCTGCGCGGCGAGGTCCACTTCGACGGCGGTAACCGGGCCGCCTACGCCCACGACTCCTCGAACTACCGCCAGGCGCCGATCGGCGTGGTCCTGCCACGAGGCGCCGAGGACATCGTCGCCGCGGTGGCGGTGTGCCGCGACCACGGGGCGCCGGTCCTGCCGCGGGGATGCGCCACGAGCCTCGCCGGCCAGACCTGCAACGTCGCTGTCGTCATCGACCACTCCAAGCACATGCGCGAGATCCTCGAGGTCGATCCCGAGCGGCGGATCGCGCGGGTCCAGCCGGGGGTGATCCGGGACCAGCTGGCCGATCAGACGGAGGAGGCCTTCGACCTCACGTTCGCGCCCGACACCTCGACCCACGCGTATGCGACGTTCGGAGGCATGCTCGGCAACAACTCCTGCGGGACGCACTCCGTGATGGCGGGCCGCACCGCCGACAACCTGCACGCGCTCGACCTCGTCCTCTACGACGGCACGAGGATGACGGTGGGGGAGACGCCGGAGGAGGAGCTCGAGTCGATCATCGCCGATGGCGGTCGCCGCGGCGAGATCTACCGCGAGATGCGCGAGCTCCGCGACCGCTACGCCGACGCGATCCGGGGGCGCTACCCCGACATCCCTCGGCGCGTCTCGGGCTACAACCTCGACGAGCTTCTGCGGGAGAGGGGATTCAACGTCGCCCGGGCGGTGGTCGGGAGCGAGGGCACGCTCGCCACGATCCTCGAGGCCACGGTGAGGCTCGTCCCGAGCCCTCCGGCGCGCTCGCTCCTCGTCTGCGCGTACGAGGACGTCTTCCACGCGGCGGACCACGTGCCCGAGATCCTCGAGTTCGGCCCCACGGGGCTGGAGGGCCTCGACGACGTCCTGATCCACGACATGAAGATCCTTGGCCAGCACGTCGAGGACCTCGGGATGCTCCCCGAGGGCAAGGGCTGGCTCCTCGTCGAGTTCGGCGGGGAGACCACCGAGGAGGCGGACGCCCGGGCCGAGGAGTGCATGCGCCGGCTCCGCAAGGAGAAGGGCGCCCCGGAGATGAAGCTCTTCGACAAGCCGCCGAACGAGTCGAAGCTCTGGGACATCCGCGAGTCGGGGCTCGGGGCGACCGCCTACATCCCCGATGAGGACGACCACTGGGAGGGATGGGAGGACGCCGCCGTCCCTCCGGACCGGCTCGGCGACTACCTGCGCGGCTTTCGGGACCTCCTCGGACGCTACGACTACAGGACGTCGCTCTACGGGCACTTCGGCGACGGGTGCACCCACTGCCGGATCGACTTCGACCTTCGCTCCCCCGGCGGGGTGAGGAAGTGGCGAGCCTTCCTCGACGAGGCCGCCGATCTGGTCCTGGAGCACGGGGGCTCGCTGTCGGGCGAGCACGGCGACGGCCAATCGCGCGCCGAGCTTCTCGAGAGGATGTACGGGGGGGAGCTGGTCGAAGCGTTCCGGGAGCTCAAGCGAATCTGGGACCCGGGCAACCGGATGAACCCGCACAAGGTGGTCGATCCCTATCCGATCGCCTCGAACCTGAAGCAGGGCGCCGGGTACAACCCGCCGGAGCCCGAGACCCACTTCGCCTATCCCGAGGACGGCGGCAGCTTCGCCCACGCGGCGCTTCGCTGCGTGGGCGCGGGGAAGTGCCGCGACACGTCGAGCGGGACGATGTGCCCCAGCTACATGGTCACGTTCGACGAGCGGCACTCGACCCGAGGCCGGGCGCGGGTCCTCTACGAGATGCTCGAGGGCGACGTGATCACCGACGGCTTTCGCTCGGACGAGGTCCACGAGGCGCTCGACCTGTGCCTGTCGTGCAAGGGCTGCAAGGGCGACTGCCCGGTGAGCGTGGACATGGCGACCTACAAGGCCGAGTTTCTGTCCGGCCGTTACAAGCGGCGGCTCCGCCCCGTGCAGGCCTACTCGATGGGACTCGTGATGTTCTGGGCACGCCTCGCGACGCTGGCGCCCGGCGTGGCCAATGCGGTCGCACGGGCACCGCTCATCGGCAAGCTCATGCAGCGCACCGGGGGTATCAGCCCGCGACGCGAGACGCCTCCCTTCGCGGCGGAGAGCTTCAAGGCGTGGTTCGCGGACCGGGCGCCCGTCAACCCGCAGGGGCCGCCGGTGGTCCTGTTCGCGGACACCTTCAACAACTACCTGCACCCCGAGCCGATGAAGGCCGCGGTGGAGGTGCTCGAGGAGGCGGGCTTCAAGGTGCTGGTGCCGATGGCGCAGCTCTGCTGCGGGCGGCCCCTCTACGACTACGGGATGCTCGATCTTGCGCAGACCTTCTGGAAGCGGATGCTCGACGCGCTGCGCCCCCACATCCAGGCCGGCGTCCACGTCGTGGGCGTCGAGCCGAGCTGCGTCGCCGCCTTCCGCGACGAGCTGCCGAACCTGCTGCCCCACGACGAGGACGCGAAGCGCCTCAGCCTCCAGACGCTGACCCTGAGCGAGTTCCTTCGCAACCACGCCCCGAGCGAGTGGGAGCCGCCGAAGCTGCACCGAAAGGCGATCGTCCACGGCCATTGCCACCACGAGGCGGTGATGGGCCTCGACCCCGACCAGGAGCTCCTGGAGCGCATGGGGCTGGACTTCGAGGTCCTCGACTCCGGCTGCTGCGGGATGGCGGGGTCGTTCGGGTTCGAGCGCGACCACTACGAGATCTCGGTCAAGATCGGCGAGCGCAGGCTGCTGCCGGCCGTCCGCGACGCGGCCGACGACACGCTGGTGATCGCGGACGGGTTCAGCTGCAAGACGCAGATCGCGGAGCTGACCGAGCGTCGGGCCCTCCACCTCGCCCAGGTGATGCGCATGGCCCGCGAGCACGGCCCAAGCGGGCCCGCCGGCGGTCCTCCGGAGCGCTTGGCGCCGGACGTGGAGCCGGCGCGCCTGAAGCCCTCCAGGGCGCTCGCCGGCGGCGCCCTCGGCGCGCTCGCGCTGGCCGGGGCGCTCCTGGCCGGCCGGCGGTGGGCTGGGTGAAGAAGCCCTACGCCAAGGACGAGCCCTACCTCGCCGGCGAGACGGTGACCCCCGGCAAGTTCAAATGCGAGCGGTGCGGCCGCAGGGTCCAGATCGACCACGTGACCAACCTGCCGGTCTGCCCGGACTGCCAGCACGATCGCTGGCAGGGGGCGTGAGCGGCCCCCGACGCTCGAGCGCCGCGAATAGCCGCCGCGGGGAGCGGGTAGCCGCGAAGCGAAAGCGAGAAAAGGAGTGAACCGATGGCGGACGAGCTGAAGGGCAAGAGGATCGCGTTCCTGACGGCCAACGAGGGCGTCGAGCAGATCGAGCTCACGAGGCCCTGGGAGGCGGTTCGAGACGCGGGCGCGGAGACCGAGCTGATTGCCCCCGAGGCGGGGGAGGTGCAGGCGTTCAACCACCTCGACAAGGCCGACACGTTCGAGGCCGACCGCGCGGCGGGCGACGCCGACGCCGAGGAATACGACGGCTTGGTCCTGCCGGGCGGGGTGGCCAACCCCGACCAGCTGCGGACGGTGCCGGCGGCGGTCGAGTTCGCGCGTTCGTTCTTCGAGGCCGGCAAGCCGGTCGGGGTCATCTGCCACGGGCCCTGGACCCTGGTGGAGGCGGACGTGGTCAAGGACCGCACGATCACCTCGTGGCCCAGCCTGCAAACGGACATCCGCAACGCGGGCGGGAATTGGGTCGATGAGGAGGTCCACGTCGACGCGGGCCTGGTCTCCAGCCGCAAGCCCGATGACCTCGATGCGTTCTGCGCGAAGATCGTCGAGGAGTTCGCGGAGGGCGTCCACGAGAAGCAGCGCGAGGCGACGGTGGGGGCGTCGTAGGGGCGCTCGATGACGAAGGGCGGGCCGGGCCACCGGCCCGGCCTCCTCCAGACGGGATGCACGCGGCGCCGGCCCCCGAGCCGGCGCCGTCGGTTTCCCCACCGGCAATGGGGGTATTGTCCCCGCACTCGTTCGGTGCGACCAATGACCGGGCCCGCGAACGAAAACGGCTTCAGCCTGGGAGAGAGCGAAGATCGTCTCGTCTGGATCTTCGGGTCGTCGCGCAGCGGCAGCACGTGGCTCCTGCGGATGCTCTCCGAGCTCGACGGGGCGGTCGCGGTGGACGATCCCCATCTCGGCCACCATCTGGGCGTATGGCGGCCGATCCCGCTCGCATGGGCCGCCGCCGACGGCCCCCCCGACCTGACGACCCTCAACGACGTCAAGCGGGACAAGCCGAGCTACTTCTTCAACGAGCGCTACCGGGACATCTGGGGACCGGCGCTTCGAGAGCTGATCGTCGCGCGCTTCGATGCCGAGGCGCGAAGCGCG
>DATGAF010000020.1:0-3096 GCA_035313645.1 Solirubrobacterales bacterium
TCGTCGCCAAGAAGCGGCTTCCCCGGCGGCCCCACCCTCAATCGTCGGTGGCCCTAGGCTTCGCCTGATGGCCCGCACCGCTGCCGAGCTCGTGGTGGAGTGCCTCGAGGCCGAGGGCGTCGAGCACGTCTTTGGGATCCCGGGCGAGGAGACCCTCGACCTCAATGCCGCGCTCGACGACTCCGCGATCGAGTTCGTTCCCGTCCGCCATGAGCAGGGCGGCGCCTACATCGCCGACGTGTACGGGCGGCTCACCGGACGGGCCGGGGTGTGCCTGGGGACCCTCGGGCCCGGGGCGACGAACCTGGTCACCGCCGTGGCCGACGCCTTCCTCGACCGCGCACCGCTCGTCGCGCTCACGGGTCAGGCGGACCTGGAGCGCCAGCACAAGGAGTCGCATCAGCACATCGACGTGGCGGAGATGATGCGCCCGATCACCAAGTGGAACGCCCGGGTCTCCGATCCCGAGATCGTCGCCGAGGTGGTGAGGAAGGCGTTCAAGGTCGCCGAGGCCGAGAAGCCCGGATCCACCCACATCGAGCTTCCCGAGGACGTGATGGCGGCCGAGGTCGACGCCGACGCGCGCCCGCTCCCGCGCCGGGCCGTTCCCGCCTCCGAGCCGCCGGCGCGGGTCCTGGCGGAGGCCGCCGAGCTGATCAAGGGCGCCGACTCGGTGGTCTGCCTCGCGGGAAACGGGATCGTGCGCGCCCGGGCGGCCCCGGCCCTGCGCGAGTTCGCGCGCGCCACCGGGATCCCGGTCGCCGTGACCTTCATGGGAAAGGGATTGATCGAGGCTGACTCGGAGCTCTCGCTCGGGGCCGTCGGCCTCCAGGCGGGTGACTTCGCGATGGCGGGATTCGAGGACGCCGACCTCGTGATCGCCGTGGGCTACGACCTCGTCGAACACTCGCCGGCGCTCTGGAACCCGCGCGGCGACAAGCGGATCGTCTGCATCGACTCGCTGCCGGCGGAGACGGACGAGGACTTCATGCCCGAGGTCGAGCTGGTCGGCGACGTGTACGCGATCCTGCTCCGCCTCGCGCAGGACTGTCGAGAGGCCCCGTCGGGCGGCGGATCGGCCCGACTGCGTCAGGCCGTCGACGGAATCCTCGACGCCGCCGCCGGCGCTGACTCGTTCCCCGCCCTGCCGCCGCGAGCCCTGCTCGAGATCCGGGAGGCGCTCGATCCGGGCGACATCCTCGTCTCCGACGTCGGGCTCCACAAGCTCTGGATCGGCCGCACCTTCCCCGCCTTCGAGCCGAACACCGTGCTGATCGCAAACGGCCTCGCGGGAATGGGGTTCGCGGTCCCGGCGGCGATCGCCGCAAAGCTCGTCGAGCCCGAGCGCAAGGTGGTCGCCGTCTCAGGCGACGGAGGGTTTCTCATGAACTGCCAGGAGCTGGAGACGGCGATGCGGCTCGGAACGGCGTTCGTCAACGTCGTCTGGGAGAACGGCCAGTACGGGTCGATCGTCTGGAAGCAGGAAGCTCGGTTCGGACGCCACTTCGGGACCGACTTCTCCAACCCCGACTTCGTCCGCCTCGCCGAGTCATTCGGGCTCCCGGCCTGGCGCTGCAATTCGATCGTCGAGTACCGCGACCGTCTGCGGGCTGCGCTGGACCTCGACGTGCCGTCGCTCATCGCGCTTCCGGTCGACTACTCGGTGGACATCGCGATCGCCGAGCTGGGCGCCGAGACGACGCGCATCTAGCCCGGCCGCTAGGCGGCCGCGGGGAGCTCCGCCGGCGCCGGTTCAAGCGCGCGCTCGAGGACCTCGTCGATCGTGATCACGAGGTGGAACCGCATCTCGGCGCGCACGTCCTCCGGCACGTCCTCGAGGTCGCCGCGGTTTCGCTCCGGCAGGATCACCTCGCGCAGGCCCGCCGCGTGGGCGGCCAGGACCTTCTGCTTGACGCCGCCGATCGGCAGCACCCGGCCCTGAAGGGTGATCTCACCGGTCATCCCGACGTCGTGGCGAACGGGCCGTCCCGAGAGGAGGGAAGCGAGCGCGGTGGTCATCGTGATCCCGGCGCTCGGCCCGTCCTTGGGGATGGCTCCGGCCGGCACGTGGACGTGGAACCCGCGTTCGGCGAAGGCGTCCTCGGAGATCCCGAGCTCCTCCGCGCGGCTTCTGACATATGAGAGGGCGATTCGCGCCGATTCCTTCATCACGTCGCCGAGCTGGCCAGTGAGCACCAAGCCGTCCTGGCCCGGCATCGCGGTCGCCTCGATGAACAGCACGTCGCCTCCGGCGCCGGTGACCGAGAGCCCGGTCGCAACGCCCGGGGTGGCCGTGCGTTCGGCGGCCTCCTGGAAGAAGCGCTGGCGCCCCAGGGCCCCGCGCATCGACTCGGCGTCGACGTGGACCGGGGGCTTGACTCGACCCGAGGCGATCCCGGTGGCGGTCTTGCGAAGCGCCTTGCCCAGCTCGCGTTCGAGGTTGCGGACACCCGCCTCGCGGGTGTACTCGGTGATCGCCGTGCGGATCGCCTCGTCGTCGATCTCGACCTCCTCGGGGCGGAGGCCGTTTCTCTCCTGCTGTCGCGGCCACAGGTACCCCCGCGCGATCGCGAGCTTCTCGGCGGTGGTGTAGCCGTCGAAGCGAACCACCTCCATGCGGTCGAGCAGGGGCGGCGGGATCGTCTCGGCGACGTTCGCCGTGGCGATGAAGAGGACACCGGAGAGATCGAGCTCGACGTCGAGGTAGTGGTCGCGGAAGCTGTGGTTCTGGGCGGGGTCGAGCACCTCGAGCAGCGCGGCCGATGGATCGCCGCGCCAGTCGGCGCCGACCTTGTCGACCTCGTCCAGCATGATCACCGGGTTCATCGTTCCGGCGTCGCGCAGGGCACGGACCAAGCGTCCCGGGAGCGCGCCGATGTAGGTGCGGCGATGGCCACGGATCTCGGCCTCGTCGCGGATCCCGCCCAGCGACATCCGCACGAACTCGCGCCCGGTCGCGCGGGCGACGGACTCGCCGATCGAGGTCTTTCCCGTCCCCGGGGGGCCGATCAGGGTCAGGATCGCGCCGGATCCGCGCTCGTCGGCGACGCCGCGCTCGGCGCGCAGCTTTCGGACCGCGATGTATTCGGTGATCCG
>DATGAF010000021.1:0-12217 GCA_035313645.1 Solirubrobacterales bacterium
CCGCCACAACCTGCGGTCGGAGCTCGGCGGCCGCGGCTTCGGGGCGATCCGCGCCCGGGCGAGGCGCGCGTGGAACCGGGAACTCGGCAGCGTCAAGGTGAGCGGCGGGTCGGGCTCGGACCTGCGGACGTTCTACTCCGCGCTCTACCACGCGATGGTCGCCCCTCGGACGTTCAGCGACGTCAACGGTGAGTACATCGGTATGGACGGCAGGGTGCACAGCGCCGGCCGGCGCACGCAGTACGCGGACTTCTCGGGCTGGGACGTCTACCGCAGCCAGGTGCAGCTGCTGGCGCTGCTCGAGCCCGGCCGGGCAAGCGACATCGTTCGCTCGCTGCTGAACGACGCGAAGCAGAGCGGCTGCCTGCCGAAGTGGTCGCTCGCGAACGGCCAGACGATGGAGATGATCGGCGATCCGGCCGACCCGATCATCGCCTCGGTCGCGGCCTTCGGCGCGGACCGGTTCGACACCGCCTACGCGCTCCAGGCGATGCTCAAGGGGGCGACGCAGCGCTGCCACAGCCCCAACAACTACGACTACGTCGAGCGCCAGGGGATCGGCGCCTACCAGTCGCTCGGCTACATCCCCTTCGAGCTCAACCACAAGGGTCGCGCCAACGACATCTTCGGCAGCCCGGACGCCGTCAAGGGGTCCGCGGCGACCAGCCTCGAGGACATGGCCGCCGACTTCTCGATCGCCCAATTCGCCGCTCGGGAGCAGGGCGACGGGGCCGTCTACAGCGCGTTCATGAACCGCTCCGCGAACTGGACGAAGCTGTTCGACCCCGCGACTGGAACCATCGAGCCGGCGCGCGCGGACGGCAGCTTCCCGCACCTCTCTCCGACCTCGAAGCTGGGATTCGCCGAGGGCGACGGCGCCCAGTACACGTGGCTCGTCCCCCACGACCTCGCGGGCCTGGCTCAGCGGCTCGGGGGCACCGGCCTCGCCCGGAGGCGCCTCGACCGGTTCCTCTCGAAGCTCGACGACGTCAGGCGGTTCGTCCACTCGCGCCACGCGGTGCTCGGCAACGAGGTGACCATCGGGACGCCGTGGATCTACGACTGGCTGAGGCAGCCGTTCAAGACCCAGGGCACGGTGCGGCGGGCGATCCGCCGCCTGTACGGGCCCGGGCCCGGCGGCTATCCCGGCGACGACGACCTCGGGGAGCTCTCGTCGTGGTACGTGTTCGGGGCCCTCGGTCTCTATCCGGAGGTGCCCGGGGCCGGGCTGCTCGCGATCGGGAGCCCGCTGTTCCGCCACACGACCCTCCACCTCCAGCACGGAAATGTGGTGCTCGACGCCGCGGGCGCGGCGCCGAAGCACCCCTACGTCCACCGGATGCGCTTCAAGGGCGCCCCGTACGAGAAGCCCTGGATCTCCTACTGCTCGCTCGCTCACGGGGCCCGGATCCACTACCGGCTCGGGGGTCGGCCAAATCCCGGCTGGGGCGCGGGAGCCGGCGCCGTGCCGCCCTCGTTCCCAGCCGCGACGCCGTTCCCGTCCGACCCCTGTGCGTTCTGAGCGCCCGGTTGGCCGTGCCGGGCAGGCGCTGAGCGCCGCGTTCCAAGCGGCGCTTCCGCGCCCGAAGTCCGCCGCGCGACGTCGAGGTGCCCCAGGTCTCCCCCGATCGCGGCTGGCAGGATGGATCGATGCGCCGGCTGCTCCTCCTCGGCTCGACGGTGGTGTTCCTCGACGTCGCCTTCTACACGGCGATCACACCCCTGCTGCCCGGCTACGTCGACGATCTGGGCCTGTCCAAGGCTGCGGCCGGCGTGCTATCCGCCGCGTACGCGGCCGGCACGCTGATCGCCGCCCTCCCGGCCGGCCTGATCGCCGTGCGGTTCGGCGCGCGACGCGCGCTGCTCGCCGGCCTGCTCCTACTCGGGCTCGCGAGCCTGGCATTCGGATTCGGTCACCGGGTGGCGGTGCTCGACGGCGCCCGCTTCGTCTAGGGCATCGCGGGGGCGCTGGCGTGGGCCGGCGCTCTGACCTGGCTGATCGAGACCGCCGGGCAGGAGCGGCGCGGCTCGGTCATCGGCGACGCACTCGGGGCGGCGGTGGCGGGATCCCTTCTCGGCCCCGGGCTCGGGGCGCTCGCGGTGGCGGTGGGCACGAAGCCCGTCTTCGGCTCGGTCCTCGCCTTGACCGTCGCGCTCTCGGTCGCCGCGCTTCGCATTCCCGGGCCCGAGCGCGGGGAGCAGCAGCGCCTTCGTGACGCCCGGGAGGCGATCCTCAGCCCGGCGGTGCTGCGCGCCACCTGGTACGTGGCGGCGCCTTCCGTGATGTTCGGCGTGATCAGCGTCCTCGTGCCGCTGCGGATCGACGAGCTCGGCGGCGGGGCCGGCGTGGTCGCCGCCGGCTTCACCGCCGGAGCCGCCATCGAGGCCGTCCTGGCGCCCGCGGCCGGTCGCCTCTCAGATCGGGTCGGACGGCTTCGGCCCTACGCCATCGGGATGCTCGTCTGCGCCGCGGCGGTCGCCCTCGTCCCCCTCGCCGATGTCCTCGGAGTTCTCCTCACCGCCCTGATCGCGACCGCGGCGGGAGCGGGGTTGTGCTTCGCCCCCGCGCTCGCGATGCTGAGCGACTCGGCCGAGTCCACCGGCCTGCACCAGGGATTCGCCGCGGGGCTCATCAACGTCGCTTGGGCGGCCGGCCAGGTCTCGGGCGGGGTAGGCGGCGGCGCGGGCGCGTCGGCGGCCGGGGACGCGTTGCCCTGCCTGCTCGCCGCGGGGCTGCTGGTGGCGACGACGGTGGCCGCCCGGCCCCCTGCCGTTAGCCTGAGAACGTGAGCCTGAGGGCCGGCCGCTACACGTTCTCGCACGTCACCTATGACCCCCCGAGCGACGTCCTCTACGCGGCGATCGGACGACCTCGCCCCGGCCGCCGCGAGGAGACCCCGGAGTCCCACTACCTGCGCTACGACGGGCGGGGGCGCTTTTCCGGGATCGTCCTCATGAACCCCCGCGAGCAGCTCGAGCGCGACGGGGGCGTCTATGTCAGCCTCCCCGAGGGCGATCGCGTGCGAGTGCAGGGAATCGAGGCGTTCGTCCGCGAGACCTAGCCGCGTCGCGACCTCACGTTTCTCGGTTCCCGGACGTTCTTTAGTTGGATGAGCGCGATGGCCGAAGCCCTGCCGCCCTTCCAGGCGTTCCTGGACGAGCACCTCGAGTCCGTTCGGGCGTTCCTGCGCGGGATGGTCGGCCCGACCGACGCCGAGGACTGCCTCCAGGAGACCTTCCTGGCGGCGCTTCGGGCGTACCGCCGGGCGGAGCCCGCGAACCTGAGGGCGTGGGTCTTGACGATCGCCCGCCACAAGGCGATCGACCACCATCGCTCGCGGGCGCGAGCGACGCCGGTGCCCGACCCGGAGGAGCTGATCGACCGCCGCGAGGGCGCCCAACGGCCGCCCGACGGGGCCCTGGGAATGAGCCCCCGCCACAGCGAGGTCTGGGCGGCGGTCGCGGAGCTCCCCCCGGGCCAGCGGGCCGCCGTCGTGCTGCGCTTCGCGGTCGACCTTCGCTACCGCGAGGTGGGGGAGGCGCTCGGGACCTCGGAGGAGGCGGCGCGTCGCAACGTGCACGAGGCGCTCAAGAAGCTGCGCGCGAGCGCACGGGACCTGAAGGAGATGGCCAGATGACCGAATTCGCCGACCGGCTCGCCGCTCGCGCCGAGCGGGAGGGCCTCCTCGACGTCGCCTACGCGACCCTCGACACGCCGCTGGGCACTGCCCTCGTCGCCGCGACCCCCCGCGGGCTGGTGCGGATCGCCCTCCCGAACTCCGACCTCGAGCGCGTGCTCGCGGAGCTCGCCGAGGACCTCTCGCCGCGAGTCCTCGAGTACCCCGCCCGCCTCGACGACGCCCGCCGCGAGCTCGACCAGTACTTCGATGGCAAGCGGGAGCGCTTCGAGGTGCCGCTCGATTGGGAGCTGGTCCATCCGGGCTTCTACCGCCGGGTGCTCCGCGAGACCGCGCGGGTGCCGTTCGGCGAGATGATCACCTATCGCGACGCCGCCCAGCGCGCCGGGAACCCGCGCGCCTACCGGGCCGCGGGCAGCGCCCTGGGGTTGAACCCGATCCCGATCGTCGTCCCATGCCACCGCGTGATCCGCTCGGGTGGCGAGATCGGCAACTACGGTGGCGGCCCGGAGATGAAGCGCTTCCTCCTCGAGCTCGAGCACGCCCTGTGAGCGCGACGCTCTAGGTCGCGGCGGACGCGGGCTGGGTGGGGCAGGGGATTCCCGGGAGCCTCCCCCCAGATCTCAACTTTGGCGTTTCACGACCGAGGGGTGGACGCGAAACGACACAGTTCGGGGTAGCCCTACTCAGCCGGCGTCTCAAGGGCCGACTAGCGTGGGCGGCCGCCGCGAGGTGCCTGTAAGCTCCGCGCATGGTCGCGGTCATCATCATCGTCGTCCTGGTCGTGCTGCTGATCCTGATCCTGATCGGGGTCAACAACTCGATGATCGGGGCGAGGAACCGCTGCGACGAGGCGTGGTCCGGGATCGACGTGCAGCTGAAGCGTCGCCACGACCTGGTGCCGAACCTGGTCGAGACGGTGAAGGGTTACGCGACCCACGAGCGTGAGGTGTTCGAGAAGGTGACCTCCGCCCGAGCCGAGGCCACCAAGGCGCATTCCCCCGCGGATTCAGCCCAGAAGGAGGGGCAGCTCACCGCGGCCCTCACCGACCTGCGCGCGGTGGCGGAGAACTACCCGGAGCTCCGCGCGACCGAGAACTTCCAGAAGCTCCAGAACGAGTTGACCGAGATCGAGGACGAGATCCAGGCCTCGCGGCGGATCTACAACTCGAACGTCCAGACCTACAACACGAAGATCCAGTCGTTCCCGAACTCGATGATCGCCAACGCCCGAAACTTCGAGGCGAAGGAGTTCTTCGAGATCGAGGACGCCGCCGACCGCGAGCCGGCGAAGGTCAGCTTCAGCTAGCCGCGCACGAGGTCCGCGCCGTCGCCAGGGCGTCGTGACCGGCACGGGTCCGCGCCGCATCCCGGCGAACTAGCACGGGGTCGTAATCGGCGCCCGCGACTTGACCACGACGAAGGCGCTGCCGGGCACCGTCTTCAACCGGTCGAGTTCGGAGTCGTCCCATCGCTTGGAGCTCGCGCCCGTGATGAACCAGTTCGCGCCCGTGCCGCCGTTATCGGCGTTGATGATCCCGTAGTGGTAGAGCGCCTTGAAGATGACGCGCGACTGGCTTCCGGGCGGGAAGCGATGCAGGTTGTCGGCGAAGTACTGCTTGCTGAGCCGGAGTCGGAGGCCCATCGGCGGCAGATCGGGATCGCAGCGATCGGACGCGTAGTGGGTGGCGGGGTGGATGTAGGCGCGGCGGGTCTCGGCGAAGGTGACCCGGATCGCGTGGCGCACGTGCCCGCGCTTGACCTCGCCGTAGCGGACCAGTCCGGCGAGGATCGAGAGCCCCGCCGCGTCGGCCGAGGTGTATCCGTCGGGACGCAGCCGCCTGGAGCGCAGGTCGAAGCGCGCAGTGGAGCCCGCCTTCCAGACGTGGCCGTTGCCGCCGAGGTAGTGGGCCGCGAACATCTCGAAGAGGTCGCAATGGCGGCGCTGGAGGACGAGCACGTGGCGATCCGACCCGTTCTCGACCGGCGCCCGCGGCGGGATCGGCGCTCTGCCGAAATCGCTCTCGTCGGGATAGGAGGTCACCTTGACCCGCACCCGTCGCTGGTGGGGCCCGACGGTCGCGTAGGGGATCCCGTAGCGGCCGTTCCCCCCGAAGTCCGGATGGACCACCTGATTTCCGCCGAGCGCGCCGATCCCGTTCACGTACGCGCCCGAGTTGGGATCGATGGGCGCCCGGGAGACGTCCTGGTTCCAAGCGCTCTGGTTGGTCGCCGAGGGCGCTGTGGCGCTCCCCGCAAACCGCGGGAAGACCTTGCAGCCGCCGATCCGCGGTGGCGCGGCGGCGCCCGCCGGGGCGGGCGCGCACAGGGCCGCGACGGCGACCCCAATGGCGGTGGGGAGTATCAAGCCACGGAGACCCCGGCCAGCCCTCACGCGCCAATTATCGGCCGCCGCCCGGCGGACTTGATCGGCGAGCCCGCGCTTTGACCCCGCCCCGGGGGGGGCGGGGGCTGGGCAGTGGGCGACATCTGTCTCGGTATGCGAGACAAAGGCGACCCATCAGAGGCGAGGGGGCGAATCAGCTCGCGGGGCCTTCGGGCGCCGGTGGCCCGCTCGGCAGGAACGGGGGGTCGGGCGCTGAATCCGGCTAGCGCACGGCCTACGCCCGCCGTGCCCAGCCATGATCGTCGACTGCGCGTACTACAGGGATCGCCGACGCCAGAACGAGGACCCGTTGAGCCTCGAGCGGGCGCGCGAGTGCATGGGCACCGGCATGGGGTTCGTCTGGCTCGGGATGAAGGACCCGACCCCCGAGGAGGTGGCGAGCGCCACGGCCGCATTCGAGGTTCCGGAGCTCGCGGTCGAGGAGGCGTCCGAGGAGCACCAGCGGCCGAAGCTCGACGAGCACGGAGAGCACTTCTACGGCGTGGTCAAGACCGCCTGGTACGAGGAGGCCAGGGAGGAGGTCCACTTCGGCCAGATCCACGCCTTTCTCGGGCCGCGCTACGTGATCACGGTCCGGCACGGCGAGGCCGCCGACCTGCAGCCCGCCCGCAGCAATCTCGAGCAGGAGCATGCCGACCTTCTCGACAGCGGTCCGGCGGCCGTCGTCTGGGCGATCCTCGACCAGGCGATCGACGACTACGAGCCGGTCGTCGCCGGCATCGACGACGACATCGAGGAGGTCGAGCAGGCGGTGTTCGAGGGCGGCGCCGAGCAGACCCAGCGGATCTACTTCCTGAAGCGCGAGGTCATCGAGTTCCATCGCGCCGTGGCGCCGCTTCTGCCGCCCCTGGAGGCGATCGAGCGGGGGGCCTTCCCGCAGATCCCGGAGAAGCTTCGCCACTTCTTCCGAGACATCGCCGGCCGCGTGCGGCGCATCGACGAGCAGGTCAACTCGCAGCGCGAGCTCCTGACCTCGGTCCTGGAGGCCAACCTCTCGCTGATCAGCGTGCGTCAGAACCAGGTCGTCCAGGCGATCTCGGCGTGGGCGGCGATCATCGCCGTGCCAACCTTCTTCGCCAGCATCTGGGGGATGAACTTCGACCACATGCCGGAGCTGGGGCTCGAGTTCGGCTATCCGCTGGCGCTGCTCGTCATGCTCACCGCGACGGTGCTCCTGTACCGCTTCTTCAAGCGGATCGATTGGCTCTAGGCCCGCACGAGCGCCTGCTCGCGTGGCTGGTCACCGGGCCGGTGGGGCGATTCGCCGCCTTCCTCGCCGATCTCGGCGCCGCCTTGCTCCGTGGGGCGATCAATAAGGTTCGACGGCGATGAAGACCTCGGTCACCGAGCTCGGCGACTCGCGCGTGCGGGTCGACGTTGGGATCGATCCCGACGCGGTCGAGAGTCGCCTCGACCGCGCCGCTCGGTCGATGGCGCGGGAGATGCGCGTGCCGGGGTTTCGGAAGGGAAAGGTCCCGCCGCAGCTCGTGATTCAGCGGGTTGGCCGCGACGCGGTCCTGGAGCAGGCGCTTCGCGACTCGCTGCCCGAGTGGTACGAGCGCGCCCTGCTCGAGGCCGGCATCACCCCGGTCGGGGACCCGGAGCTGAGCGTCCCCTCGATTCCCGGCGCCGGCGAGGAGCTCGCGTTCTCGATCGAGGTGGCGGTCCGCCCGAAGGCGAAGCTCGGCGATTATGTGGGCCTGGAGGTCGGCAGAGCCGAGCCCGAGGTGCCGGAGGAAGCCGTCCAGGCGGAGCTCGACCGGCTCCGGGAGGGCTTCGCGAGCCTGACGCCGGTCGACCGCCCTGCGCGAACGGGGGACCTCGCGCTGATCGACTACTCCGGGACTGCCGACGGCGAGCCGTTCGAGGGCTCCGAGGCGAGCGACCTGATGGTCGAGGTCGGAGCCGAGAGCCTGTTGCCGGAGTTCGACGAGGCCCTGGAGGGGGCCTCCGCGGGGGACGAGCTCACGGTCGAGGTCTCCTTCCCCGACGACCACCGGCCGGAGGCCCTGGCCGGCAAGCAGGGCCGATTCACGGTGACCGTCAAGGAGGTCCGAGAGAAGGAGCTTCCCGAGCTCGACGACGACTTCGCCTCCGAGGCGTCCGAGTTCGAGACGCTCGACGAGCTGCGCGAGGAGATCCGCACCCGCCTTCGGGCTGCGTTCGAGCGCCGGGTCGAGGACGACTTCCGCGAGGCCGCGGTCGACGCGGCCGCCGCCTCCGCGCAGATGGAGGTGCCGAAGGAGCTGGTCCACGCCCGCGCCCACGAGATGTGGGACCGCGTCGAGCGCTCGCTGAGCTCCCGGGGGATCAACCCCCAGACCTACGCGCAGATGCAGGGAAAGACGCGTGAGGAGCTGATCACCGACCTGGAGGGCGACGCCGAGCGCGCGCTGCGGCGGGAGGCCACCCTCGCGGCGGTCGCCGACGCGGAGGGGATCGAGGTCTCCGACGAGGAGCTCCTGGCCGCCCTCGGCCCCGGCGAGGGAGACCAGGCGCCCGAGCGATTGCTCGAGCGTCTGCGCAAGGGCGGGCGGGATGCGCTGCTTCGCTCGGAGGTCCGTCTCCGCAAGGCCGCCGACGTGATCGCGGGGTCGGCGAAGCCGATCGCGCTCGAGCAGGCAGAGGCCCGCGAGAGGCTGTGGACGCCCGAGAAGGAGCAGGCTCCCGAGGGCGAGGGGGCCGGCCTTTGGACGCCCGGGGACCGGTAATGGGCTTCTATAGACTCCGCGCCCGATGAGCCCTCTCGTCCCAATGGTCGTCGAGCAGACCTCGCGCGGGGAGCGCGCGTTCGACATCTATTCACGGCTGCTCAACGAGCGGATCATCTTCCTCGGCACCCCGGTGACCGAGGACATCGCCAACCTCGTCGTCGCGCAGCTCATCCATCTGGAGTCCGAGGACCCCGACAAGGACGTCTCGATCTACATCAACTCGCCGGGCGGCTCCGTGTACGCGGGGCTGGCGATCTACGACACCATGCAGTACATAAAGCCCGACGTCCAGACGATCTGCGTCGGCGTCGCGATGAGCATGGGCGCCCTGCTGCTCGGGGGCGGCGCCACCGGCAAGCGGATGGCGACCCCGAACTCCAAGATCCTCATCCACCAGGTCACGGGCGGCTTCCAGGGCCAGGCGACCGACATCGAGATCCACGCCCGCGAGATCATCGACGTCCGCAAGCGCCTTGACGAGATCATCTCCAAGCACACCGACCAGCCGTTCGAGAAGGTCGCCAAGGACACCGAGCGCGACTACTTCATGAGCGCCGAGGAGGCGAAGGAGTACCACCTCGTCGACCGGGTGATCGAGCACCACTAGGGCGCTCGATCCCCGATCCGCCTCGCCTCAGGGGCGAAGCCTGTCGACGAGTCAGTGCGTCAGGCGCTCAGATGCGGTGCGCCTTCCAGTTCGTGACGCCGGTGTCGCAGTTGTCCTGGGTGCCCGGACTCGGGCTCCCGGAGACGCGGAACGTCCCGGTGGCCTTCCTTCGGGTCTTGAACTTTCCGTGAACCACGGCGTCCGACGTTCCGTTCGAGCCGTTGAACTTGAACTTGCCCTTGTTGTTCACAGGCGCCGAGAACGTGAAATTGCCACTCGTCGTCTGGTTCGGCTCATCGCACTGCATCGGAACGTTGTTCCACTTGAAGCCTCGGACCTTGGTGATGTCGCCGTGGTGAATGATCGCCGTGAACTTGACGGTCCCACCGGCGGCGTCGGTGCCCTTGAACGTGTTCGTCGCCGCGAATGCGCTGGTCGCGAACACGATGGCGATCGCCAGGGCGAGGCAAACGACTACGCGCTTCAAACGATCTCCTCTCCGGGTTCCCTCCCAACGGGCCCCCTGCTGATCTGACTGGGGCCGAGCCTAGCTCGGCTCGGGAGGCCCTGTCAACTCCGGCGGCCTAACCGCCCTTCTTCGCGGTCCAGGGCAGCGGGCCGGAGTCGGCGTTCCCGCAGCCGCCCGCGAATGAGCCCTTCAGCTCGAGGGTGCCGACCGCCTTCTTGTTGTGATGCTTGAACTTCCCGTGGACGGTCGCTTTGTGGTTGGACTGCGGCACGTCGAAGCTGCCGTGGAACTTGCCCTTGCCGTTGACGAGCAGGTTGAAGCCCTTGCCGTCGAACGAGTCAAAACAGGACTCCACGGGGACGTTGTGCCAGTTGAACTTGACCAGCTTGTGCGGCTTGTGGTTCTTCTTCTTCAGAAGGAACTCCATGCCGGCGTTGTTTGATCCGCCGGCCACCGGCCCGCCCCAGAACTGCCCCTGTGCCGCGCCGGCGACGCTCGGGACCGCGATCGCGATCGCAGCGGCGATCGGCAGGATGATGCATCTCGGCCCAATCATCTTCTTCGTCCCCTCCGTTTCCGCGGTGTTCCTCCCTGGCGTCGAGCATATGCCGGCGATGGAGGCCGTGTCAACCGCGCCATCCGATGCCCCCGACGTCGGACGCCCGCCGCCGCGCGGGCGGCTGCAAGTCCGCGCGCGCTTGAAGGGACCTGGGTGCCGGTCGAGTATTGACCATGCGTCCAACCTCCCGCGCGGGTGTCGTAACCTGAGACCGAGGCGCGGTACCGGAAAGGGGAGAGCGCTTGGCACGCCCAACCGAGTCCAACGAGCAGCTTCTCTGCAGCTTCTGCGGGAAGTCACAGCGCCAGGTCAAGAAGCTGATCGCCGGCCCCGGCGTCTACATCTGCGACGAGTGCATCGATCTCTGTAACGAGATCATCGACGAGGAGCTCGCCGCGCCTCCGAGCTTCGAGCTCGAGAGCCTCCCGAAGCCGAAGGAGATCCACGCGGTCCTGAACGAGTACGTCGTCGGCCAGGAGACCGCCAAGCGAGCGCTTTCGGTCGCTGTCTACAACCACTACAAGCGCGTGCAGATGGCCCAGAACGGCGACGAGGAGGTGGAGCTCCAGAAGTCGAACATCCTGCTCCTGGGGCCGACCGGGTGCGGCAAGACGCTCCTGGCCCAGACGCTGGCGCGCATCCTCAACGTGCCGTTCGCGATCGCCGATGCCACCGCGCTCACCGAGGCGGGCTACGTCGGCGAGGACGTCGAGAACATCCTCCTGAAGCTGATCCAGGCGGCCGACTTCGATGTCAAGAAGGCCGAGACCGGGATCATCTACATCGACGAGGTCGACAAGATCGCCCGCAAGGCCGACAACCCGTCGATCACGCGCGACGTCTCCGGGGAGGGGGTGCAGCAGGCGCTGCTGAAGATCCTCGAGGGGACGACGGCCTCGGTGCCCCCGCAGGGCGGACGCAAGCACCCTCACCAGGAGTTCCTGACCATCGACACGACGAACATCCTGTTCGTCTGCGGCGGCTCGTTCGCCAACCTCGACAAGGTGATCGAGCGGCGAATCGGCCACAAGGGGGTCGGCTTCGGCGCCTCGATCCGCTCCCGCGATCAGAAGGACACCGGCGAGGTGTTCGAGCGAGTGCTGCCCGAGGACCTGATGGAGTACGGCCTGATCCCCGAGTTCATCGGTCGCCTGCCGGTGGTCGCGGCGATCCACCAGCTCACTCGCGACGACCTGATCAAGATCCTCACCGAGCCGCGGAACGCGCTGACGCGCCAGTTCGAGCGCTTCTTCGAGTTCGACGACATCGAGCTCGTGTTCGCGCCCGAGTCGCTCAGCGCGATCGCCGACAAGGCGCTCGAGCGGGAGGTCGGCGCACGCGGGCTGCGGTCGATCCTCGAGGAGACCCTCCTCGACGTGCAGTTCGAGCTTCCCTCCCGCCGCGACGTGCGGAAGTGCGTCGTCACCAAGGAGACGATCCAGCGCGGGCTGAAGCCGACGCTCGTCACCGAAGCGGCCCCAGAGGAGTCGGCGGAAGGCCTCGAGGAGCTGGAGGAGGAGTCGGCCTAGCGAACTTGGCGCCTTTGTCGTGCTATGCGCGAATAAGGCGCCAACCGACGCGAGACGTTGAGCACCGGGGCCGAACCGCGACCGCGGCTCCGAAGTCTGGTGAGAGCAAGGGCGAGGGGACCGAGCGGTCCCGAGCCTGAGAGGAACTAGCCACGACTAACATCGGCGTCCGGTGGACGCCGAACGTCGAAAGAGCCTCGAGGCGAGGACGCGCTACGACCCGTCGGAGGTCGAGAAGAGGATCCTCGAGCGCTGGCTCGAGGGGGGCTACTTCCATCCGCCGGCCGACGGGAC
>DATGAF010000022.1:0-24002 GCA_035313645.1 Solirubrobacterales bacterium
GCTGAGGTGGCCCAGCTATGTTGGGGCGGTCCCCGAGCTCCTCGACAAGCGCCTGGTGATCGTCACCGGGAAGGGAGGCGTCGGCAAGTCGACGGTGGCGCTGGCCCTCGGCCTCGCGGCCGCGGCGCGGGGCCGGCGGACGATCGTCTGCGAGGTCTCATCGCAGGAGCACGTCTCACGGGTCTTTCACCGCGCCGAGGTGGGTTTTCACGAGGTCAAGATGGCCGACAACCTGTGGGCGATCTCGATCGACCCGGACGAGGCGATGCGGGAGTACGTCCTGCTCCAGCTCCGGGTTCGGGCGGCGCGCGATCTCCTGTTTCGCTCGAGGATCTTCACCTACCTGGCCGCCGCCACGCCGGGGCTCCGGGAGCTCGTGACGATCGGAAAGATCTGGGAGGTCGCCCTCCCCGACCGCAAGGTCAGGAAGGGCCGAAAGTACGACCTCGTGATCGTGGACGCGCCGGCGACCGGCCACGGGGTCGGCTTCCTGCAGACGCCCCGCACGTTCGCCAACATCGCGCGGGTCGGTCCCATCAAGGCGCAGGCGGAGGCGCTCGAGACCTTCATCGTCAACCACCGCAAGACCGGGGTGGCCATCGTCGCCCTGCCGGAGGAGATGCCCGTCAACGAGACCGCCGCCCTCGAGCGCTCGCTGACCGACGAGATCGGCGTCGCGGTCGACCGCGTCTATATGAACGCGCTCTATCCGGAGCGCTTCACGAGGGCGGAGATCGAGCGGCTCGAGGCTGTGGCCGGAAACGGCGATCGGGGCGGCGTCCGGGCCGTCAGCCGCGCGGCCCTGAGCGAGAGCCGCCGGGCCGACTCCCAGCGACAGCAGCTGGCCCGCCTCGCGGAGGTCGTCGACGCGCCGCTACGAACGCTTCCGTTCATCTTCAAACCCGAGATCGGGGTCGAGGAGATCGGCCAGCTCTCGCGCGAGATCGACTGATGGCGGGAGTCGCGGAGATCCTCGACGGGAAGCGGGTATGCATCTGCGCGGGCTCGGGCGGCGTCGGCAAGACCACCACGTCGGCGGCGATCGCCGCGGGGATGGCGGCGCGGGGCAAGAAGACGGCCGTGCTGACGATCGACCCCGCCAAGCGCCTCGCCGACTCCCTGGGGCTGCCGGAGCTCGGAAACGAGGAGCGCAAGGTGGATCCGAAGCTGTTCGCGGAGGCGGGAGTCGAGCCGCGCGGCGAGCTGTGGGCGATGATGCTCGACGCGAAGGCGACCTTCGACGAGCTGGTCCGCCGCCACGCCCCGGACGAGGAGACGCGGGACCGGATCCTCGCCAACCGCATCTACCAGCAGCTCTCGGCCGCGCTCGCCGGCTCGCAGGAGTACATGGCGATGGAGAAGCTGTTCGAGATCTACGCCGAGGACCGCTACGACCTCCTGGTCCTCGACACGCCGCCAAGCCGGAACGCGCTCGACTTCCTCGACGCGCCGCGCCGGTTGATGCAGTTCATCGAGGGCCGCGCGCTCCAGGTGTTCATGCGGCCGACGGGGATCGGGATGAAGGTGTTCGGTCGGGGGACGTCGATGATGTTCTCGGTCCTGCGGCGAATCACCGGCGTCGAGGTCCTCGAGGACCTGTCCGAGTTCTTCCAGGCGTTCAGCGGCATGGTCGGGGGGTTCCGCGAGCGCGCCAAGCGGGTCAACGAGCTGCTGGCGAATCCCGAGAGCTGCTTCCTGGTCGTGTGCGGCCCTCAGGGCGAGCCGGTGACCGAGGCCGTCTACTTCCATCGCAAGCTGGTCGAAGCGAAGCTGCCGTTCGGCGGCGTGATCGTCAACAAGGTGCACTACGAGAGCGAGCTTTCCGAATACGGGCCGCAGGTGGAGGACGAGCTGATCGGCGCGCTCGACGACGAGGACCTGGCGCGGCGAGCGGTCGAGAACTACGAGGACTACCGGGCGCTGGCGGCCCGCGACCAGCGAAACGTAAAGCGATTGACGGCTGAGATGCGGACCCGCTCGGTGATTCAGGTCCCCTATTTGGACGAGGACGTCCACGACCTGACGGGTCTGATGCGGCTCAACGAATACCTGTTCGCGGCCGGGCCCAAGGAGCGCACCGCGATCGCCACCGGCTAGCTCTCGCGTCCGCACGAACGGCCGATCGCGGGCGATTGCCCGCGATCGACCTGCTCTTCCTGGGTGATCGGAGGAGGACTCGGGATCAGGAAGCCTGAAGCTCGGAGCGCGGCCGGGCGCGCCGACGGCGGTCGTAGCTGAGCTCGCTCACGTTCCACTCGGTGGTCTCGGGGCGCGGGAACAGATAGGCGACCCGCTCGGCCGTGGGCTGGCGCTCGTGGGCCGTCGTCTCGAGGAGCTCGGCAAGGCGGTCGCTCGGTGAGTCGGGCGCCTCCATCCGGCTCGTGGGGGGCTCATAATCTGCTGCACGGGTCGTCGCGAACACGTTCTCCTCCTCGTGGGTGGGGCGTGATTCGACCTTGATTCGCCCTTCGCAATCGGGTACCTGCACGACTTCGTCCGCTCGCGCCCGGATGGCCGGGCGCGACCACGTCTCGGGACCGTCCATCCACAGCCCGCCCTGCACGCCGCGCCCCGGAACCGACGTCCGCTCGTGGCGCATGCTTCGCTCGTCCTCGACCGGGTCCTGGATCGGGGGCTCCTCGGGAGGGGGGCTCTCCTCGGGCACGGGGAGGTCCTCGGCCGGGAGCTCGTCCGGCTCGCCCTCCTCCTCGACCAGCTCGGTCGCGTCAGGATCGTCCACCGGAAGGTCCCACTCCTCGGCGCCGCCGCGGTCTCCGTCCGCGCCCTCCCCGATCGCCAGCCCGTCGGCGAGCAGGATCTCGTCCGCGGTGGAGCGCAGGTCGGAGCCCAGGTGGCCGCAGGCCGCGTCCTTCAGGATCGCTCGGAGGAGGTCCTCGATCAGAGCGGCGGTCTCTGCCGCGGTCATCGCGTCGTCAACCGCCGGCGCCGGCTCGCCGCTCCAGAGCTCTCGCTCGAGGGCCAGCGCACGATCGACGACGGCCTTGATCTCGCCGCGCTGCTCGGGCTCCGCGCACAGCGCCGCCACTCGCATCGCGAGGCCGAGGTCGGCGGGGCCGCCCCCTTCGAGCAGGAATCGAAGCGCGAGCAGATGGTCGTTCAGCGCTTCCAGCACCACGGCCCGCTCGACGCCCGCCTCGAAGCGCGAGATCGCGCGACCGAAGCCGCCCGAGCGTCCCGCGTCTCCCGTGGGCCGTCCGAACGGGTTCGAGCGATAGGCAAGGGTCCGCGAGAGGACCGAAAGATCGCCCAGCTCGTCCTCGGCGAGCCTGTAGCCGCCGGGTCGGGGCCGGCCGGCACCGGTGGCGATCCGCCGCCAGCGGTTGGCGCCGGCGCGGGTCCAGGCGTACGGTCCCAGCGCCACGCCGCCGCCCTTGTACAGGCGGAGCGTCGTGATCAGCTGCCGGAACGCCTCGACCGCCCGAGCGCCAGCGTCCGGCTTGCGCTCGGCGTCGTCGCCGGTCGACTCGCCGAGTCCGACCCGCGTCGCCGCGAGAAAGGTCGGCTCCCAGCCCGCCGCACCGGCACCCTCCAAAGCTCTGGCCTCCTCGGGCACGTCGACGGTGTCGGCGCGCGCGATGGTCGCGGTCGCAAGCTCGAGTCTTTGGACCGGCATCTGCAGCCCGCGAAGCGGCACGACCACCTCGATCTCGTCGTCGGCGACCTCTCCTCCCGCCTCGAGCTCGGCGATCGACGACCGAAGGCGGTCCGCGTCCAGCGAGAAGTCCGTCGAGCCCTCCCACAGGCGGCAGAGGAATGCGACCCCGGCCAGCTCGGCCCGCGCTCGGGGGTCGGCGGGGACGCCGACGCCCAGCTCCTCGAGATAGGGGCCCGCGAGCTCCGCCGACTCGATCGCGGCGCACGCGGAGCCGAACGAGTCGAGCTGCGCGAGCGCCGGCGCGTGCCTGCGGATGAACCGCTCGGTGAGTGGCACGTATTGCGGAAGCGGAGAGCCGTTGCCCGGCTCGCGGACGTCATACGGGATCTCGCTGCCGCCGGCGACGAGCTCTCGCAAGCGTTTCGCGGCGTCGCCGGCCATCGTGGCCACCGCCTCGCGTACGACCAGATCGCGCATGCCGGGCAGGTTCTGCCGACGCACGACCCCTCCTGCGCATGCAACCGGGGTTGCAGGAGCTGCCTTGTGCGGCGACGAGCAGCCGGCGTCGCTCTAGGCGGCGATCGCGGCTTCGCGCCGGCGCTCGCCGTCGAGCAGCCAGCGGCGCCCGTAGGCCCGCATGTCCTCGATCAGCGGCACGAGCGCGCGGCCCTTCTCGGTGAGCGCGTACTGGACGCGAGGAGGGACCTCGGGAAACGTGCGTCGCTCCACGATCCCCTCGTCCTCGAGCGCGCGAAGGCGCAGCGACAGCGTACGCGGGCTGATCCCCTCGAGCGAGCGCTCGAGCTCGCAGAAGCGCTGGCTGCCGTCAGCCAGATCGCGGATCACGAGGAGGGTCCACTTGCCGGAGATGATCTCGGCACAGCAGCCCACTGGACAGGGATTCTCAACCATTGCCGAGGCGGTTGCGCGGGGCCGAGTTCATCGCGACTCCCCGACCGCCAAGGGCGAGTATAGCTCAATGCTTTACGAACTGAAGTGACTCTTCGGGGTCGTCGGCGTCCCCGATCACCTGCTCGATCCCGCTCGCCCGCTGCCCCTGGGCGGCGAGCATGAGCTTGAAGTCGTGGGCGCTCGAAGCGACCTCGAAGGCCGTCTCCTCGGTGATGTTCCGCGCCACGACGTGCTTCAGCAGCGCCTGGTCGAAGGTCTGCATCCCGTAGTACTCGCCCTCCGCGATCACCTCGGTGATCCGGCCGGTCTCCTGGGGGTTCAGGATCAGGTCCTGGACCCGGCCCGTGACCGCCATCACCTCGCAGACGGCGACCCTGCCGTTCCCGTCGATCCGCGGCACGAGCCGCTGCGAGACCGCCCCGCGAAGGGTCGAGGCCAGCATCACCCGCGCCTGCTGCTGCAGGTGCGGGGGGAAGAAGTCGATGATCCGGTTGATGGTCTCCGACGCGTCGAGGGTGTGGAGGGTGGAGAGCACGAGGTGGCCGGTCTCCGCCGCCGCGAGCGCGGTACGCACCGTCTCCTCGTCGCGCATCTCGCCGATCAGGATCACGTCGGGGTCCTGACGCAGGACCCTCCGCATCGCCCGGGCGAAGCTCTCCGTGTCGTGCCCCACCTCGCGCTGGTTGATGATCGAAAGCTTGTCGCGGTGGAGGTACTCGATCGGGTCCTCGAGCGTGACCACGTGACGCGCGCGGCTCGAGTTGATGTGGTCGATCATCGCCGCCAGCGTCGTCGACTTGCCCGATCCCGTCGTCCCAGTGAGCAGGATGATCCCGCGCGGCTCCTCGGCGAGCTTGCGGATCACCTCCGGCAGCCCGAGGTCATCGATCGTGCGCACCTGGAACGGGATCGCGCGGCATGCGATCGAGACGTAACCGCGCTGCCGAAACGCGTTCACCCGGAATCGCGAGAGGCCGTGAATCTCGTAGGAGAAGTCCGCCTCGCCATCGTTCGCGAACTCCTCGAGCAGGCGCGGGTCGGTGAGGATCTGCCTGAGCGCCCCCTCGGTCTCCTCGTCGGACAGGGGCTGGGAGCCGTCGACCGGGCGCAGCGCGCCGTGGACCCGCGCCATCGGCGGAGAGGCCACCTTCACGTGAAGGTCAGAGCCCTCCCGCTCCACCACGTAGCGCAGCGCTGCGTCGATATCGAACGCCATCATGCCCCTTATCGGGGCGATTGAGGAGACGCTTTAGGCGTCTACGACGCCAGGCGACGGTTTGCAGGCGCCTTCAGGCCACTTCGCGGAGCTTCTGGGCCTCCGCGAGCGACTGGAGCTTCTTCAGCGACTGATTCTCGATCTGCCGGATGCGCTCCCGCGTCACGTTGAACGTCCGCCCGACCTCGTCCAGGGTGCGCGGATGCTCGCCACCCAGCCCGTAGCGGAGCTCGAGCACCCGGCGCTCGCGGTAGGAGAGGTTCTCGAGCGCCTCGCGAAGCGCCTCCTTGGTGAGCAGGTCGGCGGCGCGGTCGAACGGCGACTCGGCCTTCTCGTCGGCGATGAACTGCCCGAACTCGGACTCCTCCTCGTCGCCGACCGGCTTCTCGAGCGAGACGGGCGCCTGCGCGGAGCGCTTGATCTGGTCGACCTCGTCGGGATCGATCCCGGTCACCTCGGCGATCTCGTCCGGGGTCGGCTCCCGGCCCAGCTCGGTGACGAGCTTGCGCTCGGCGCGGCCGATCTTGTTCAGCTTCTCGACGACGTGCACGGGAATCCGGATCGTGCGCGCCTTGTCGGCCAGCGCCCGGGCGATCGCCTGACGGATCCACCACGTCGCATAGGTCGAGAACTTGAATCCCTTCCGGTAATCGAACTTCTCGGCGGCACGGACGAGGCCGAGGGTCCCCTCCTGGATCAGGTCCAGGAAGGGCAGGCCCTGGTTGCGGTAGTTCTTGGCGATCGATACCACGAGGCGAAGGTTCGACTCGACCATCTTCTGCTTCGCATCGAGGTCCCCCCGCTCGATCCGCTTCGCGAGCTCGACCTCCTCCTGCGCCGTGAGCAGGCGGACCTTCCCGATGTCCTTCAGGAAGAGCTGCAGGGAGTCGGTCGTCATGTCCGGCTTCAGGTCGAGCGCCGTCGCCTTTCGACGCTTGCCCCGCTTCTCGGGCTCGGTCTCGGGAGCGGTCGTCTGCGCGGGGTCGACGTCCTCGACCAACTCGACGCCCTGCCGCTCCAGATATGCGTAGAGCTCCTCGATGTCCGACTCGTCGAGGTCGACCTCGGAGACGGCGGTTGCGACCTCGCCGTAGGAGATCACGCCGTCCTGCTGGCCCTTGACGACCAGGCCCTTGACCTCGTCAAGCTCTTGGATCTCGGCAACTAGCATTCGTTCGCTCTCGTCATCCTTCTTTACGGTTCCGGGATGGATTTGGTTCGCCTTTCTTGCTCGTATATATCGGGCGACCGGCGTCAATCGTCGAGTACGGCTCCCTCGCCGACGCCACGAAGCCCAATTTTGCGGCAACAATGCGGATCTGGGTGCGCTGCTCGCGCTCGCACCGGGATTCCATTGCCACGAGTGAGGGCGCTCAAACGTCCGTTCGTATGGTAGTCGCTATATTTTTTGAAGTCAAGGATTCACCGGCATCCGGCGCGGAAATCCGGCCCTGTGCACGCCGTGCCGCGCACACGGCCACGGGCCGGCGAGCCGAATCACGCTCCTACAACACCCCCCGCCGCTCGGAGTTACGGGTCGCCGGGTGCGGCGCACGCGTCCGCCGTGGGCGCTGGAATACCCGATGATGGCCGACGAGCAGGCACGCGAGGGCGACGCCGAGCGCGGTGTCTTCGGCAATCTGCCGGGCACCCGGCCCGGGGTTCGAAGCCCCCGCCGTGACGCCGGCAAGTCGGCGGCCGGCCCGCGCAAGGTGACCCCGCGACGCTCGAGCACGCGGCCCCGGGCCGTGCCGCGGGCCAAGCCGGCTGCTCCGCGGCCCTCCGCGGCGCCACGCCGCCCGACCCCAGACGAAGCGCCACCCGCCGAGCCCGGCGGGGATGAGGAAGCGCCGGGGCGCGGCGCTGGGGTCGAGGAGCTTGCCTGGGCCGGGATCACGGTCGCCGCGGAAGCCGCCACCCTCGGCGTCCGCCTCCTCGGACGGGCCGTGGACGTGGTGCGAAGACCCACGAATCGCCGGTGAGGCCGGTCGTTTGCGGCTCCGTGGGGCGCGGTTGACGTCGATCGGTGTCCGCCGCTCCGCAGAACCGGGCCGTGGGCGTCGATACCTGAGCGCGTTCTGGCACCGCGCCTACGAGGAGAACATCACCGGGCTGGCGGCGATGGTCGCCTACAACCTCGTCCTGGCGCTGTTCCCGTTCGCGCTCCTGGTCCTGTTCATCTTCGGGCGGATCCTCCAGAGCCCCGACGCGCAGTCAAGCGTGCTCAGCGACCTCCAGCGGCTCTTTCCCGCGGTCGAGATCAACACCCTGAACAGCGCCCTGACCAGGATCAGGGACAGCTCGACGACGATTGGGGTCGCGGCGGCGGTGGGCGCGGTGTGGATCGGCACCTCGTTCTGGGGCGCGATGGACACCGCGTTCTGCCGCATCTACCACGTGCGCTGCCGCGGCTGGCTGGAACAGAAGCGTTTCGCGCTCCTGATGCTCCTCGTCGTGATCCTCTTCCTCGCCGCGAGCGTGGTCGTCCCCACCCTCGAGGGTGCACTGGTCTCGGGCGCCCAGAACCTTCCGTTCGGGCTGTCGAAGATTCACGGCATCGCGAGCGTCCTGCTCCTGATCGGGGCGCTAGTCGGGACGTTCCTCCTCTGCTGCATGATCTATTACTTCGTCCCCAAGGGCCACGTCCCATGGCACGGGGTGTGGCTCGGGGCGGTGTTCGTGACCGTGACCGTCGGCATCGCCAACGCGGTCTATCCCTTCTACCTCGCCGAGGTCTCCAGCGTCGGCGAGATCGGCGGGACGATCGGCTTCATCCTCATCGCCCTGGTCTGGTTCTACATCGTCAGCCTGGCGCTGATGGCCGGAGGGGTGATCAATGCGCTCCGCTACGAGACGCGGGACACGGGAACGCTCCCGCTGCCGGAGAACGCCGGGTAGCGCGGGCCGCGGGGATGGCGGGGTAGGACCGCGCCCTCGGCTCGGTGGTCGCTTTTCGGTCGCTATCGGCGCCTAAGTCGACAACCGACGCGACTCGGCTGCCTTGCCCAGCCAAATCCCTATCCGTAGCGCCCGCCCGTCACTTCGCGCAGCTTCAGGCGATCGTGGCGAGCCTGGACGGTGCGCACGGTTCCCGAGCGCGAGCGCATGATCAGGGACTCCGTGGTGGCGTGCCCGTCACCGAGGTACCGGACGCCCTGGAGCAGGTCTCCGTCGGTGACCCCGGTGGCCGCGAAGAAGGTGTTGTTGCCGCCGACCAGGCGGTCCGCGTCCAGGATCTCGTCGAGGTCGTAGCCCGCCTCGACCGCCGCGCGGCGCTCGTCGTCGTCGCGGGGCCACAACCGCCCCAGTAGCTGGCCGCCGAGGCATTTGATCGCCGCAGCCGAGAGGACTCCCTCGGGGGTGCCGCCGATGCCGTAGAGGAGGTCGACCCCCGTGCCCTGCGTGACCGCGAGCAGGGCGGCCGCGACGTCGCCGTCGGTGATGAAGCGGATCCGCCCGCCGGCGTCGCGGATCTTGGTGACCGCGTCCTCGTGGCGGGGCCGGTCGAGCATGATCACCGTGACGTCGCCGACCTCGACCCGCTTGCGCTCCGCCACCCGCCCGACGACGTCGGCGATCGAGCCGGTGAGGCTGAGGCAATCGGCGACCTCCGGCCCCCCCGCGACCTTCTCCATGTACACGCAGGGCCCGGGGTCGAACATCGTCCCCCGCTCCGAGAGCGCGATCACCGCGAGCGCCGACGGCTGCCCCTGGGCCGTCAGCCGCGTGCCCTCCAGGGGATCGACCGCGATGTCCACCTCGGGCGGGCTGCCGTCGCCGATCCGCTCGCCGTTGTAGAGCATCGGGGCCTCGTCCTTCTCTCCCTCGCCGATGACCACGGTGCCGTCCATCGGCACCGTGTCCAACATCAGCCGCATCGCGTCCACCGCCGCCTGGTCCGCGGACTCCTTCCGACCCCTGCCCACCCACCTGGCGGCGGCGAGGGCCGCCGCCTCGGTCACGCGGACGAGCTCCAGCGCGAGGTTTCGGTCGGGCCGGGTGTCGTCGCGGACGTCGTGCGAGATGACGCCTCGAGCCTCACCCTCCATGAGGCCTTTGTACCGGATTTGGACGAGCGGTCCCGATCGACGCCGGGAGCGCGAGGGCCGCTAGACCGTGCCGGGGGCCTTCCGCTGGTGCCTCTGCCCGGCCTGCGAGCGCAGGAACCCCGTCAGGGAGATCGCGATCGCGCCGAGGAGCGCCAGCCAGTAGCCGTAGTCGAGTCCGACCCCCACCTCCTGTGCGCCGCTGCCCGGCTTGTCGATGATCCCGTTGTAGACGATCAGGATCGTCGCGATGAACCCGACGACCATCGTCAGCTCCCCGGGCGCCCACGAGAGCTTGTGGCCCCTGACGATGATCCACGCGAGGATCGCGGGAGCCAGCGCCGCCAGGAGCAGGGGCCAGCGCATGATCGGGAACGTCTCGAACCCGGTGCAGCTGTAGTCGTTCGTGCCGCAGATCCACAGCGCGTTCTGGGGCCGCGTGCTGATGTGGCTCAGCGAGTACCACGGCAGGAACAGGAGGCTGATCGCGATCAATAGGGCCCCGCTCAGCCCGAGCAGGGTTCTGTTCCGGTCCAGCCGCGAGAAGTCCACCGCGGCGAGCTTAACCCAGGTCTCGGCACCGCGCGAGGGGCAACGGATAGGGTCGGCCGGTGAGCGCGATGCTCGAGAATCGGCGCTGATCGTGGCCGAGCGCAACCGGTCCGCTCGCTGGGGCCTGACCCTGCCGCTGCCGAATCTGCCCCTTGGCGAGCACGCCGAGCTCGTCCGCCGGGCCGAGGCCGCCGGCTACACCGACCTCTGGAGCGGTGAGACCCAGGGACCCGACGGCTTCACCCCGCTCGCGCTGTGCTGCGCCTGGACCGACGAGGTCCGGCTGGGCACCGGCGTCGTCGGCGTCTTCACCCGCGGGCCCGCGCTCCTCGCCCAGCAGGCCGCCGCGCTCGCCGACGCGAGCGGCGGCAGGTTCGTCCTCGGGATCGGCACCTCCTCGGATCGGATCGTCGAGGGCTGGAATCGGATGCCGTTCTCGGCGCCGCGGACGAAGATCTCCGAGACCCTCGACTTCCTCGAGGCCGCGTTCTCGGGCGAGCGCACCCCGACCGGATTCAAGCTGGAGGAGGCTCCGGCGGAGCCGGTGCCGGTGGTGCTCGCGGCGCTTCGCGGCAGGATGCTCAAGCTCGCGGTCGAGCGAGCCTCCGGCGCCTTCACCAACTTCCTCCCGCTCGGCGCCCTTCCCAAGGTGACCGCCGAGCTCGCCGGCGCGCCGGAGGGCTTCGAGCTCCTGTGCAGGTTCTTCTGCCTTCCCGGCGAGCGCGAGCAGGTCGAGCCGCTCGCCCGGTTCATGTTCGCTTCCTACGTCACCGTACCCGTGTACGAGGCGTTCTTCCGGTGGCTGGGCTACGGGGAGCGAATCGACGAGATGGCGGCGGCCTGGAGGGCCAAGGACCGCCAGGCGGCCGTCGCAGCCGCTCCGTGGGACCTGATCGAGGAGACCTTCGTCTTCGGGACCCCGGCCGAGATGCGCGAGCGACTCGGGGCCTTCGTCGCCGGCGGGATCACCCTCCCGATCCTCACCCCGATCACGTCCCCCGACCGGCTCGGCGAGATGATCGAGGCGCTCGCTCCCGGGTGACTCCCGGCGATAGCCGGCGCGGCCTGCCAGGCTGAGGGCGAAGAGGCCCTCGGGGTCGGTCCACCACCCAACCATCTCGAGCCCGGACTCGGCGTAGATCCCGGCGAGCCCATCGCGAGCGAACTTCGTCGAGATCTCGGTCCGCATCTCCTCTCCGCGGTCGAACGCGATGCTCAGCCCCAGCGACGACACCTCCACCACCTGCTCGGCGAGCGAGCGAAGGCGGATGTCGACCCACAGGTTGTCCGAGTCCCAGAAGGCGACGTGCTCGAAGGCATCGAGGTCGAACTCGGCGCCGAGCGCCTTGTTGAGGACCGTGAGGACGTTCTTGTTGAACTCGGCCGTGACCCCGGCCGAGTCGTTGTAGGCGGCCTCCAGCCGCCGGCGATCCTTCACCAGGTCGGTGCCGAGCAGGAAGTGGTCCTCCTCGCCCAGGAGGTTCGCCACCCGGGCGAGGAAGCTGGCGCGCTGCGCGGGCTCGAAGTTCCCGATCGTGCCGCCGAGCAGCGCGAGCACGCGCGGTCCGGCGAGCGGGATCCGCTCCAGGTCGCGCTCGAAGTCGCACACCAGCCCGTGGACCGCGATCCCGTACTCGGAGGCGATCGCCGCGGCGGTGTCGCGGGTGATGCGCTCCGAGATGTCCACCGGCGCGTAGGCCTCGAGGCACCCGGCGTCGCGCATCGCATCGAGCAGCACCCTGGTCTTGAGCGCCGACCCCGAGCCGAGCTCGATCAGGGTCGCCGGGCCGCCGGCCCGGGCGCAGATCTCGCCCGCGTGGAGTCGCAGGATCTCCCGCTCGGCCCGGGTCGGGTAGTACTCCGGCACCTCGGTGATCCGCTCGAAGAGCTCCGAGCCGCGCTCGTCGTAGAAGTAGCGGGGCGAGAGCTCCTTGAACGGCTTCGTGAGGCCGGCCCGCACGTCGGCCGCCATCCCTGACAGGGGCCCACCCGGGGGAAGGTGAACGTCGATCGTGATCTGCTCGGTCGCGGCGCCGTCCACGGCTACTCAGCAATCCCTCCTCGGCGGCATTCGTTTCATCGTACGGGCGGCCGCCTCGTCCGGTTCACCATCCGGTGGCACCGTTCACGCGTCCTTCGCGCAGCGAAGGCCGGCGAAGATCTGCCGTCGCTCCGGTAGGTCCCAGTTTCGAAAGCTGGTTCGGATCACGTTTCGCCTCGTCGCCCAGGCCCCCCCGCGAAGCACCTTGTAGGAGTCGCCGAAGAAGACCTCGGAGTACTCGCGGTAGGGAAAGGCCACGAAGCCGGGGTAGGCGGTGAAGTCCGAGGACGTCCACTCCCAGACGTCCCCAAGCATCTGCGTCGCGCCGCATTCCGACGAATCCTCGGCGTAGGCGCCGGCGCCGGCGCAGCCGAAGGCGAGCTGGTCGAGGTTCGCGTGCTCGGGGTCGGCGCCGCGCGCCGCGGCCTCCCATTCCTGCTCCGACGGAAGCCGCTTGCGCGCCCAGCGGGCGAACCGATCGGCGTCGTGCCAGGAGACGTGGACCACCGGCTGGTCGGGCTTGAGCCGCTCCGCGCTGCCCATGGCCGTTCGCACCCACCAGCCCTCCCCGTCGGGCTCCCAGTACATCGGCGGCTCGGCGCCCGTGTCCAACACGTACGCGGCATAGGCGCCGTTGGTGACCGGGGTTCGATCGATCCAGAACGGGTCGAGCTCCAGCGCGTAGCGGGGCCGCTCGTTGTCGTAGGCGAAGCCATCACCCGGCGCGCCGATCTCGACCTCGCCGCCCTCGACGCGGACCATCTCCGGGCCATCGCCGGGCGGCGGCGGCTCCGTTCGCTCCACCGGCTGGTAGCCGTGGATCATCTGGATCAGCTGGAGCATCGTCTCGTTGTGCTGGTGCTCGTGGGCGATCAGCATCTCGTACACGAACCCGTTCTCGAGCACGCCGTCCGCTCCGTGGGACTCGAGCTCGACCTCGTCCAGGACCTCGAGCGCTCGCTCACGCACCTCGTCGAGGTAGGCGCGAAGCTCGGCTCCGCGGAGGATGGGAAGCTCGCCGCGGGTGGAGCGGGGGTTCTCGATCGCGTCGTAGAACCGCCCCAACTCGCCGCGCATCGGTTCGCGTCCGCCGGCGGTCTGTACCAGCCAGAGCTCCTCGAAGTTGGCGATGTGACCGAGGTCCCACGCCAGCGGGCTGAGGATCGGCGAGTAGACGCGGTTGAGCTCCTCGTCGGTGAGCGGCTCGATCAGCTGCAGGGTGCGGAGCCGCGCCTCCTGGAGCCGGTCGGCGATCTGGTCCTTGGTGCTTACCTGGGCCGGCGCCGGAATGCGAGAAGGCTACACGGGTCCCGCGCCGGGGCGGGCCGGCGAGGCGCCTTGGGATTAAGCTGCCGCGCCTGATGCGGATTGAGGGTGCGAGCGCGCTGGTCGCGGGCGGAGCCTCGGGCCTCGGCGCGGCGACCGCGAGGGCGCTCCACGAGGCCGGGGCGAGCGTCGTGATCTGCGACCTGAACGCCGATCGAGGCGAGGCGCTGGTCGCGGAGCTCGGCGAGCGCGCCCGCTTCGTCGAGGCCGACGTGAGCGATCCGGAGCCCGTGGAGGCCGCGGTCGCCGAAGCGGGCGGCGCCGCGGGCGGACTGCGGATCTCGGTCTGTTGCGCCGGGATCGGATGGGCCCAGCGCACCGCCGGTAAGCAGGGGCCCCACGACCTCGAGATCTTCCACAACGTGATCAAGGTGAACCTCCTCGGCACCTTCAACGTCCTGCGCCTGGCCGCCGCCGCGATGCTCGACAACGATCCCGACGACGGCGGGGAGCGCGGGGTCTGCGTCAACACCGCGTCGATCGCCGCCTTCGACGGCCAGATCGGCCAGGTCGCCTACTCGGCGTCCAAGGGCGGCATCGTCGGCCTCACGCTGCCCGCCGCCCGTGACCTGGCAAGCCGAGGAGTCCGCGTCGTGACGATCGCGCCTGGGACGTTCGACACCCCCCTTCTCGCCGCTCTCCCCGAGGACGCCCGCAACGAGCTCGGCGCCCAGATCCCGTTCCCCAACCGCCTCGGCCGGCCGGAGGAGTTCGCCACCCTCGCCCGCCACGTGGTCGAGAACCCGATGCTGAACGGCGAGACGATCCGGCTCGACGGCGCCCTGCGAATGCCGCCGCGGTAGCTGCGCCGGAGCCGCGCCACACGACCCTGCGGGTGAGGTGGCCCAGGGCACCGGCGGCTTGGTGGGAGGCCGGCTGGGCGGCGCCGGACGACGCGGGACGGTGGCTGGATGGGAGGCCGGTCGGCCAGGTGCGCGGTTCGGGAAGGGGGTGGCTGACTTTTCCGGCGCTATTCGGGGGAAACGACAGTCACCCCCCGTTGCTAGAGCGGAACCGGCGTCGCCTAGAAGATCGCCTCCAGGTCGTTCACCCTCGTGAGTGCCTCCTCCATCGAGTAGGTCGCGTGGATCCTCGTCGTGTTCCACTGAACGAAGCGGCTCTGGAAGATGAAGTCCCTGACCGCCTCGATGTCGTCGGCCTCGACGACCGCGAGGATGATGTGGTCCGGCCCGAACACGCGGAGGGTGACGATCTTGATGCCGAGCTGCTCGGCGAGCTGCGGGATCTGACCAGCGCCCTCGTTCATCATCTGCCGCGTCTGGGTGTTGGAGCTCGGGCAAAGCTCGGGCGGGTGCTCGGCGATGACTGCGAACGTTCCCATGAGGGAGCCTCCTTGCTGATTGAGCCTCTTTGCGACTTGCGGGATTCAGCCTAACCGCACTGGTCACCCTCTGCCGGCGAGCGTCGTGACGGGCTCACTGGCCCTACCCAGCCCTGCCGGCGGCGCCCTGACGGCCGACTGCCCTTACCCATCCCTGCCCCGGCCCGAGTCACGTCCCCTCGTCCTTCCAACGATCCGGATCAGGTCCCTTCATCCTCCGGGTCGCGATAGACGGGCTTTCGCCACGGTGGGACGATCGCGAAGCGGATCCGGCGGGCGCTCCGTGAGAGGGTCTCGATCGGGATCAGCTCGAGGCGCGAGCGCGGCGTCCAGCGGGGCCGCGGCGGGGGTTCGGTGAGGCGCCGCGGGAACCTCGCCCGCGGCCGCTCGCCACGGGCCACCGCGTAGGCGTCGCTCACGGCGGCGCCGCTCGCCCACTCGGCTCGATCGATCGAGAAGCGCCGCCGCTCGTGGACGTGGCCGGCGTGACTGCCGCCGGAGACGTAGAGGCGGCCGGTCGCGCGGCCCCAGGCTGAGCGGTGGACGAGGCCGACGTCAGAGGGCCAGCTCATCGGGCCGCCGTCGTAGTTGTAGCCGTGGTGCGAGGTGGCGCGGCTCTCGGTGCCGCTGGGGCCGATCCGCACCTGATACCCCTCCCAGTCGTCGGGATGAAAGCCCAGGTCTCCCGGCAGGGCGCGGAGGGTCGCCGAGTCCTGGTAATAGAGCCAGAACTGGATGTAGAGGTCACCCGCCCGCTCGCCGGAGCAGTCGAAGCCGCGACCCTCCTCGCGAGCGCGCGACTCGGTCGTGCGGCAATCGACGGCGTGGACGAAGGACGCGGCCGGGGCGCCTGTGTCCGAGGCCCACACGGGCCCGGAATCGGGGCCGTTGGCGCATCTCGTCGAGCGGCAGGAGCGAAAGTCGACCGGCAGCGCGGTCATCCCCGCCTCATAGACGATCTCGGGCGCATGGTCCGCGACCTCGGCGGCGAGCTCGGGACCGTACGCGTCGAGGAGGCTCGAGTCCGAGGTACACGAGTCGGCCAGGTCCGCCGCGCACAGGAGCCTCGCCACGATGGAGCGCGCCAGGCCGGCGCCCGGGGCGCGAGCGCCGGCGGCCGCGACCACGCCGACGAGCAGGAGCGAGACCAGCGATACGAGGCCGACCCACTCGACGGTCCCCTGGCCGCGCTCGGCTCGGATGGGCACACGGCCGATCACGCGGCGACGGTAGGAACGCCGGGCGCACGCGTGGGTGACATCGCTGGCGCGCGCGGCGCGGATGGCGGTCGAAGCACGCGCTCGCCGGCCGGGCCAACGCGAGGCGGATAGAGTCGCGGGGGTGGCGCGCGAACACGAGGCTCAACCCCGGGGGGGGAAGCGGTCGAGCTGGAGGCCGTGGGTGCTGGGCCTCGCCGTGCTGCTGATCATCATCATCGTCGCCCAGAACTCGCAGAGCGTGCCGATCGACTTCCTCTTCATCCACACCACGATGCCGCTGATCATCGCGCTCCTGATCGCCGCCGCGCTCGGGGCGGTCGTCGGCTACGTCGGGCCCGTTGTCCGCCGCCACCGGCGCGACGCCTGAACGCGACCCGCCGGCCAGATGATCGATTCCAAGGCCCCGCGTACGCGGGGGCGCACGGGACCGAGATCTAGAGCCCCTCGACCTCCGCCGCGATGTCGGCGGCCGCCTGCTTCGCGTCCGAGAAGAGCATCGAGGTGTTGGGCTCGTAGAAGAGGTCGTTGTCGATCCCGGCGAAGCCCGGGCTCAGGGAGCGCTTGATCACGATCACCTCCTGAGCCTCGTTGACCTCGATGATCGGCATCCCAGCGATCGGCGAATTCGGGTCGTTCTTCGCCGCCGGGTTCGTGACGTCGTTGGCGCCGATCACGACCGCGACGTCGGTGCGAGGCATCTCGGGGTTGATCTCGTCCATCTCCCTGAGCTGCTCGTATGGAACGTCGGCCTCGGCGAGGAGCACGTTCATGTGCCCCGGCATCCGGCCCGCCACCGGGTGGATCGCGTAGTTCACCTGGACACCGCGCTTCTCGAGCTCGGTGGCGAGCTCCTTGACCGCGTGCTGGGCCTGGGCGACGGCCAGCCCGTAGCCGGGAACGATGACCACCGAGTCCGCGTAGGCGAGCTTGATCGCGGCGTCCTGGGCGCCGATCGAGGTCACCGGGCGCTCCTCGCCCGCCTCGGGGCCGGCGGCGATCGCGCCGAATCCGGCGAACAGCAGGTTGGCGACCGAGCGGTTCATGGCCCGGCTCATCTCGAGCGTGAGGATCGTTCCGGAGGACCCGACGAGGGTCCCGGCCACGATCAGGGCGACGTTGTCGAGCGCGAACCCCGCCGACGCCGCTGCGAGGCCGGTGAAGGCGTTGAGCAGCGAGATCACCACGGGCATGTCCGCGCCTCCGATCGGGAGGACGAACAGGTTGCCGAGGATCGCGGCCCCGATCAGGAGCGCGATGAACAGCCCCTCCGAGGGGCTCGAGCCGTGATCGGCGGCCAGCACGATGCATCCGGCGAGGATCGCCGCCAAGAGGATTCCGTTGAAGATGTGCTGGCCGGGGAAGCGGATCGGCCGCCCCGAGATCAGCTCCTGAAGCTTCGCGAAGGCGATGTTCGATCCCCAGAAGGAGACGGACCCGATCACCAGCGAGAAGAGGATGAAGATCATGCCGTCGAGTGGGATCGCGCCCCCGAGGCTGAGGTCGTGGCGGAACTCGGCCCAGGCGATCAGCGCCGCCGCGCCGCCGCCGACGCCGTTGTAGAGGGCGACCATCTGCGGCATCTGGGTCATCTGGACGCGCCGCGAGGCCACCGCCCCGATCAGCGCCCCGAGCCCGATGCCCAGGGCGATCAATCCCCAGTTGCCGATCACGTCGAGCGCGAGGGTGATGGCGACCGCGATCGCCATCCCCGCCGCGGCGATCAGGTTGCCCTGCTTCGCGGTCGTGGGGTGGGTCCCGCGGCTGATCCCGAAGATGAACAGCGAGAAGGCGACGATGTAGCAGACCTGGACGAAGGTCGCGTCCGGCGCGAAGGAGCCGACCGGGAGGGTCATTTCGCCTCACCGGCCTCCGCGTTCTCATCGGCCTTCGGGTCACCCTCGCCGTCCTCGGCCGCCGACCGATCATCCTTGGCTTCCTCGTCCGGCTTCGGCCTCGGCTTGCGCGCGAACATCCCCAGCATCCGGTCCGTGACCATGAATCCGCCGACGATGTTGATCGTGCCGAAGGCGATCGCGATCGTGCCGATCACCTTGTCGAGGCCCCCGTCGGCGAAGCCGATCACGATCAGGCCGCCGAGCATGACGATGCCGTGGATCGCGTTGGTCTGCGACATCAGCGGCGTGTGGAGGGTGGTCGGCACCTTCGAGATCACCTCGAAGCCGACGAAGGCGGCGAGGACGAAGATCGTGATCTCGGTGATCAGGGGCATCGGCTCAGCTGCTCTTCGCCGGTTGCTCGTTCCCGGCTGCTCCGGCGGCCTCCCGGGCGCGCTCGTTTCGGATCTCGCCCTCGTGGGTGATGCACGCCCCGGCAACGATCTCGTCGTCGAAGTCGAGCTTCAGCTCCCCCTCCTCGGTGATCAGCAGCCCGAGCAGGTTCTCGACGTTCTTGGCGTAGAGCTGGGAGGCGTGAGTGGCCATCTCGCTCGGCAGGTTGAGCGGCGCGATCACCTTCACCCCGCCCTCGTCCACGGTCTCACCCGCCTTCGAGGGCTCGACGTTTCCTCCCGCCTCGCCGGCGAGGTCGACGATCACCGAGCCGGGGTGCATCGCGTGGACGGCGTCGGCGGTGATCAGGAGCGGCGCCGGGCGGCCCGGGATAAGTGCGGTCGTGATGATCACGTCCTGTTTGCGGGCGGCGTCGGCGAGCGCCTCGCGAACCTGCTCGTTCTCCTCGTCGGTGAGCGGGCGCGCGTAGCCGCCCTCGGCCTCCGCGTCGGGGATGAAGTCGAGCTCGAGGGGACGTCCGCCGAGGCTCGCGATCTGCTCCCAGGCGGCGCGGCGGATGTCGAAGCCGGTGACCACCGCGCCGAGCCGCTTTGCGGTCGCGATCGCCTGCAGGCCGGCGACGCCCGCGCCGAGGACCATCACCTTCGCCGGCGCCACGGTGCCGGCCGCGGTGGTCATCATCGGGAAGAACCGGCCCGCCTCGCGCGCGGCGAGCAGGGTTGCCGCGTAGCCCGTGACATTCGCCTGCGAGGAGAGCGCGTCCATGGCCTGCGCCCTGGTGATCCGCGGGATCGCCTCCATGGCGAAGCTCGTCACGCCCGCTTCGGCGAGCTTCCGGTTCGTCTCGCCGGAGGTGAGCGGCGCGAGGTGGCCGATCAGGGTCTGCCCCGAGCGCAGAGGCCCGATCTCCTCGAGCGTCGGCACCGCGACCTTGACCACGGCGTCCGCGCCCCACGCCTCCTCCCCCCCGCCGACGCTCGCCCCGGCGTCCCCGTACTCGCCGTCGGGGTGTCCCGCTCCGTCGCCGGCGCCCGACTCGACCGCGACCTCGATCTCCCTGCCGGTCAGCGACTTCACCACGTCAGGGACCAGCGCGACGCGACGCTCCCCCTCGCGCGACTCTTTGGGGACACCAACCCTCAAGGCCGCGAGAGACTATTCAACGCGATCACCCCTCGCGGCTTCCGCCGCCGGGCGATTCTCCATCGCTGCGATGCGCTATCCCCCGTTCGCTCGGGGCAGCGGATCAGGCGGGCGCCGCGACGCCGGCGAGCGCCGCCAGGCGATCGACCGTTCGGAGCCGCTGCTCGGGCTCCGGGCTGATCGGCGAGACGATCAGGCGGTCGACCCCGGCCGCGGCGTAACGGTCGATCCGCTCGGCGACCTCGGCCTCGGTGCCGACCAATGCCGTCGCGCTCACCAACTCGTCGGGAATCGCCTTGTAGGCCTCCTCACGCTTGCCGTCCAGGTACAGCCCCTGGACCTCGTCGGCCACCTCTCCGAAGCCGAATCGATGCGTCAGGTCGACGTAGAAGTTCGTCTTTCGCGACCCCATCCCGCCGAGGTAGAGCAGGAGCCCGGCCCGGACCACGGCGCGCGCGGCGTCGAGATCGCCGTCGATCGCCACCTGGACCGTCGGCGAGACCTCGAGCTCGGAGCGCTCGCGGCCGCCTTTCGCCAGGCCGGCCTCGAGGTGCTCGCCCCAGGTCGCGACGAACGCGTCGGGCGAGGAGAAGATGGGGATCCAGCCCTCCGCGATCTCCGCCGCCAGCTCGACCGACCTGCGCCCGATGGCCCCGAGGAAGATCGGGATCCGGCTGCGGACCGGGTGGAAGTTCAGCTTCAGCGCCTTGCCCTCCCCGTCGGGGAGCGGCAGCGTGAAGTGCTCGCCCTCGTAGGCGAGGCGGTCCTCTCGCGCGACCACCCTGCGCACGATCTCGACGTACTCGCGCGTCCTGCCCCACGGCTTCGCGTAGGGCACGCCGTACCACCCCTCGGAGACCTGGGGGCCGGAGGGGCCGAACCCGAAGATGAACCGCCCTCCCGAGAGCGCGTCGATCGTGCAGCCCGCCATCGCGGCCGCGGCGGGCGCCCGCGCGGGCACCTGCATGATCGCCCCGCCGAGCTTGATCGTCTCGGTCTGAGGAGCGAGCCAGGCGAGCACACTGACCACGTCTGAGCCGTAGGACTCGGCCGCCCACACCGAGTCGAAGCCGGCGCGCTCCGCGGCCCTGACGATCTCGACCGCTTCCTCCCCTTGCGGTCCGATCCCCCAGTAGCCGAGGTTGAGGCCCAGCTTCAGCGCCATCGCGACCGAACCCTATACGCGAGGGCCGGGGGCGTTCGCCCCCGGCCCCATACGACTTGCGTCGGAGCTACTGCACGAACCCGGCCGCCTTCAGGTACTCCTGCGCGACGGCCGCCGGCTGCTGCTTGTCGATGTCGACCCGGGCGTTCAGCTCCCGGATCGTCTTCAGGTCGAGATTGCTCTGCACGTCGGTGATCGTCTTCTCGAAGTCCGGACCGGCCTTCTTGACCACATCCTGACTGGTGACGAACATCGGATAGCCCGGGGTCAGGATTTGCTTGTCGTCATTGAGGAGCGTGTACTTCTGCGCTCCGGCGCCGGCGAGCTGGGCGTCGCTCGTGAACAGGATCGACAGGTCGGCCTGCCCCTTGTCGAGCACCGTGTAGCGCAACCCGATGTCAACGGGCGTGAAGGACTTGAACTTCAGCCCGTACTCCTTTTCCAGGCCGAGCAGGCAGTCGATCCGCTCCCGGCACTGGGGAGAGCCGTAAAGGGACAGATCCTGTGACTTGCCACTCAGATCGGAGATCGTCGTCACCCCGAGCTTCTTCGCCGTCGAACTCAGCGTGCCCACCGCATTGGCGCTGGAGTAGGGCGCCGGCGGGAAAGCCGTCAACCCCTCCTTCTCGAAATCGGCCTTGGCCATCTGATAGGCACCCTGTGCATCTGGTGGAACGTCCTGCGGCTTCGCGCCGAAGAACGACTCGAGCGCCGTCGACGTGTACTCCGGGTAGCCCGAGATCTGGCCATCCTTCAGCGCCTTGAGCGCGATCGTCTCCGAGCCCAGGTTGAGCTGTTTCTTGACGTTGTAGCCGGCAGCCTGTAGCGCCTGGGCGTAGATCTCGCCCAGCACGTACTCCTCTGTGAAGTTCTTCGAACCGACGGTCAGCGAGACGTTCGAGTTGGCCGGGTTCTTCTGGATCAGCTGCGCCGTGGCGCTGGTCGATGACGTCGACGACGAGCTGCTTCCGCACGCCGCCAGCGCGATCGCCGCGATCGAGAAGCCGAGCAGCGCGAACAGCGCCTGCAGCCGTGTCTTCGTGCTCATCAAGGGCCTCCTCCGCTGTCTGGGGAACTCCCCGCCCTCGGGGACGCGAAGATCCTATGCGGCCGCGCGGGTTCGCTGCAAGGCCAGTCCGCGTGGGGTCAGGAGCCATTGCAGACCGGCAAGCGTCAGCTCCACGATCAAGGCGAGCAGCGCCACCAGGATCGCGCCAGCCAGGACCCCGTCCGTCCCGTAAACGTCGCGCCCGAGAATGAACTCACCGAGCGTCGAGACACCCGCGAGTGGGGCGATGGTCGCCGTGGCGACGATGTTGATCGCGGCGGTGCGAACGCCGCTCATGATCGTCGACGCCGCGAGCGGGAGCTCGACGCGCGCCAGCACCTGAGCGCCGCGCATCCCCATGCCCCTGGCGGCCTGAACCGCGTCGGGGTCCACCTGACGAACTGCGACGAAGGTATTGGTGAGGATGGGCGGGATGCCGAGCACCATGAGGGCGATGGTGACGTTCCGCAGGCCGACGCCTATGAAAGCGGCCAGGAACGCGATCAGCGCCAGTTCGGGTAGGGCACGACCTGCGTTCCCGAGCGCCACCGCGAAGAACTCGCCGCGGCCCCGATGGCCGAGCCATAGGCCAACCGGAAGCGAGACCGCGAGCGAGCCGGCGAGCGCCAGACCTGACACTTCGAGGTGAGTGCGGAGGAAGGGCCAGATATAGCCGAACCCGCCCACCTCGGTGCCCCCAGTCTGTGCGGGTTGCGGGTGCAAGATGAAGTCGATCGCATCGGAGAAGGAGCTCACGACAGACCCGAGCGGCAGCGCGAAGTGGAGGAGCATCACGCGGATCTCCTCAAGCGCCTCAGGCCTCCCAGGATCACCGCCGCGCGGTCCCGCCGCCACGGTGTGACCAGCCGCCCTGCTGCGACCAGCAGCCCATCGAAGACGATCGCCATCAGCATGGCCAGGCCCCCCGCGAGCAGGATGTTGGTCTTGAAGGTGAGCTGGGTGTAGATCTTCTCCCCGAGACCACCTGCGCCCGCGAAGAACGCGAGCGTGGCGAGTGCGACCGTGGAGACGGTGGCCACACGCAGCCCCGCGATGATCTCGGGCACGGCGAGCGGCAACTCCACCCCCCACAAGAGCTGCCGCCTGGTCATCCCCATGCCCTGGCCAGCGTCCTTGGCTCCCGCAGGGACGTTGTTAAGTCCCGCGACGATGTTCCGGTAGATGATCTGCAGGGTGTAGGCCGACAGCGCGATCACCGCGGTCTCCGTCCCGAAGCCCGTGATCGGGATCAGGAGGGCGAAGAACGCCAGGCTGGGGACCGTGTAGAGGATCCCCGTGAATCCGGTGAGCGGCGGGACGAGCTTGCCGTAACGGTGCGAGAGCAGCGCCAGGCCCATCGCGATGACGAATCCGACCGCGACTGAGATCGAGACGATCATCACCTGCTTGAGGGCCGGGCCGACGTAGTTGTGGAAATTGTCGACCGCCCAGCCAACGCAGAACGCCCCGTTGCTCTGCACGCAATCGGGGTGCTGGCGGTTGTGGTAGAAGGACTGGCCGAGCTGCGCCATCGGGAGCAGCGGCGTCAGCTTGACGGCGAGCAGGGTCATCCGAGGGCCCGCTCGGGGGCCGGGTGCTCCTCGGTCAGGGCCTCGGGAGAGGTCAGGAACTCGGAGATGATCTCCACCGAGAGGACGCCCGCGATCCTTCCCTCGGCGTCGACCACGGGCGCGTACCGCGTCTCGGCTTGGAGCAGGTCGGACAGCGCGTCGCGCATCACGTCGTCGAGCTCCAGCACGGGCTCCGGGCGCGTGTCGGGCCGAGCCGGCACCGTGTCGGCACGCAGGTCGTCGTCGGAGAGCCAGCCCACCGGGCGCCGCTCGGGGTCGATCACCAGCGCGTACGGGACCTCGGCGTCGCGCAGCTTCGCCCGCACCTCGGCGGTCGACTGCCCGATGTGCGCGAGCGGCGCCTCCCAGAGGTCGATGTCGCTGACCCGCATCAGCGAGAGCCGCTTCAGCGCCCGGTCGGCGCCGACGAAGTCCTCGACGAAGGCGTCGGCGGGCGCCATCAGGAGCTCGGCGGGGGTCGCGTACTGGGCGAGGCGGCCGCCCTCGCGCAGGACCGCGATCCGATCGCCCATCTTGATCGCCTCGTCGATGTCG
>DATGAF010000023.1:0-109767 GCA_035313645.1 Solirubrobacterales bacterium
AGCCGCTTCATGGAGCTCGAGCGGCAGATGTCGGACCCGGACGTGATCGCGGACCGCGAGCGATACGCCGAGGTCGGCCGGGAGTACCGGGAGCTCCAGGCCGCTCACGAACTCGCCCGGGAGTACGCGAAGCTGCGCGACGATCTCGAGGGTGCCCGGGAGCTCCTCGCGGAGGACGGTGACGATCCCGAGCTCAGGAGGCTGGTCTCCGATGCCCCGGAGCGCCTCGAGGAGCTCGCCGACGAGATCCGCCTGGCGATGGTGGAGCGCGATCCCAACGACGCCAAGAACGTCCTGGTCGAGATCCGCGCGGGGGCCGGCGGGGACGAGGCGGCGCTGTTCGCGGGCGACCTCTTCAAGATGCTCACCCGCTACGCCGAGCAGCGCGGCTTCGAGACGGAGGTGATCTCGCAGTCGCCCGCCGAGGTGGGGGGCTTCAAGGAGGTCACGTTCGCGGTCAAGGGGGACGGCGCCTACTCCGTCTTCAAGTACGAAGGCGGCACCCACCGCGTCCAGCGGGTCCCCAAGACCGAGTCGCAGGGCCGCATCCACACCTCCACGGCGACCGTCGCGGTGCTCCCCGAGGTGGGGGAGGTGGAGGTCGAGATCGACCCGAACGACCTCCAGGTCGACGTCTACCGCTCCTCGGGGCCCGGTGGGCAGTCGGTGAACACGACGGACTCGGCGGTCCGGGTCACGCATCGGCCGACCGGGATCGCCGTCTCGATGCAGGACGAGAAGTCCCAGCTCCAGAACCGCGAGAAGGCGATGCGGGTCCTGAGGGCGCGCCTGTACGACCAGAAGCTCGCCGAGCAGCAGGCGGAGATCGCCTCCGAGCGGCGCTCCCAGGTCGGCAGGGGCGAGCGCTCGGAGAAGATCCGCACCTACAACTTTCCCCAGAGCAGGGTGACCGACCACCGGGTCAACCTCACCGTCCACAATCTCGATCGCGTGCTGGACGGCGACGTCCGGGAGCTCACCGAGACCCTGGCCGAAGAGGACAAGCGCCGGCGGCTCGAGGCGCAGACGGACGCGGTCTCCCGATGACCCGGTCGGCGACGGCTGGGAGGGTCGGCGAGGCCCTGGCGGCGGCCACGGACGCGCTCACCGCCGCCGGCGTGGAATCCGCGCGACTCGACGCCGAGCTGCTCCTCGCCCGCGCCACGGGCTGGGAGCGAGAGACGCTTGCGGCCGAGCCCGAGCGCGAGGTGGGCGCGTCCGCGGCGAGGAGGTTCGGGGAGCTGATCCGGCGGCGGCTTCGTCGGGAGCCCGTCGCCTACATCCTCGGCTGCAAGGGCTTCCGGGGAATCCAGGTCTCGGTCGATTCCAGGGCGCTGATCCCCCGTCCCGAGACCGAGCTCCTGGTCGACGTCGCGCTCGAGGTCGGGCCTCGCACCGCGCTCGACGTCGGCACGGGGTCCGGCGCGATCGCGCTCGCGCTCGCGGATGAGCTTCCTGACTGCGAGGTGACCGCGACCGACACATCCTTGGAGGCGCTCGATCTGGCTCGCGAGAACGCCGACCGCCTCGAGCTCGCCGATCGGGTCCGGTTCGCGCGCGGCACCGTCCCCGACCGGGAGCGGTTCGATCTCGTGCTGGCGAATCTCCCCTATGTGTCGGAGACGGAGTTCGGGAGCCTCGCCCCCGAGATCGCGGAGCACGAGCCGCGCGGGGCGGTGGTCTCGGGGCCCGACGGGCTCGAGGCGATCAATGTGGTCGCCCCGGCGGCGACCGCGGCGCTCGAGCCCGGCGGGTCGCTGGCGCTCGAGGTCGGCGTGGGCCAGGCGGGGGCGGTCGGAGAGCTGCTCCTGGATCTCGGGTACCGCCAGGTGGAGGGGCGCCTGGACCTCGCGGGCATCCCGCGCGTCGTCCTCGGCCGCATCGACGGGGCTTGACGACGATCTCGATCGAGCGCGACGGGCCGACTCGAGCTCGCGCCGAGCTCGAGCGCTGCGTTGCGAACGGTGGCGTCGCGCTGTTTCCAGCCGACACGCTCTACGGCCTGGCCTGCGACCCCTCGCGCCGGGCGGCGATCGAGCGCATCCACGAGCTCAAGGGCCGCGACGATGGAAAGCCGTCGGCGGTGATGTTCTTCTCGCCGCTCGCGATGCGGGAGCTCCTCTCGACGCTCGGCCACCGCACGCGCGAAGCGATCGGGGTACTCCTGCCGGGCCCGGTGACGGTAGTGGTCCGAAACCCCGGCCGGCTCTACCCGCTTGCCTGCCGTGAGGACCCGGAGCGCCTCGGGGTGCGGTTGATCGATGGCCCGCTCGCGGGCGCCGGCTGCGCGATCTTCCAGACGAGCGCCAACCGAGCGGGCGAGCCGCCACCGAGCCGATTCGGCGAGATCGAGCCCGAGATCCTCGCCGGCGCCGACCTCGCCATCGACGGCGGCGAGCTCGGCGGCGCCCCCTCGACCGTGATCGACATCGCCGGGATCGAGGCCGGCGGTGGCTGGGACGTGCTCCGGGAGGGGGCGCTCGGCGCCGCGGACCTAGCCCGCCTACTGGCGGAAGTCGGGCGCTGACCTCGCCGAGGCCAGCGCTTCCTCGACCGTCGCGAAGCTCTCGACGCGGATCGCGCGGGAGTCGCGCAGCTCCCATACCTGGGCGAGGCTCTGAGTGGTCTCGATCCCCGTCGTCCGGCCCCGCGCGCGCAGGGTGAGCCTGACCACCACGCGGTCGCCGACCGGCCGCAGCTCCCCCGGCTCGAAGTTGACCTCGTCCATCGCTTCGTAGAAGGAGGCGAAGTAGCGCCGTATCCCATCCGGGCCCCGGTAGGTGTCCGGCTCCGCCGACAGCTCGGCCGGGGCGGTGGCCTCGAACTCCGGGTGGATAAACGGGAGGAGCGCCTCGACGCCGCCCTCCTCGAGGGCCGCGAACCCGCGCCGGACCACCTCGACGTTCGACTCGCCCACGTCCAACCAGTATCGCGGGTGTGGCCTGGGCCGTTGCTATCGTCGCCGGCGGATGCGGATCGCCGTCGGATCGGACCACGCCGGATTCGCACTGAAGGGGAAGGTCGCGCCGATCCTGGAGGAGGCGGGGCACGAAGTCGTCGACGTCGGGACCCACTCCGAGGAGTCGACCGACTACCCGCGATACGCCGCCGACGCCGCTCGCCTGGTCGCCTCGGGCGAGGCGGAGAGGGCCGTCGTGGTGTGTGGCTCGGGGGTTGGCGTCTCGATCGTCGCCAACAAGGTCGACGGGGTCCGCGCGGTCAACGCGCACGACGCCGACGAGGCGGAGATGAGCCGTCGCCACAACGACGCCAACGTGCTCGCGCTCGCCGGCCGCCACCTCGCGGAGGGGGACGCCCGGCTGATCGTGGAGCGATTCCTCGCCACCGACTTCGAGGGCGGCCGGCACGAGCGGCGCGTGGGCCAGATCCTGACCGTCGAGCGCGGCGAGCGACCCTGGACGAGCGACCTGGACGCCGAAGCCGGGGGGCGGTAGGGTCGGCCGCGGATGCGCCGGGTGCTCGGTTGGCGGCCGCAGAGCGTCACGTCCGTTGGGCGGCGCTGGAGGCTTTCCTCGGCGATACGACGGCGTGCCAGGGCGGCACCGCGATCCTCTTCGACGGCGATCTCCAACACGACGAGGACTTCTTCGTCGCCCTGTACGACTAGCGCGGTCTCGATGCGGCCACCGCATCGGGCGCCCCCGTGCTCCATCGTCACCGCGGCGTAACGTCTGTCAACCTGAGCGCTGACCACGAAGGAGGCCCCCGACCCATGGAGGAGACGACACTGAGCGAGCTTCCCGACGACTACCAAACCGCTCCGCTCGACGAGGTCGATCCGGCGATCGCCGAGGTCCTGCGCCGGGAGCTGCACCGGCAGCAGAACACCCTCGAGATGATCGCCTCGGAGAACTTCGTCCCGCAGGCGGTGCTCGAGGCGACCGCCTCGGTGCTCACCAACAAGTACGCCGAGGGCTATCCGGGGCGCCGCTACTACGGCGGCTGCGAGGAGGTGGATGTCGCCGAGCAGCTCGCGATCGACCGCGCCACCGAGCTCTTCGGCGCGGAGCACGTGAACGTGCAGCCGCACGCCGGGGCCCCGGCCAACAACGCCGCCTACATGGCGATGCTCGAGCCGGGGGACACGATCATGGGGATGGCGCTCGACCACGGCGGCCACCTCACGCACGGGATGAAGCTGAACGTCTCCGGGAAGCTGTACGAGGTCGTCGCCTACCACGTGCGGCGGGAGGACCTGCGCTGCGACATGGAGGAGGTGGAGCGCCTGGCGCACGAGCACCGCCCGAAGGTGATCGTCGCTGGATGGTCGGCGTACCCGCGCCAGCTCGACTTCCCGGCCTTCCGGGAGATCGCCGACGCGGTGGGGGCAAGGCTGATGGTCGACATGGCGCACTTCGCCGGGCTCGTGGCGGCGGGTGAGCACCCGAACCCGGTCCCGCACGCCGACGTGACGACGACCACGATCCACAAGACCCTGTGCGGCCCCCGCAGCGGGATGATCCTCTGCACCGAGGAGCTCGCGAAGGACATCGACCGCTCGGTGTTCCCCGGCCAGCAGGGCGGCCCCCTGATGCACGTGATCGCGGCGAAGGCGGTCGCCCTGGGGATCGCGCAGACGGAGCCCTTCCGCGCGCGCCAGCGGCAAACGGTCGCCAACGCCAGGACGCTCGCCGACGAGCTGATCGCGGGCGGCGTCTCGGTTCTCACCGGCGGGACCGACGTCCACCTCGTGCTCGTCGACCTCGGGCCGACCGGCCTCGATGGAAAGACGGCGGAGGGCCGGCTCGAGGAGGTGGGGATCACGGTGAATCGAAACGCGATCCCGTTCGATGAGCGCCCGCCGATGAACCCGTCCGGCTTGCGGATCGGCACCCCCGCGCTGACGACCCGCGGCCTGGTGGAGGACGACATGCGCGAGATCGGGAAGGTGATCTGCATCGCCCTCTCGGAGCGGTTCGAGGACGAGCGGGACGCCCTGCTCGAGCGAACGCGGGCGGTGATGGAGCGCCACCCCCTCTATCCCCAGCTCTCCGCGGCTCCCGTCTAGCGACCGAAGCGAGGCTGGCGGAGATGGTCCCCCGCCGGTGACGCTCGAGGTCGATCTCGATCGGATCACGTTCGGCGGGGGGCCGACGCCGGTGCGCGAGCTCAGCCGGCTCGGCGCCGAGCGAGGGCGGGCGCCGCTGTGGATCAAGGACGACGGCGCCTACAGCGAGCTCGGGGGCAACAAGGCGCGAAAGCTCGAGTGGCTGCTCGCGCCCGCGGTGCGGGGCGGGAAGCGGACGATCCTCACCGGAGGGGCGATCGGAACGAACCACGGGCTCACGACGGCGCTGTGCGCGCGGCGGTTGGGCATGCGCGCGGTGCTGATCCTGGTCCCCCAGCCCGCATCGGAGCACGTTCGCGGCCAGCTCGCTCGCCTGCGCGAGTCGGGCGCGGAGCTTCACTTCGCGGCCGGGCTCGCGCATGCTTGGCTGCTCGGGGCCCGGCTGATCGCCGCGCGAACGAGCCCAACGCTCCAGCTGCCGCATCTCGTTTTGCCCGGCGGCTCGGTGCCGCTCGGCTGCGTCGGGTACGTCGAGGCGGCGTTCGAGCTTCGCGATCAGGTGGCGAGCGGGGAGCTTCCAGAGCCGTCGCACCTCGTCGTTCCGCTCGGCAGCGGGGGCACCGCCGCGGGTCTGGTCGCGGGGCTGAAGCTGGCCGGGCTTCGATCGAAGGTCGTCTGCGTGCTCGTCAGCGACGTCGTCCGGGTCGGCGAACGCACGGTGGCCTGGCTCGCTCGGCGGACCATCCGCCTGCTCGGCAGGCACGGGATGCCGGTCGCCCGAGCCGGCGTGTCGGCCGGCGAGATCGCGATCGAGCGGCGCTGGCTCGGCGCCGGCTACGGACACCCCACGCCCCAGTCCGAACGAGCGATGAGGCTCTTCGCCGAGCGCGAATCGGTCTTGCTCGAGCCCGTATACACCGCGAAGGCCGCCGCCGCCCTGCTCGAGCTCAACCGGCGCGGGGCGTTCGGGGCGGGGCCGGTCCTCTACTGGCACACGTACGGGGCCCCGGTAGCCTCCGGCGCGCGATCCGGATGAAGGTGTGGGTGGACATGAGCGCCCCGGCCCATGTGCTGGTGCTCCGACCGATCATCGAGCGGCTCCGGAGCGCCGGCCACGAGGTGGAGGTCACGTCGCGCGAGTACACCCAGACGCAGGAGCTGCTCGAGCTCCACGGGATCGAGCACACGCCGATCGGTCGGCACGGCGGCGCCTCTCGCGCCCGGAAGCTGTTCAGGCTGATGCAGCGGACGCCGAGGATGCGGCGGTTCGGGCGGGGGCGCGGATTCGATCTCGCGCTCGCCCACGGCTCCTACGACCTGGCCATGGCCGCGCGGGCACTCGGCGTCCCCGAGGCCAACATGCACGACTACGAGTACGCGGTCACCCAGCATCGGATCGGCTGCCGGCTGGCGACGCGGGTGATCTTTCCCGACGCGGTGCCCCCCGAGCGCCTGCGCAGGTTCGGGGTCGGTCCCGAGAAGCTCTTCCGATATCCGGGCTTGAAGGAGGAGTACTACCTGGCGGACTTCGAGCCGGATCCCGGGGCGCTCGAGCGGCTCGGAGTCGACACCGGGCGAATCGTGGTCATCGTTCGGCCTCCCCCCGACGTCTCCCTCTACCACCGAAAGTCGAATCCGCTCTTCCCGCAGGTGCTCTCTCATCTCGGGACCGAGGCGGGGGTGCACGCGGTGGTCCTGCCCCGCACCGAGGCGCAGCGGACCTACGTGCGGAGCCTCGAGCTGCCCTCGGTGATCGTCGCCGAGCACGCGGTCGAGGCACAGAGCCTGGTCGCGCTGGCCGATCTGGTGGTCTCCGCCGGGGGGACGATGAATCGCGAGGCGGCCGCCCTGGGCACGCCCGTCTACACGACCTACGGCGGTCGGCTCGGCGGGGTGGACGAGGCGCTGATCCGTTCCGGGCGGCTGCGGCCGCTGACCGATCCACGGGCACTCGAGCTGAGGAAGCGGGACGCCGGCGACGGGCGTCCCACCCGCCGCGACCCTTCCGTGCTCGTCGACCTTATCCTTGGCACCGTCGAGTGAGTGCCTCCGCCCGCGCCGTCGAATCCGAGGGGGTCGCCCTGAGCGAAGGGGCCCCGGGTTCGCCCGCGTCCGAATCGCTGGCCGAGCAGTACGCGCGAATCGCCCACGCGTACGAGGGCCGGCCGATCGACGCCATGCTCCGTGGCCTCGACGTGCTGATCGCCGGTTTCTTCCTGCTGGTGCTGTCGCCGATCATTGCCCTGGTCTCGGTGGCGATCAGGGTGCTCTCCGGGCGCCCGGTCCTCTACCGAGGCGAGCGGGTGGGCCGGGCCGGGAGGGTGTTCGAGATGTACAAGTTCCGGACGCTCGCCAGGGACGCCGAGACGCGGCTCGGGCCGTATCTCGGGCCCGAGCTCACGCGCCGCACCGAGCGTGAGGTGACCGCGATCGGCAGGGCCCTTCGCGCCACCCACCTGGACGAGATACCGCAGCTATGGAACGTGCTGCGCGGGGAGATGAGCATGGTCGGCCCCAGGCCGATCAGGCCGCCCTTCTTCGCCGAGCTCTGCGCGCGCGTCCCCCAGTACTGGCAGCGGCTGGTCATCCGGCCGGGCGTCACCGGCTTCGCGCAGACGCGCATGACGCGCGAGGAGTCGTGGGCGGACAAGCTCGCCCACGACATGGAGTACATCGCCGACCGGTCCGTCCGCCTCTATCTGCGGGTGTTGACCGCGACCGCATGGCGGGTCACCCTGAGGATCCTCGCCGGCCGGGGCGACCGGCCTGCCGAGGCGTAGCGCCCGGGACGCGCTGCGGCGCGCCCCCGACCGTCGGATCGGAAGCTCCACGCGGGCGAGCGCGGCCGGGGCCGACGCACGGCCGCCCATAGACTGGCCTCATGTGCGGGATCTGCGGCCTCGTCTCCCTCGACGGCGGCCCCGGACCCGACCGGGGCGCCCTCGCGGCGATGAACCGAACCATGGCTCATCGCGGCCCCGACAGCGAGGGGATGGTGATCGACGGGCCGGCGGGCCTCGCGATGCGCCGGCTGTCGATCATCGACCTCGAGGGTGGGGACCAGCCGATCGCGAGCGAGGACGGCGGCGCCCAGGTGATCCAGAACGGAGAGATCTACAACTACCGCGAGCTGCGCGTCGAGCTCGAGCGGCGCGGCCACCGGTTCGCCACGCGGAGCGACACGGAGGTGCTGGTCCACCTGTATGAGGAGCGCGGCCCGCGCTTCGTCGAGGCCCTGCGAGGCATGTTCGCGATCGCGGTCTGGGACTCTCGGCGGCGACGCCTGGTCCTCGCCAGGGACCGGTTCGGGATCAAGCCGCTCTATTACCGCGTCGCCGGGGGGACGCTGTCATTCGCGTCGGAGCTCAAGGCGCTCCTGGCCCAGCCAGGCTTTCAGCGCCAGGTCGATCTGGGCGCGCTCGAGGCGTTTCTGGCCTTCAACTCGATCCCCGCCCCGCTGACCATCTTCTCGGAGGCTCGCAAGCTCCCCCCCGGCCACCTGCTCGAATGCACTGTCGGGGGCGAGCCCGAGCTGGTCCGCTACGCGCGCCCCCGGCCGGTCGCCGCCGCGGAGGTCCGCACCGAGGAGGACGAGGAGCTCGCCGCGGAGCTGCGCGAGCGCCTGCGGGACTCGGTGCGGGCTCACCTGGTGGCCGACGTCCCGGTCGGAGTGCTGCTCTCCGGCGGCGTCGACTCCTCGGCGCTCACCGCCCTGGCGGCGGGGGAGAGCTCCGGGAGGGTGAGCACGTTCTCGATCGGGTTCGAGGAGAGCACCTTCGACGAGCTCTCCGCGGCGCGCCTCGTGGCGCAGCGGTACGGGACCGATCACCACGAGCTGGTCGTCCGGCCGGATGCGGCCGAGCTGCTGCCGCGACTCGTGGACGCGTTCGACGAGCCGTTCGCGGATTCCTCGGCGCTGCCCACCTACCTCGTCTCCGAGCTGGCTGCCGGCTCGGTGAAGGTCGCGCTCTCCGGGGAGGGTGGCGACGAGCTGTTCGGTGGCTACTACACCTACGTGGCCGACCAGCTCGCGCCTCGCGTGGCGCCGCTCGCCCGCGCGATGCGGCGAACGATCGAGCGGCTCCCGAGCTCCTCGGCGAAGGCGAGCTTCGACTACAAGGCGAAGCGATTCGTGCGGGCCGCCCACCTTCCCCCGCTGGAGCGCCACCACGCATGGAAGGAGATCTTCTCGGGCGATGCCCGCACCGAGCTGGTCGCGCTCGATCGAGACGGGATCCTCGATCCCGTGGAGCTGTATCGCCGCCGGTACGCGGAGACCGAGGGCGCCGAGGCCCTGGCGCGTCTCCAGGACCTGGATCTCGGGATCTACCTGGTCGACGACCTCCTGGTGAAGACCGACCGCGCGAGCATGGCCCACTCGTTGGAGGCCCGGGTGCCGTTCTGCGACGCGGCCGTGGCCGAGCTGGCGCTGGCCCTTCCGACCTCGAAGAAGGTTCGGGGGCTCGCCAAGAAACGGCTGCTTCGACGCGCGGTCAGCCCGCTGCTTCCGCGGCCGATCGTGCGCGGCAAGAAGCAGGGCTTCTCGGTGCCGCTCGCCGCCTGGCTGCGCGGGGGGCTGGAGCCATTCGCGCGCGAGGTCCTCTCCGCGGAGACGCTGGGCCGCCAGGGATACTTCCATCCGCAGCGCGTCGCGAGGCTCATCGACGACCACGTCTCGCGGCGCGACGACCTGAGTCGCCAGATCTGGGGCCTGATGGCATTCACGCTCTGGGCTGAGCGATACGTCCACTCGCCCGTTCCCGCCGCTCCCCAGCGATGCTGATCAACGGAAGACCCGACGCCCTCGACGGGCTCTTCGCCTTCCTCGTGGCGCTTGCGATCGCCGGCCTCCTGGTTCCCTTCACCGAGCGGCTGGCCCGACGGATCGGCGCGATCGACTACCCGCGGGACCGCAGCCTGCACCAGGTTCCCACCCCGAAGCTGGGCGGTCTCGCGATCCTGGCCGGGGTGCTCGTCGCCGGCGTCCTGTTCCTGCCGTGGGTCTCCGTGACCAGGTCGATCCTCGCGGGGGCGGTGGTGATCGCCGCCGTGGGGGTGGCCGACGACGTATTCGAGCTGCCCGCCGGCGTGAAGCTGACCGGACAGCTGGTCGCGGCGGCGATCCCGGTGTTCAACGGCGTCTGGGTGAACGACTTCACGCTGCCGTTCATCGGTCCCGTTCACCTCGACCACGTGCTCCTCCACCACGTTCCCCTGCTGGGAAACGTGAGGGTTGGCCACCTCCTCACGGGGCTCGGCTTCGTCGCGGTGATGAACGTCACCAACTTCATCGACGGCGTCGATGGGCTGGCCGCCGGTGTCTGCGTGATCGCCGCGGCCACCTTCGCGATCCTCGCCCTCTCCCTGGACCGAACCGGCGCCGGCGTCCTCGCCGCGCTCACCGCGGGCGCCTCGCTGGGCTTCCTGCGCCACGGCTTCCCGCCGGCCTCGAGCTTCATGGGCGACACCGGCTCGAACCTGCTCGGCTACCTGCTCGCCTGCGTCGCCGTGCTCGGCGCCCTGAAGACCAACGCCGTGGTCGCGTTGTTCTTCCCGTTGATCGTGCTCGCCGTGCCGATCCTCGACGGCGGGTTCGTCATCGCGAAGCGGCTCAAGTACCGGCGACCGGTGTACCGGGCCGACACCTCGCACTTCCACCACCGGCTGGCGAGGGTCGGCTTCTCACAGCGGCGCACCCTCCTCTACCTGTACGGGTGGGCACTCGTCTTGGCGGGGCTGGCGCTCGCCCTGCGATTCGTTCCGTACAGCGACAACCACGGCCACTTCGACGCGGCCTGGACCGCGGTGATGTTGGTCTGCGGGGTGGCCGCCGTCGCCGCCAGCGTCTACGTGATCTACGTCCTCGAGATCCTGAAGCTCCGCCTCACCCGCTTTCGGGACCTGGTCAGTCGCGGTGTTCCCGTCGCCCGGCCAGAGGAGATCGACGAGGGCGTCGCCCGCGAGCTCGAGACCGGGAGCTTCCCCACGGTCGACCCGGACACCGGGGAGTTCGAGGCGGTCGACGCCGACACCGGGGAGTACGGGGCGCTGCAGCGGGAGGACTGAGCCCGGAATTCGGATATATTCGGCTCGCCGCCTGGCACCGGTTTCCGGCCGGTCCTGAGCGGCTATCTCTTCCTCTGGAGTCAGATCGATTGTCCCGTCCCGACTTTGAGAGCCCGGATGAGCCGACGCCCGACGGGGAGGGCGGATGCAGCCACCGCGGGAGCCCAGCTGGTGGGGGCGATGGTCGCCTGCGCCGGGGTGGGATTCGCGCTCGGCTCGATCCTGGGCCTTGCCGTCCCCGCCGGCTTGGTCGGGCTGTTCGCGGGGCTCGTGGTGGGTTTTGCCCTTGTCCACGCTCGCTATAGACGGATCTAGCAGCGTCTCCAGCGGCAGTCGAACCGCGTTCGCGCTCCGCTACGGCGACCTCGCGCTGCTGGCCGTCGCCCTCCCGGTGTTCGCGCTGGCCGGTTGGCCGCTCACGGGCTACGCGGTGGCCGCCGGCGCGTGGGTCGCCCAGCGTTTGATCCAGCTTGCCGCCGACCGCCGCGCGAGCCGCGCGCTCGCCGACGGAGATCGCCGCAGAGCCCTCGGATTCCTCGCTGCCGCCACGCTGGCGCGGGTGTGGCTGGTCGCGCTCGCGATCCTGCTCGTCGGGCTGGCGGAGCGCGAGTCGGGGTTGGCCGCGGCGCTCCTGACCGGCGCGCTCGTCACGGTCTATCTCGCCGGGCAGTTCATCTCCCGCCTCTTCGAGCCGGCCGGGGAGGCCTGATGCGGACCCGCAACAAGATCCTGATCGCGGCGGGCGCCTACGTGCTGGGGCTGATCGTCTTCGGCGTCATCTTCGGCAGCTCGGGGAAGAACAACGAGTTCAAGCCCCAGAACGAGTTCCAGCTCCAGCCGTGGATCTCGATCAAGATCGGCAGCGTCGACCTCAGCGTCAACAAGGCCGTCCTCTACCTGATCCTGGCGAGCGGGTTGACGATCGCGACGATGATCTGGATTTCGCGCCGAATGCAGGCGAAGCCGAACCGGGTCCAGACTGCGATGGAGCTCGCCTACGGCCTGACGCGCAACAACATCACCGGCCAGAACCTCGAGGGCCGCCTGGCGACGAAGTGGTTTCCGTTCTGCGCCACGCTCTTCTTCTTCATCTGGTTCTCGAACATGCTCGGCTACATCCCGCTGCCCACGAACTCGGAGGAGACGATCGACATCTTCGGGCTCGCCGTCCCCAGCTTCGCCATCTACGCGGCGACCGCAAACATCTCGGTCCCGCTGATGCTCACGCTCATCGTCTGGATCGCCTACAACGTCGAGGGGATTCGGACGCACGGGTTCATCGCGTACTTCCGAACCTGGCTGCCTCCCGGCCTCGAGGACATGAACCCGGTCGGCAAGGCGGCGATCTTCGTGATCGAGGTGATCTCGCACTTCGTGCGGTTGATCTCGCTCTCGGTGCGACTGTTCGCGAACATCCTCGCCGGCCACCTCCTGATCCTGTTCATGGCGGGCGGCCTCGCGGTGCTCCTCGGCCTCGCGGCGCTCGGCGTCCTCACGTTCCCGATCGCCTTCGCATTCTTCGTCTTCGAGGTCGTCCTGATCGCGACGCTTCAGGCGTTCATTTTCTCCATCCTTACGGCTATCTACATCGGAGGGGCGACCTCCGAGAGTCACTGAGAATGCAGTTAGAAAAGGAGTTGACCCATGCTTGACATCGTGGCCCAGGGATCCAGCGGCATCACCGACACGGGCATCACCGATGCCGGCAAGGCGATCGCGCTCGGCGTCGGAGCCGGACTCGGCTCGATCGGCGCCGGGGTCGGGATCGGCATCATCTTCGGCAAGGAGATCGAGTCGGTGGCCCGGCAGCCGGAGATGAAGGACGAGCTGCAGGCGATTCGCTGGCTCGGCTTCGCGCTCACCGAGGCGGTCGCGTTCTACACGTTCATCTTCGGACTGATCGCCTTCTTCCTCTAGGCGTGGACCCGGTCGCACAGATCACGGTGGCGCTTCCCCTCGCCTCGAGCGGGAGCTTCCTGGTCTCGCCCGCCCTCGGGCTGATGATCTGGACGCTGCTCGCCTTCGGCGTGACCCTGCTCGTGCTGTCGAAGGCCGCGCTGCCGCGGATCGGCGAGGCGCTCGACAAGCGCGCGAACGCCATCCGCGAGAACATCGATGCCGCCGAGAGGCAGCGCGATGAGGCCGACCAGCTGCTGAAGGAGTACCGAGAGCGGCTCCGGGAGGCGCGTGAGCAGGCGGACGAGATCGTGGCCAGGGCCCGGAGGGCCGCGGAGGCCGCCGAGGCGGAGGCGGCCAGGGCGGGCAAGGAGAAGCGCGATGAGCTCGTGGCGGCCGCTCGCCGAGACATCGAGGCGGAGACGCGCCGCTCGCTCGAGCGGATCCGCAAGGAGGTGGCGGACCTGACCGTGCTCGCCACGGAGAAGGTGACCCGCAAGACGCTCGACTCCGAGGACCACAAGCGGTTGATCGATGAGGCCCTCGGCGAGGTGGACTTCTCCACCCTCGCCGGAAAAACGAACGGGGAACGCGAATGACCTCGTCGGGGCTAGCGACGAAGTCGCGGGTTGGATGGGTCGACCTGCCGCCCGGCTGGCGCCCTAACCCGGCGACACCGGAGTCGCAGACGAGGATGTCGACGGAGTTGTTCTGATGGAGGAGATTGCCCGCGTGTACGCCGACTCGCTGTTCGAGGTGGCCAAGGAGCAGGGAAAGCTCGATCGGATCCGCGACCAGCTGGCCGAGCTCGCGGACGCGGTTGCGGAGAGCCGCGATCTTCAGGTCTTCCTCTTCAGCCCTTACTTCTCATCGGACGAGAAGCGGGAGGGCATCGCCCGGGCGGTGTCGGACGCCGAGCCGGAGCTCGTCAACTTCCTCGAGCTCTTGATCGAGAAGCACCGGATGCCGGCGATCGCCCGAATCCGCAAGCGCTTCGAGGAGCTGTGGGCGAAGGAGAACCGCCTGCTCGAGGTCCGGCTCACCAGCGCGGTCGAGCTCGATCCCGAGATCGTGAAGCGCGTCGGAGCGGAGATCGAGCGCCAGACCGATCAAAAGGTCGATCTCGCGGCCGAGGTCGACGAGGGCATCATCGGCGGCCTGGTGCTCAGAGTCGGCAACATGGTGATGGACGCGAGCGTCCGGAGCAAGCTCGAGAGACTGAGAAGGGAAGTCGCACAGGCCGCGGCTTGAATCGAACAGAGCCAACAAGGAGCTGAACCCGTGGAAATCAGGCCGGACGAGATAGCCAAGATCCTGCGCGAGCGGATCGAGGGGCTCGAGACGGAGGGCGCCGATCTCGCAGAGGTCGGGACCGTGCTGTCGGTGGCGGACGGAATCGCCCGTGTCCACGGGCTGGACAACTGCATGGCGCTCGAGATGCTCGAGCTGCCGCACGACGTGACCGGGCTCGCGCTCAACCTCGAGCAGGACAACGTCGGCGCGGTGCTGTTCGGCGAATGGGACAAGATCGTCGAGGGCGACACGGTGAAGCGCACCGGGAGCCTGCTCGAGATCCCGGTCGGCGAGGCGCTGCTCGGCCGGATGGTCGATCCCCTCGGCCGCCCGCTCGACGACAAGGGTGAGATCAACACCGATCAGACTCGTCCGGCCGAGTTCAAGGCGCCCGGCGTCGTCCAGCGCCAGCCGGTCAACACCCCCGTCCAGACCGGGCTGAAGGCGATCGACGGCATGATCCCGATCGGCCGCGGGCAGCGCGAGCTCATCATCGGCGACCGTCAGACGGGGAAGACCGCAGTTGCGCTCGACACGATCATCAGCAACCGGGACAAGGATCTCGCCTGCATCTACGTCGCGATCGGCCAGCGGATGTCGACCGTGGTCCAGGTGATGGAGCTGCTCGAGGAGCACGGCGCGATGGACAACACGATCATCGTCGCCGCCCCCGCCAACGAGGCTGCGCCGATCAAGTACATGGCGCCGTACGCGGGCTGCGCGATGGGCGAGCACTTCCTCTACGACGGCAAGGACGCGCTCTGCGTCTACGACGACCTGACGAAGCACGCGTTCGCTTACAGGCAGATGTCGCTGCTCCTCCGGCGCCCGCCCGGACGCGAGGCATACCCCGGCGACGTCTTCTATCTCCACTCCCGCCTACTTGAGCGGGCGGTGCGGCTGAACGACGAGCTGGGGGGCGGATCGCTGACGGCGCTGCCGATCATCGAGACCCAGGCGAACGACGTCTCGGCCTACATCCCCACCAACGTGATCTCGATCACCGACGGCCAGATCTTCCTGGAGTCGGACCTCTTCTACAAGGGGACGAGGCCGGCGATCAACGTCGGCATCTCGGTCTCCCGAGTCGGCGGAAACGCGCAGACGAAGGCGATGAAGAAGGTCGCCGGGAAGCTGCGCCTCGATCTCTCCCAGTACCGCGATCTCGAGGCGTTCGCTCAGTTCGGCTCCGAGCTCGACCCCGAGACCCAGCGCACGCTCGCCCGTGGCGAGCGGCTGGTGGAGATGCTGAACCAAAAGGAGCGGCAGCCGCTCTCGGTGGCGGATCAGGTCGCCTCGATCTACGCGGGCACCGGTGGTTACCTCGACCGGATCAAGGCCGATCGGGTGCCGGGCTTCCTGGAGGATCTGCTGTCGCGGCTGAAGTCCGAGAAGTCCGACCTCATGAAGCGGATCACCGAGGAGGGCGAGCTCTCGGACGAGGACGAGAAGGAGCTCGGCGAGGCGATCGCCGAGATGGTCGACGACTTTGGGCCCGACTTCGACGAGGAGGGCAACCCGCTCGAGGAGGGCGAGTCCGATCGAGTCCGCGCCGAGGGCAGGACCGCGCGCGGCGAGGAGGGCGCCGGTGAGGGCGAAGGCGACGGTGAGGACCAGGGCGAGCGTGAGCGGGCCGAGGGCGAGGAGGAGGAAACGGAGCGGGAGGAGGCCGACGAGCGTGAGGCGGAGGAGGTGACCGCATAGCCACCCGCAAGGAGGTCAAGAACCGCATCTCCAGCGTCAAGAACATCCACAAGATCACGCGGGCGATGGAGATGGTCGCCGCCGCGCGCCTGCGGCGGGCCGAGCAGCGGATCGCCGCAATGCGCCCCTACGCTCAGGCGATCCGCAAGATGACGCGCCAGGCGTCGGAGGCCTCGGAGGGAACCGCGTCCCGCGTCCCCCTGCTCCAGAAGCGGGACCGGGTCGAGCACGCGGGGATCCTGCTGGTCACCGGGGACCGGGGGCTCGCGGGCGGGTTCAACACCCAGATCATCCGCGAGGGCGTGCGGCTGAAGGGCGAGCTTGCATCAGACGGCCCGGGGGTCGTCTTCTCGGTCGTCGGGCGCCGCGGGAACTCGACGATGCAGTTCCGCGGCGAGGAGGTCGCCAATTCCTACGTCGGCTTCACCGACCGGCCGGCGTTCAGCAACGCCCGCGAGATCTCGCGTGACCTGATCACCGCCTATGTCGACGGAGAGCTCGACCGCGTCGATCTCGTCTACAACCGGTACGTCTCGCCCCTGACCCAGTACGTCCGGCGCCAGACCCTGCTGCCGCTTCAGGAGGCGGAGGTGTTCGGCGAGGGCGTCCCCGAGCCGGAGAAGGCGGAGGACGAGGAGCTGGCCGAGGCGCACCGCCGAGCGGAGTGGATCTACGAGCCGGAGCCCGAGGAGCTTCTGCCGATGCTGTTCGAGGAGTACGTGGACCTCTCGGTCTATCGCGCGCTGCTCGAGTCGACTGCATCCGAGCACGGGGCCCGGATGACCGCGATGCGGAACGCAGCCGAGAACGCCCAGGAGATGATCGACGACCTGACCCTGGAGATGAACCGGGTGCGGCAAGCCGAGATCACCCAGGAGATCCTCGAGGTGGTCGCCGGGGCGGAGGCGCTTGGGTGATCGGCCGGCGGCTCGCAGTGTGCAGCTCGAGCCCCGGGCAGGCAGCAACAGCAAAACTAAGGAGATGAATGGCTGAGGGCAACGGAAGCGAAGGCGGCGGCGGGAAGTCCGGCGGAAACGGAAACGCCGGGACCGTCGAGCAGGTCTTGGGCGTCGTCGTCGACGTCGCGTTCCCGGAGGAGTTGCCGGAGATCTATCACGCGCTGAAGGTCGAGGTCCCCGAGGGTGACGGGCGTGACGCCATGGACCTCGTGCTCGAGGTGCAGCAGCACCTCGGGGACGACCGAATCAAGGCGGTCGCCATGGATGCCACCGACGGGCTCCGTCGGGGCGACAAGGTGATCGACACAGGGGGTCCGATCACCGTCCCGGTCGGCGAGCAGACGCTCGGCCGGATCTTCAACCTGCTCGGCGAGCCGATCGACGAGGGCGAGTCGGTGGAGGACGAGGAGCGCTGGCCGATCCACCGCCCTGCGCCGGAGGTGGAGGATCTGACCCCGGCCCAGGAGATCCTCGAGACCGGGATCAAGGTCGTGGACCTCCTCGCCCCCTACCCGAAGGGCGGCAAGGTGGGGCTGTTCGGCGGCGCCGGCGTCGGCAAGACGGTCCTGATCCAGGAGCTGATCCGCACCATCGCCGAAGAGCACGAGGGCAGGTCCGCCTTCTGCGGCGTCGGCGAGCGCTCGCGCGAGGGCAACGACCTCTGGCTCGAGATGAAGGAGTCGGGCGTCCTCGAGCGGACGATGCTCGTGTTCGGTCAGATGAACGAGCCGCCTGGCGCGCGGTTGCGGGTCGCGCTCTCGGGTCTGACGATGGCGGAGTACTTCCGCGAGGAAGGCGGCCAGGACGTGCTGCTGTTAATCGACAACATCTTCCGCTTCGTGCAGGCCGGCTCCGAGGTGTCGGCACTCCTCGGCCGGATGCCGTCGGCCGTCGGCTATCAGCCGACGCTCGAGACGGAGATGGGCGAGCTCCAGGAGCGGATCACCTCGACCCAGAAGGGCTCGGTGACCTCGGTGCAGGCGATCTACGTCCCGGCCGACGACCTCACCGATCCCGCTCCGGCCTCGGTGTTCGCGCACCTTAACGCGACCACGGTGCTGTCGAGGTCGATCTCGGAGAAGGGCATCTACCCGGCGGTCGATCCACTCGATTCGACCTCGACGATCCTGAAGCCGGAGATCCTCGGCGAGGACCACTACCGGACCGCGACGGAGGTGCAGGAGGTCCTGCAGCGCTACAAGGAGCTCCAGGACATCATCGCGATCCTCGGGATCGACGAGCTGTCGGACGAGGACAAGGTGGTCGTCTCGCGGGCGCGAAAGATCGAGCGCTTCCTCTCTCAGCCGTTCTTCGTCGCCGAGGCGTTCACCGGACGCGACGGAGTCTTCGTGCCGGTCGACGAGACGATCCGGGGCTTCCGCGAGATCCTCGACGGCAAGCACGACGAGCTGCCGGAGGGCGCGTTCTACATGAAGGGGACGATCGACCAGGTCATCGAGGACCACCGGAGCGCGGGCGGCCGCTCAAAGGAGGGCGAGGACGGCGAGAAGGACGGTGAGGAAGGCGGGGATGGCGAGAAGGAGGGGGCGGAGGCCCGCTCCGAGGGCGAGGATGGCGAGAAGGAGGGGGCCGAAGCCCGGTCGGAGGACGACGACGGCGAGCAGGAGAACGGCGAGGAGGGCCGATCCGGCGACGGGGAGGATGGACAGGACGAAGCGGAATCGTCGGAGGAGGACGAGGGGGAAGACGGCGCCGAGGCCTCCGGGGGCGAGGCGTCGTCGAAAGCCGACGAGCGAGAGGGGGAGGAGGACTCCGAGGAGGCTAAGGCCTCCACGGCCGAGGGCAAGGGCGGCTGATCGGGCGTGGCGGGCGACCGGGACAAGCTCCAGGCCCAGGTGCTGACGCCCGAGGGAGAGGTCTTCAGCGGCGAGCTGGTCCAGCTCTCGACGCGCACCGCCGTGGGCGAGGTGGGGATCCTCGCCAGGCACGCGCCGATGCTGGCGCGGCTCGTGCCGGCGGAGCTTCGCCTTCACCTCGCCGACAACGAGACCAGGCGCTACGCGCAGGGCGAGGGCTGGCTCGAAGTGTTCGCGAACCGGGTCCGGGTGTTGATCGCCGAGGCGATCCCGCCGGAGGAGCTCGACGCCGGCGATCTCCGAGACCGTGTCGGCGAGGCGGAGGAGCGGCTGCGCGAGTGCGAGGAGGGCTCGGCCGCGCACCAGCACGCCGAGCGCGAGAAGCGCCGCTTCGAGGCGTTCCTCGAGATCGCCGAGCACGGCTGACCCGCCCCCCGATGGAAGAGCGCACCCTGACCGAGGAGCTGATCGGCTACGACACGTCGAGCTCGGAGGGGATCAGGCTCTGCGCGGGGTTCGTGAAGGGCTGGCTCGAGGCCCGCGACATCGTCGCCAACCAGATCCCGGTTCGGGACCTCCCGGTCACGATCGCCGAGGTAGGGCCCGAGGACGCCCCCCACACGCTGCTGCTTCACGGCCACCTCGACGTCGTTCCCGGCCGGCGAGAGCAGTTCACGCCGCGCCTGGACGGGGATCGGCTCCACGGACGGGGCGCCTATGACATGAAGGGGGCGCTCGCCTGCCTGCTACTGGCGCTCGCCGACCTTCGCCAGACCGACCGCGTGCGGGTGCGACTGGGCATCGTTCCCGACGAGGAGTCCGAGGAGGAGGCGGACCGCGGGGGGGACCGCTTGGTGAGGGCCGGATTCGTCGGAGACTTCGCGATCACAGGGGAGCCCACCGACATGAACGTCGGTGTGGCGGCCAAAGGCGTCCTCGCGATGAGGATCGCGATCTCGGGGCGAGCCGCCCATGGGGCGACGCCGTGGCTGGGCGAAAACGCGATCCTGCGTGCGTATGAGGTCTTCCGCCAACTCGAATCGCTACCTTTTGCGGGCGAGAGCTCGGAGCTCTTCGACCGGCCCTCCATCAATCTCGGCCGCATCTTGGGCGGCGACGCCTTGAACAAGGTCCCCGACGCCTGTGTCATAGACGTGGACGTGCGCTACCTGCCTGAGCAGGATCCCGACGCGATACTCGCGCAAGTGCGAGGGCTGCCCGATGCACGGGTCCTGGCCACGTTCTCCCGGCCGCCGGTGGTGGTGGACCCCGACTCGATCTACGTGCGGGCGCTTCGCGCGGCCGCCGCCCCGCACTCGGACAGCGGCTCGCAGGGGGTGGTCGGGCGAGACGGCGCCTCGGACGTGGTCTCCTTCCTGCGGGCGGGGGTCCCGGCGGTGGAGTTCGGCCCGCTGGGCGACGGGCATCACGGGCCGGACGAATGGGTGTCCGTGCAGTCGCTGCCCCGTTACCGCCGGTCCATCGTCGACTTCGTCAACTCGCTTCCGAAGATCCTGTCCCGGGCGGGCGAGCCCGAGGAGAGCCAAGCTTGAGCGACACCGACCCAGACAAGCGATCAGAGAGCACGCCCGCCTCGGACGGGACGCCCTCCGGCGGCACGGACGGCGACGGCACGCCCGGGGAGGCCCCCCGTCCCGCCACGTGGGCCGGGCGCGAATGGCAGGGCGACGGGACGGAGGGCGACGCGGCGGAGGCCGACGGGACGGAGGCCGATGGGACCGAGGGCGACGGGACGGAGGCCGATGGAGCGGAGGCCGACGAGGGAGCCCTCGAGGAGGAGCTCGACGCCGAGGAGGCCGACGAGGAGGGGCTGGCCGAAGAGATCGAGGGCGGCGGCAACGGCGCCGGCTCGGTCGGGGAGGACACGGTCGAGGCGGACACCCTCTCGCTCGCCGATCGCGAGGCGGCCCGCGAGGCGGCGCTGGCCGGCCTGCGCGCGAGGGCGGCGGAGCACGCCGCCAAGCAGGCGAAGGGCGCCACGGCGGTCGGCGCTCCGGCGGCGACGGCCGAGCCGGAGGCGCCCGCCGAGAAGGAGCAGGCGCCGCCCACCGCCCCGCCCACGCCGGTCGCCGAGCCTGACGAGAAGCCGCCGCGTCGCAGCATCTGGCCGCGTTTCGTCGCGGGATCGCTGCTGATCGTCGTCGCGATGGCCACCGCCACGGCCGTGAGCCTCCTCGTCTACCTGACGGACATCGCGCGCGGTCTCGGCGGCCTGCCCTCCGTCCAGAGCCAGCTCGCGGCGGTCGATCCGGGCAAGCCGCAGACGATCCTCATCCTCGGCTCGGACAAGCGGCCCAAGGGCCAGGAGATCGGAGCCCGCTCCGACACGACGATGCTCGTCCGGGTCGCGTCCGATCAGATCACCGTGCTGTCCATCCCCCGCGACCTCAAGGTGAACATTCCGGGCCACGGGATCGACCGGTTCAACGCCGCGTACAGCTACGGCGGCCCGAAGCTGACCCTGAAGGTCGTCAAGCAGCTCACCGGCCTCGACAACATCAACCACGTGCTCAATGTCGACTTCACCGGGTTCGCCGACGCGGTCAACGCGATCGACTGCGTCTACGTCGACGTCGATCATCACTACTTCCACTCGAACGCCGGGCTGGCGCCCTCGGAGCAGTACGCCGAGATCGACGTGCCGGCGGGCTATCAGCGGATGTGCGGCTATAACGCCCTCCAGTACGTCCGCTACCGCCACGACGACAACGATCTCGTTCGGGCCGCGCGCCAGCAGGAGTTCCTGCGTGACGCTCGCCAGCAGGTGCCCGCCGCGAAGATCCTCGGCGACTACACGCAGCTCGTCGACATCCTCAAGAAGTACGTCACCTCCGACATCCAGCGGGGGACCGACCTGATCAGCCTCGCGCAGCTGTTCGTCGCCGCGCGAAACGCGCCGGTAGTGCAGGTCCACTTCCCGGCCAACCTGGGGGGGCCGACGGCCTCTTACGTCACGGCCTCGGAGTCGGCGATCCGCCAGGCGGTGACGAAGTTCGAGGGAACCGCGCCCACGCCCCCCGCGACGCCGTCGGGATCGAGCTCGAGCTCCGGGGGCGGCGCGAAGAAGCACAATCAGGCCAAGCACCCCGCGCCGCCGCCGCTGATCGATTCCTCCTCGAGCGGCCAGCAGTACGCCGCGAAGCTCGCCGCTTGGAAGACCAAGAGCGGCAAGCGGATGCTGGACTTCCCGGTGTACTACCCGACCAAGCTGACCCCCGCTTCGGCGATCACCGACGACACCCGCGCGTTCCCGATCGATGGCCCCGGCAACGACGTCTACCACGGCTACAAGATCGTGGCCGCGGTGCCCACCGAGGGCTACGAGGCCTACTACGGCGTTTCGGGGACCGACTGGCGCGACCCGCCGATCCTCGACCACCCGGACGAGACCAAGACGATAAGCGGCCAGGACTACCTGCTGTCGTGGGACGGCCCCCAGCTCCGGCTGATCGGCTGGAAGACCGATCAGGGCGCCTACTGGATCGACAACACGCTTTTGAACGCGCTCTCCCCCGGGCAGATGTTCGCCATCGCCCAGTCGATGCGCAAGTACACCGGCTAGGCGCAACACGCCGCTCGCCCCAAGCCGCGATCATTCCGGGATCGAGATGAGCGAGCAGCGACCGATCGGCGTCATCGGCGTGGGGTGGGTGGGCCTCGTAACGGCGGTGTGCTTCGCCGACCGCGGCCACGAGGTGATCGCGATGGACATCGACGAGGCGAAGGTCGACGCGCTTCGCGCGGGAGAGGTGCCGATCCACGAGCCCGGGCTCGGCGAGCTCCTCGAGCGAAACCGCGAGCGACTGCGCTTCGCGGCCCGGATGCCCGAGGTGCTCGACTCGGCGCGCCTCCTGTTCTGCTGCGTCGACACACCCCCCACCTACTCTGGCGACGCCGACCTCTCCCGGGTTCGGGCGGTGGTCTCCGACCTCTCGGACGACGGCGATCACCTCCTGGTCATGAAGAGCACGGTCCCCTCGGGGACCGGTCGCGCGATCCGCCGCGACGCCCCGGATCTTCCCTACGTGTCGTGTCCCGAGTTCCTGAAGGAGGGGACGGCGATCGACGACTTCCTCCACCCCGATCGCGTCGTGATCGGCGCCGATCCCGGCGACGAGTGGGCGGGCGACCAGGTCGAGGCGATCTACCGGCCGCTCGGCGGCGAGATCGTCCGCACCGACGTCGCGTCGGCCGAGATGATCAAGCTCGCGGCGAACGCCTTCCTGGCGACGAAGATCTCGTTCATCAACGAGATCGCCAACGTCTGCGAGGAGGTGGGGGCCGACGTGACCGAGGTGGCGCGCGGCATGGGCCTGGACGAGCGGATCGGCCCCTCGTTCCTGCGGGCGGGCGTGGGCTACGGGGGCTCGTGTTTTCCCAAAGATGTCTCGGCGCTCAAGCAGCTCGCGGGCAACAGCGGCTACCACTTCCAGCTCTTGACCTCGGTGATCGAGGTCAACGAGCTCCAGAAGCGCCGGGTGATCGGCAAGCTGGAGAAGCACCTGGGATCGCTGGTCGGCAAGCGGGTGGCGCTGCTCGGCCTCGCGTTCAAGCCGAAGACCGACGACATGCGCGAGGCGTCGAGCCTGGTGCTCGCCTCCCGGCTCCAGGGAGAGGGTGCCACTGTGCGCGGCTATGACCCGGTGGCGGAGAATCGGGCCCGCGAGCTCCTTCCCGGGATCGAGCTGCTCGACTCTCCCGAGGCGGCGCTGGAGGGCGCCGACGCCGCGATCCTGGTCACGGAGTGGCCGGAGTTCGCCGAGCTCGACTGGGAGTCGCTCGCGAAGCGGATGAAGGCCCCGGTGCTGATCGACGGGCGCAACTACCTGGACCCGGAGCGGCTGCGCGGGGCCGGCTTCGCCTACGAGGGGATCGGGCGCTCCGGCGACGAAGCCGCGGCGCCCGCGGCGGCGGCGAAGGCCGATAGCGAGCCCGAAGCACCGCGCGGCTGATGCAGGCGGTGATCCTGGCGGGAGGCGAGGGCACCCGCCTTCGCCCGCTGACCCTGACGCGGCCGAAGCCGGCGATCCCGCTCGTCGATCGGCCGTTCATCCGCTATGTGATCGACTGGGTCGTGGCTCACGGGGCCGATGAGGTGCTGATCGCGTGCGGGTTCGGCGCCGACGCCGTCCGCGATTCGCTCGCGCGGTTCGGCGCTCCCGCCGTCGAGATCACCTATCTCGAGGAGGCCCAGCCGCTCGGCACGGCCGGCCCGCTGGGCCTCGCGGCCGACCAGGGCCTTCTCGAGGATCGCTTCCTCTGCCTGAACGGCGACGTGCTCGCCGACCTCGACCTCGGCGCGCTCATTCGCTCCCATGCCGAGCATGGCGGCGTGGCGAGCATCGCCCTCCACCCGGTCGAGGACCCAAGCTCCTACGGGCTCGTCCGCCGCGCCGGCGGCCCGAGCGCGCCCGGCGCTGCACCGTCCACGGCGGAAGGCGAGGTGGAGGAGTTCCTCGAGAAGCCCGACCCCGAGCACATCGACACCGACGAGGTCAGCGCCGGGGCCTACGTGCTCGAGCGGGAGATCGTCGAGTGGATCCCGCGCGATCGCGCGGTTTCGATCGAGCACGAGGTCTTTCCGCGCCTGGTGGGCGGGGGCCTGTACGGTCACCGGCTGGAGGGCTACTGGATGGACATCGGAACCCCCGAGCGCTACCTGCAGGCAACCCGGGATATTCTCGAAGGCAGGGTGCGAACCGAGGCCGGGGCGCGGCTCGACTCGGCCGGGCTCCTGGTTGCCGAGGGGGCGCGCGTCGATCCGGCGGCCACGGTCAGGCCCCCCGCGCTGATCGAGTCGGAGGCCGAGGTCGGGCCCGGCTCCACGATCGGCGCGCACGCGGTGATCGGAGGCGGCTCGGAGATCGGCGCGGAAGCGATCGTCTCCTCGGCGGTCGTGATGGGCGACTGCCGAGTCGGATCCGGGGCCGAGCTTCACGACGCGATCCTCGCCCCCGGCGTCACGGTGGGCGAAGGCGCGCGGCTCGGGGGCGGCGCGGTGATCGGGGAGGGGGCGGAGATCGAGCCCGGAGCCGAGATCGGAGACGGGGCTCGTCTGGCGCCGGGGGAGGTCGTCCGTTGAAGGCCGAGGCGGCGGCCGAGGTTCGAGCCGCCGACCGCTCCAACCTGCTCGACGACGTTCTCTCGCTTCCGGACCACCTCAGCGACGCGCTGTGGCGGGTCGAGTCGGCGAGGATCGAGCCGTTCGACGCGCCGGGTGGATTGGTCGTCTGCGGCATGGGCGGCTCGGCGATCGGCGGCGATCTGGCCGCGGTCGCCTTCGGCAACCGGCTGAGCCGACCGCTGACCACCGAGCGGGGCTACGAGCTCCCGTCCTGCATGCTGCCGGACCGCGCCGTCCTGTGTTCGAGCTACTCGGGGGACACGGAGGAGACGCTCGCCTGCTACGCGGCGGCCGAGGCGCTCGGAGCCAGGCGGATCGTCGCGACCACCGGCGGACAGCTCGCCGAGGCGGCGCGCCGCGACCGCGTTCCGGTGATCGGGCTGCCGTCGGGCCTTCAGCCGCGCGCCGCGGTGGGGTATCTGTTCACCGTCGCGGCCGAGGTGGCCGCGCTCACCGGGGCCGCCCCCGGGATCCGCACCGAGATCGACAGCTCGGCGGCGCACCTTCGGGAGGCGGCGTCCGGGCTTCTGGAGCGCGCCGCCGCACTCGCCGAGCGGGTCGATGGCACGATCCCGGTGATCTTCGGAGCCGACCTCACGGTCCCCGTCGCCCTGCGGTGGAAGACGCAGATCAACGAGAACGCCAAGCTGCCCGCATTCGCCGCCGAGCTGCCGGAGGCCGATCACAACGAGATCGCGGGGTGGGGCGGTGCGGGTGACGCCGGGCGGATGAGCGCCGTGTTCCTCGAGGACCGCGACCAGCATCCGCGCGTCAGGCAGCGGTTCGAGCTGACCGCCAGGCTGATCGCCCCGGGCGCGGCCTCGGTGACGAGGATCGAGACCGAGGGGGACAGCCGCACCGAGCGCCTCCTCTGGGCCGTGATGCTGGGCGATCTCGTCTCCCTGCATCTGGCGGCGCGGCGTGGAGTCGACCCTTCGCCCGTCGAGGTGCTCGACCACCTCAAGGACGACCTCGGCCCGCTCTAGGCAGCATTCGGCGGCCACTCGGCTCCGGGACAATCGATCGGATGAAAGGGGCTCTCGAGACCCGCGAGCTGAGGAAGGTCTATGGCGCGGGCGAGACCGCCGTGCGGGCGCTCGACGGGGTCACGCTCGACATCGGCGGTGGCCAGATGGTCGCGATCATGGGGCCGTCGGGCTCCGGGAAGAGCACCCTGCTGCACCTCCTCGGAGCGCTCGACACCCCGACCTCGGGCGAGATCCTGCTCGCGGGTGAGCCCTATGGCGAGCTCGACGACGGCGGACTCACCCGGCTGCGGCGCGACAGGATCGGCTTCGTGTTCCAGTTCTTCAACCTGCTTCCGGCGCTCTCGGCCGAGGAGAACGTCCTCCTGCCGGGCTTGATCGCCGGCCAGCGGGACGACAGCACCCGCGAGCGCGCCCGCACGCTTTTGGAGCGCGTCGGGCTTGACGATCGCCGGGAGCATCGACCGGCAGAGCTCTCCGGGGGCGAGCAGCAGCGCGTCTCGATCGCTCGGGCGCTTCTCACCCGCCCGCAGATCGTCCTCGCCGATGAGCCCACGGGCAACCTCGACTCACGCTCGAGTCGGGAGGTGCTCGAGCTGCTGCGCGAGCTCAACGCGGTCGACGGGCAGACGCTCGTGATCGTGACCCACGATCCGGCCGCGGCGGCGATCGCCGGCCGGGTCGTCTTCCTCCGTGACGGCCGGGTCGCCGGCGAGGTGCCCGGCGGCTCCACCGAGCGGCTGATCGAGGCACTCGCGAGCCTCGAGCGAACGGGGCCCGATGCGTAGCTTCGGCTCGCTGGCGATCCGGCAGGTCCGCGCCCGGCGGCTTCGCTCGCTCCTGACCGCCGCCGGCATCGTCCTCGGCGTCGGGATGATCCTCGGCGTCCTCCTGCTGACGGTGACCATCCACCGGACGTTCACCGACCTCTACGACTCGGTCTACGGGCGCACCGATCTGATCGTCTCGGGATCGGGGTCCGCGGGCGGATCGAGCTCGCTCCATCACTCGACCCTTGCGACCGTGCGGCGCACTCCGGGGGTCGGGCAGGCCTCGGGACAGGTGCAGGGCGTCTTCACCCTGGTCACCGGCCGCCGAACGACCTCGACCGACCAGCGCTCGAAGCTGAATGTCTCAGGCGAGCGGCCCGGCGCCACGAGGCTCTCGGATTCGCGAACGGTGGCCGGAAGAAAGCCGCGGAGCGGACTCGAGATCGCGCTCCAAAAGAGCTGGGCGGACGCTAACGAAATCGCGCTGGGCGACCGGATGCGCCTGGCGACCCCCGCCGGCGTGAGGAGCCTCCGCGTCGTCGGCCTCTTCCAGTTCACCGCCGGGCTCGACTTCGGCGGCCAGGGATTCGCCCTGATGCCGATCGCGCCAGCGCGCCGTCTCCTGGACAAGCCCAGCGCCTTCGACGAGGTCGACCTCACGGTGGACGGGGGCGCGGATCAGATCTCGAGCGTCCAGCGTCGGCTGCGCCACCGCCTCCCGAGCGGCGTGACGGTGGAGACCCCCCAGAACAAGGCATCGGACGTCGAGTCCGAGCTGCAGGCCTTCAACACGATCCTCTACTTCTTCGCCGCGATGGCCCTGTTCGTGGGGGGCTTCCTGATCTTCAACTCGTTCAACATGACCGTCTTCCAGCGCACCCGCGAGCTGGGGATGCTGCGAACGCTCGGCGCCGGGAGCTCGAAGATCGCCGGCTCGGTGCTCGGCGAGGCGGCGATCCTCGGCGTGATCGGAGCGGTCCTCGGCCTGGGTCTGGGGGTGGCGCTCGCCTTCGGGCTGATCGCCCTGATGCGGGCGCTCAACTTCCCGGTCGGTCAGATCTCGTTCGCCTCATACGCTCCCGCCGCCGCCCTGGTCACCGGCCTGCTCACAGCGGTGGGCGGGGCGCTCTATCCGGCGCGCCGCGCGGGAAGGACCTCGCCGATGCGGGCCATACTGGGCACGGAGGGGCTGCGGGCGAGGCTGCGCGCCCGGCGCGCGGCGATCGGCGCGGTGCTGATCGGCCTCGGCCTCGCGGGGGCCTTCTGGCTCGGGGCGGCGAACGACACGACGACGATCGTCGCCGCGGCGGGGATGCTCGGCACGATCGCGATCTTCTTCGGCATCGCGCTCGTCGCGCCGTTCGCGATCCGCCCGCTGGTCAGGGCGCTCTCGTGGCCGCTTCGGCGCCTCTTTCCGGTGGAGGGGAGGCTGGCCGCCGACGCGGCTCGATCGGACCCGGCGAGAACCGCCGCCACGGCGACGGCGCTGATGATCGGGCTCGCCCTGGTCGTCGCCGTCAACAGCCTCGGGTCGAGCTTCCTGAAGACGATCTCGGACGAGTTCGATCGCGACTTCGCCCGCGACCTGACCGTGCAGCCCAACGGCTTCTCACCGGGCCAGGGGCCCCAGCAGACGATCGCGCACGGGCTGCGCGACCGGCTGGCGAGGATCCCCCAGGCGGCGATCGTCGCCCGAGAGCGGTTTCTGTACCTGTCGAAGCTCCCGGGCGCCCACGGCAAGGGAGGCTCCGAGGGCCTGCTGGTGGCGTTCAACCCACGCCAATACGAGCAGGTCGACGAGACCACGATCGACGGCGCGACCCGCGACCAGGCCTTCGCCCGCCTGGCGCGGGGCCAGGTCACCGTGGGCAAGGGGTGGGCCGACGAGACCCACCTTGGAGTCGGCGACCCGATCACCCTCCGGGGCCCGTCGGGGACAGTCCACACGAAGGTCGGCGGGATCGTTGAAACGGTCGTCTTCGGCGGTCAGACCGTCGGCATGTCCCTGCGGACGCTGAAGAGGGTCTGGGGAGTGAGCGCCGACTCCGAGCTGGCGTTGAAGGCGACGTCGAAGGCGGCGCGGCCCGCCCTCCGGCGGAAGGTCCAGGGGGTCGTCAACCGCCGCTATCCGAATCTCGCCGTGCTCTCGAACGACCAGCTGAAGTCGAACGTCGAGCGGCAGGTCAACCAGCAGTTCGCGGTCTTCTACGCGATCGTCGGCGTGGCGATCTTCGCCAGCCTGTTCGGCATCGTGAACACGCTCACGATGTCGGTCATCGAGCGCACTCGGGAGATCGGCGTCCTGAGAGCGCTCGGCGCCTCACGCTGGCAGGTCCGCCGCTCGATCGCCGACGAGAGCCTCGTGATCGGATTGATCGGCGCCCTGCTCGGGATCGCCGTCGGCGGCGGGCTCGGCTATGCCCTGCTCCAGGGCCTCTCGTCGGGCATCCCGGGCGTCGAGTACCGCCCACCCGTCCCGACCATGGTCGCGGTCGCGATCGCCGGCGTCCTCCTGGGCCTCCTCGCCTCGATCCTCCCCGCCCGCCGCGCCGCCCGCCTCGACGTCATTAAGGCCGTGAGCTACGAGTAGCGGTGCGCAACCATCGTTGGTCGACTTCCGTTGTCATTGTCGTCGGAACTCGACCAGCGACGCCCCAACCGTCCAGGCGTGCCGACCTGTCGGCGCGTCTGGACGAGTCGTGGCGGGGCGCTACTCCTCGGGCGAGGGCGGGCGGCGGGCGCGCTTTCGCTCCGATGTGCGGCGCTTGGACTCAAGTCGCCGCTCCCTCGCCGACCTGCCCGGCCTGGTGGGGCGGCGCGAGCGGGGGGTCCTCAGGCCCTCGGCGAGCCTCTCGCCGAGCCGCTCGAGCGCGAGCTCGCGGTTTCGAGCCTGGCTGCGGGCGTCCTGGGCGATCGCCGTCACACGGTCGCCGTAGCGGGCGGCGAGCCGCCGCTTCTGCTCGTCGCTCAGCGCCGCCGACGGCTCGATCTCGAACACCGCCTCGATCCGTGAGGCGGTGACGTTCGCGTGTTGTCCCCCGGGCCCGGAGGAGCGGCTCGCCCGAAGCTCGATCTCCGAGAGCGGGATTGCGACGTCGTCGCCGATCGGGATCGGATCCTCCACGCCCTCACCGTAGCCCCCGGCCGCCGGCGCAGCCCCGCCCACACGGCCACCGTCGCCGTCCCGCCAGACGGTGCTGCACGTATCCTTCCCTCCTCATCCAAGCGAAAGACCGCCTTGGGAGCGAACGGAAGGGAGCGATTTGGCTACCGCCGAAAAGGGCTACGACATCGCGGACATCGGGCTGGCCGACGACGGGCAGCGGCGGATCGAGTGGGCGGACCGCCAGATGCCGGTCCTGCGCTCGATTCGCGAGCGCTTCGAGAGCGAGCGGCCGTTCGACGGGATCACGATGGCCTGCTGCCTGCACGTCACGACCGAGACGGCCAACCTGGCTCGCACCCTCGTCGGCGGCGGCGCCGAGGTCGCGCTGTGCGCCTCGAACCCGCTGTCGACCCAGGACGACGCCGCCGCCGCGTTGGTGGACCGCTACGGGGCCGACGTCTACGCCATCAACGGCGAGGACAACGACACCTACTACCGCCACATCTACGCCGCCGTCGATCGACATCCGCAGCTGACGATGGACGACGGTGCCGACGTGGTCGGCGTCCTGCACGGCGAGCGCTCCGAGCAGCTCCCGGAGCTCCTCGGGGGAACCGAGGAGACCACCACCGGCGTCATCCGGCTGAAGGCGCTCGAGGCGGAGGGGAAGCTGGGATACCCGATCGTCGCCGTCAACGACGCGAAGACCAAGCACTTCTTCGACAACCGCTACGGGACCGGCCAATCCACGCTCGACGGCGTCATCCGGGCGACCAACGTCCTGATCGCGGGGCTGCGCGTGGTGGTGATCGGCTACGGCTGGTGCGGGAAGGGCGTCGCGATGCGCGCCAAGGGCCACGGCGCCCACGTGATCGTCTGCGAGGTCGACCCGCTTCGCGCCCTCGAGGCGCTGATGGACGGATTCGAGGTGATGCCCGGCGTCGAGGCTGCGCGAGTCGGCGACCTCTTCATCTCGGTGACCGGCAACCGGGACGCGGTCGCCGCCGAGATGTTCGAGGTGATGAAGTCGGGCGCGATCGTCTGCAACTCCGGACACTTCGACGTCGGGGTCAACAAGGGCGACCTGGACGCGATCACGGTCGAGAAGTTCCGGGCGCGTCCCTTCGTCGAGGGCCACCGGACGAGCGACGGGCGGGAGATATTTTTGCTGGCCGACGGCCGGCTCGTCAACCTGGCCGCTGCAGAGGGCCATCCCGCCGCGGTCATGGACATGAGCTTCGCCAACCAGGCGCTCGCCTCCGAGCACATGGTCAAGCACCACCGCGAGCTCGAGAAGCGCGTCTACCCCGTCCCGGACGAGGTCGACCAAGAGATCGCCCGCCTGAAGCTCGCCTCGCGGGGCGTCCGGATCGACGAGCTCACCGATGCGCAGCGGAAGTACCTGGCGAGCTGGGACCAGGGCACCTAGATGCCTGATTCCATCTAGCCTTCGATGAGGGCGATGGTGATGGCGGCGGGCCTGGGCACCCGCCTGCGCCCGCTCACCTACGAGGTGCCGAAGCCGATGGTGCCCGTCGCCAACCGGCCGGTGATCGAGCATCTGCTGGTGCTCCTGCGCGCCCAGGGGCTCCGGGAGGTGATCGCCAACCTGCACTGGTTCCCGGACACGATCCGAGGCCGCCTGGGGGACGGCTCGGCACTGGGCGTCGAGTTGACCTACAGCCACGAGGAGAGGCTTCTGGACACGGCCGGCGGCGTGTGGAACGTCCGCGACTACCTGAGCGCCGGCGGAGAATCGTTCGTGGTCATGGCGGGCGACGCCCTCACCGACATCGACCTGCGCGCGCTGGCGGCCGCCCACGAGAGCAACGACGGCGTCGCCACCCTCGCGGTGAAGCAGGTTCCCAACGTGAGCGAGTTCGGCGTCGTCGTCACGGACTCCGGCGGCCGGGTCCAGGGATTCCAGGAGAAGCCCGACCCGGCCGAGGCCCTTTCGAACCTGGCGAGCTGCATGATCTACGCCTTTCGCCCGGAGATCTTCGACTACTTCCCGAGGGACGATCCGTACGTCGACTGGGCCAAGGACATCTTCCCGACCCTGCTCGAGCACGACGCTCCCTTCCACGTCCACGAGATCGATCGGTACTGGAACGACGTCGGCTCGCTGCCGGAGTACCTGCGCGGAAACCTCGACGCCCTCGAGGGCGTGGTCGAGGTGGAGCCCGAGGGCGAGCTCCTGCCGGAGATCGGAGGCGCCGAGGCCGTGGAGCGGGGAGATCCGGGGGTGAGCGGGCCGGTTCTCGCAGGCGGCGGTTGCGAGATCCACGACGACGTCCGCCTCGACGGGCCACTCGTCCTCGGCCCCGGCGTGACGATCGGAGCCGCGGCCCGAGTCAAGCAGTCGGTCCTCCTTCCCGGCGCCGACGTCCCGGCCGGGGCGCTGGTGGCCGGCGCGATCTACGGGCAGGGCGGCCGGCTTGCCTAAGCTGGGAAAGTGGAACGAACCGGGCCGAAGGTCGAGTTCCTGTGGTGGGAGGGGTGTCCCTCCTCGGACGACGCGCTCGCGCTCCTGCGGGAGGAGATGACCGCGCTCGGTCTCGATCCCCGCTCGGTCGAGGTTCGCGAGCTGCGGACCGATGGCGACGCCGAGCGCCACGGGTTCGTGGGCTCGCCGACGATCCGGATCGACGGCGTAGACGTCCAAGCCCCAGGCGACGAGCCCGTTGGGTTGACGTGCCGCGTCTACCGGCTCAGGGACGGTCGGATCTCGGCCGTTCCCGACCGCGAGGACGTGCGCGAGACTCTGATCGATGCGATCGAAGGAGGTGGCGACTGATGGCACACCCGACCGCGACCAAGGTGGGCGAGCCCGCGCCCCCGCTTCAGCTGCCGGACACCGCCGGTGAGACGCGCTCGCTCCCGATGCCCGGTGAGGCTCCGGCAACGGTCGTCTTTTGGACCTGCAACCACTGTCCGTACGCGCTCGGCTGGCAGGACCGACTGACGCATGCGGCGCGCGACTACGGCCCCCGGGGGGTCAGGTTCCTCGCCGTGAACTCGAACGACGCGGAGCGCTACCCGCGCGACTCGCTGGAGGCGATGCGCGAGCGCGTCGAGGCCGAGGAATGGCCGTTCCCGTACCTGCACGACGAGAGCCAGGACGCCGCGATGGCCTGGGCCGCCAAGGTCACCCCACACCTCTACGTTCTCGACGGCGACCTCCGGATCCGCTACGAGGGCGCCCCCGACGCGGACCACACCGATCCCTCGCACGGCGCCGCCTGGCTGCGGGAGGCCCTCGACGCCGTGCTCGCGGGCGCCGACCCCGCCCGGCCGGCAACCGAGCCGGTTGGGTGCTCGATCAAGTGGAAGTGAGATGACCGGGCGGCGGCGACTGGTGCGGGTGCCGGCGTCGTCCGCGAATCTCGGCCCGGGCTACGACGTCCTCGCCGCCGCGCTCTCGATTCACCTCGAGCTCGAGGTCCAGGAGACGGGCGAGTTCTCGGTCGACGCCGGAGGCGACGCCCTGCCGGGCGACCGCTCGAACCTGTGCGTGCGGGCGTTCGAGGCGCTCCATCCCGCCGATGGGCTTCGATTCGAGATCCGCAGCGAGATCCCGCTCGCTCGCGGCCTCGGCTCCTCGGCGGCGGCGATCGTCGCCGGTCTCCTGGCCGCCGATCACCTCTTCGAGCTCGCCCTCGACCGCGACCAGGTCTACGCCCGCGCGGTCCAGCTGGAGGGACATCCCGATAACGTCGGCGCGGCGCTCTACGGCGGGTTCGTCGTCTGTCCGCAGGCGGACGGGGGTGAGCCGCCGGTCCCGGTGAGGCTCGACCCGCCCCAGGGCATCGAGGGGGTGCTCGTCGTTCCCGGCGAGGAGGTCGCGACCGAGGACGCCCGCGCGGCGATGCCGAGCGAGGTCCCGGTCCCCGACGCGGTCGCCAACCTCGCCGCGGCGACGCAGCTCGTGCTCGGGATCGAGCGCTCCGACCTGACGCTGATCTCGCGCGGCCTCGCCGACCGTCTTCATCAGCCGAACCGCGCTCATCTCTATCCGCGCTCGATGGAGCTCCTCGCGGACGCTCGCGACCTGGGCGCGATCGGCGCCACCGTCTCAGGCGCGGGGCCCGCGCTCCTCTTCTGGTGCTTCTGGCAGGACACCGGCAAGGTCACCGAGGCCCTCCGGCAGCGGGCCGGGGATTGGGCGGAGATCAGCCGCGCCCCGTTCTCGCCCCTCGGCGCCGACGTCCCCGAGCTCTAGATCAACCCGAGCTGGCGCAGGATCGAGACCGAGTCCGAATAGACGTCCTTGCGCTTCACCAGGCCGCCCTCGAAGGGGATCACGTCGAGCCCGTCCCAGGTGACCTTCTTGCCCGTCGGCTCGGCGACCAGGTCGCCGCGGCGCATCTCGTTCGCGTGCGTGGCCATCGCGGTCCACTCCTGGACCACGAGGCCGTCTCGGACGTAGAGGCGGCGGGTCGAGAAGTTGATGTCGGGCCAGGTCTCGAAGATCCGCCCGATGTGCTCGCGGGCCGCCTCGCCCTCGGCGCGTTCGCGGGCGGTGTGGTTCTCGAACACCATGTCGGGCGCGTGCATGGACATGATCGTGTCGAGGTCGTGCGCGTTCCAGGCCTCGTTGTAGCGTCCGATCGCCTGCTCCAGCGCCTGGTGGGAGTCGTTGTCGCTCATCGGCATTCGATGGATACTGCCCAGCGTGGGAGACTCGCCCGTCGAAGTCGTCGAAGCTTACTTCGAGGCATGGAACCGCCGTGACCTCGAGGCGCTCGAGGCGACCCTGCATCCCGACTGCGAGTGGCGGCGGTCGGCGGACTTCCCGGAGGGGCGCACCCTGCGCGGGAAGGAGGGGATGGTCGATTTCGCCCGGTCGATGTTCGACGTCTTCGCGGACACGCCGATCGAGATCGAGCGCTGCGTCGAGGGCAGGGACGGGTGCGTCGCGGTGGGAGGGGCCAGCCGCTTCGTCGGCGGGCGCAGCGGCGCCGAGACGAGCGCGAGCTGGGCGCGGGTCTACGAGGTGCGGGGGGAGCGGATCGTCTCGATCCGGCCCTACTCGAGCGTCGAGGACGCCCTCGCCGCCGCCGGGGCAGCCTGACCCGTCGCCCCGGCGGGAACCAGCCCCGCGCTCAACTCGTCGAGGGGCTCGAGCATCTCCTGCATCCCCAGCCGCCTGAGGATCTCGCCGGCCAGCGACAGGTAGTCGGCCCCGCGGTCGGGACGGTAGTCGAGGATCGGGACCGCGCGCTCGGCCGACTCCGCGTAGGCGATCGACTGCCTGATCACGGTTCGAAACAGCTTGTCGCCGAAGCGCTCGCGGAGCGCCTCGTGGGTCTGGCGGGCGTGCCGGGTGCGCATGTTCGCGATGTTCAGGCACACCCCGAGCAACTCGAGCTCGGGGTTGAGGGAGTCGCGCGCGAGGTCGACCACCTGGACCGCCTGCTCCATGCCCTGCAGGGAGAAGTACTGCGCCTCGGTGGAGAGGATCGCGTGGGTCGCGGCCACCAGGGCGTTGACCGTCAACAGGCCGAGGGTCGGCGGGCAGTCGATCAGGATCAGGTCGCGATTTCGCCGCAGGTCGCGGAGCGCGTTGCGGAGGGTCACCTCGCGGCCGATCTTCCCGGAGAGCGTCAGCTCGGCTTCGGCGAGCCGAAGGTTCGCGGGGACGACGCGACCGTGGATCGCGTCGGCCGCCCGCACCTGGCCCTGGAGGACCTCGCCGAGCGTGGGCTCCGCGTTCGGGTCCGTGTCGAAGTAGTCGGAGAGGTTTCCCTGCGGATCGGCGTCGACCGCGAGCACGTCGACCCCGAGTCGCTCGAACACGTCCGCCAGGGAGCGGACCATGGTCGTCTTCCCGGTGCCGCCTTTCTGCGAGAGGACAGCGATCGCTACCGACATGCGCCGCGGACTATATGCGCGTGGTTCGGCGATGAGGAGGCACGAAGTCGCGCCGAGGTTGTCTTTATACTTGCGCTCCCGTTTGTCCCCCAGTCGCGCGCCCGCTCGGAGAAGGCGTGGAATCCGGGAGGTCGGATTGGCTAGCTCTTCCACTCGTCCTGCGCCGCCGCCCGAGCGGCGACGCCTTTCGCCTGAGCGCCCGTATCGTCCGCGAGTCTCGCCGCCGAGCGTCGAGGATCGCGACGCCTGCGCGATCTACGCGTCGGTGCGGAAGGACGCGACACCCAGCCGAGCGTCGGTCGAGCTCGCTCTCGCCAACCTGCAGAAGATGCTCCACCGGGCGGGCAACGTGGACGGGGAGGGGGACGGTTGCGGGATCCTGGTCGACCTTCCGCGGAAGATCTGGGCCGAGGAGGTCCGCGCCGGCGGCCACAACCCGGCGCTGACGCTCGACCCCGCGTTCGCGGTCGCCCACGTGTTCATCGACCGCTCGCGGGACCTCGACCGCGCGCTCCACGACGCCCGCCGGCTCCTCGGCCGCGGCGGGTTCCGGATCCTCGCCGAGCGGCTCGGCGGCGTCGACTCGCACGCCCTCGGCGCCACCGCGCGCGAGGAGGAGCCGCACTTCTGGCAGGTCGCGGGGGTGCTCCCGGACGCCAAGCGCCGCGATCGGCTCACCTTCGACCTGATGGTCGCGCTCGAGGCGGAGCTCGATGCGCATGTGGCCTCGTTCTCGGCCTCGACGTGCGTCTACAAGGTGATGGGGGCCCCGGGGGTGCTCGGCGAGTACTACCCGGACCTTCGCGACGAGCGCTTCGAGACGATCGGCTGCTTCGGCCACAACCGCTACTCGACCAACACGTGGCCGTCGTTCAAGCGAGTGCAGCCGTTCACGGTCCTCGGGCACAACGGTGAGATCAACACGATCGAGCAGCTGCGCCAGGAGGCGCGAATGCTGGGCGTCCCGATTCAGCCGGGCTGCTCCGACTCCCAGGACCTGAACCGGGTCGTCGATCACATGATCCGAGTCAACGGGCTCTCGCTCGCCGAGGCGATGGAGATGGTGGTGCCGCCGATCGTCGACGAGATCCGCCTCCTGCCCCGCGAGCTCCAGCCGTTCTACATGTACCTCCGCCAGGCGATGGGGCCGTTCGCGCAGGGGCCGGTGGCGCTGATCGCCCGTCACGGCGACGAGTGCGTGTTCTCGGCCGACGCGCTCGGCCTGCGCCCCCTGTGGAAGCTCGAGACGGCCGACGACTACATCTTCAGCTCCGAGCCGGGGGTCGTCGGCTGCGGGGAGATGGTCGGCGAGCCGAAGCCGCTGGGCCCGGGCGAGAAGTTCATGGTCACGATCGACCCGCAGGGGCGGGCGTCCCGGCTCCACGAGCACTACGAGGTCCAGCGCGCGGTCGCCGCCCGGTGGCTCGAGCGCGCCGGAGCCGACGCTGCCGCGCCGTACGACCGGGCGCTCGAGACCGGCGGCCCGCTCGAGGGCGCCGAGATCCCCGGCTACACCTCGGCCGGGCCGTCGGAGCCAGTCAAGGTCGAGGATCGGGTCCTCGCCGGCTTCGGGTGGCAGCGCGACGACGTGAAGCTCTGCCAGCAGATGGCCTCGAGCGGCGCCGAGCCGATCGGTTCGCTGGGCTACGACGGGCCGCTCGCCGCCCTCGCGCCGGAGCGCCAGAACCTCGCGGACTACTTCAAGGAGACGGTCGCGGTGGTCACCAACCCGGCGATCGACCGCGAGCGCGAGATCGAGCACTTCTCCACTCGCGCGCTGTTCGGACGCAGGCCGTCGATCCACGCGCCCGCCACGGACACTCGCACGATCGAGACGTCGTTCCCGGTGATTCTCGGCGGTCACCACGACCTCGCGCCGCTCGGCGATTCGACCTACCGGAGGATCGCCCGCGACCATCAGACGTACCTGCTCGAGGACCTGTGGGAGGACTTTCGCGACCGCGCCGCAGCGATCGACATCGCGCTGCTCGAGTCGGAGACCATCCACGGCGCGATCGAGCGCATCAAGCAGGAGGCGGTCAAGTGCGTGCGCCAGGGGCGCGAGCTCCTGGTGCTCACGGACCGGACGGTGTTTGACGGCGAGCGCCGCTACCTCGACGCCCACCTGGCCACCTCGGCGGTCGACCAGGCGCTGAAGCAGCTCAAGATTGGCGAGACCGGGGAGGAGAACCTGCGGCGCCGGTGCTCGATCGTGCTGCGCTCGGCGGCGATCCGCAACGTCCACGACGTGGCGATGGCGCTCGGCCTCGGAGCCGACGGGGTGTGCCCGTACGTGATGGTCGAGGTGATCTGCGTCGACGACTACGAGGCCGACGTCGCGAACCTGTGCGCGGCGCTCCGCAAGGGGATCGAGAAGGTGATCTCGACGATCGGGATCCACGAGGTCCGCGGCTACGCGCGGCAGTTCTCGTCGATCGGCGTCAAGCCCGAGCTCGCGGAGATCTTCCAGTGCGAGACCTTCTGCGCCTCGGAGCGGGGTGGGATCGGCTTCGCCGACCTCGACGCCGACACCGACGAGCGGTTTCGGGTCCTCACCGGCGACACCGAGTCGAAGCCGGCGAAGACCTTCCGCTTCTACCCGAAGGTGTACAAGGCCGCGATCGCGGCGGCCAACGGCACCTCGTCCTATAAGGAGTACTCCGAGAAGGTTCGCGAGCTCGAGAGGCAGAGCCCCATATCGATGCGCCACGTCATGGACCTGCGGTCCGATCGTCCCTCGATCGAGGCCGAGGCCGTGGACGCCTCGGTGGGGCATCACGACTATCCGATCGTGATCTCCTCGATGAGCTTCGGCTCGCAGTCCGAGCCCGCGTTCCGCTCGTACGCGGAGGCGGCGAAGGCGATCAACATCCTCTGCATCAACGGGGAGGGCGGCGAGATCCAGGACATGTACGGCCGCTACCGCAAGTGGCGCGGGCAGCAGGTGGCCTCGGGCCGCTTCGGGGTCTCGGCCGAGATGCTCAACTCCTCCTACGTCGCGGAGATCAAGATCGGCCAGGGCGCCAAGCCGGGGGAGGGTGGCCACCTCCCGGGCAAGAAGGTCTCGGAGAAGGTGGCGGCGGCGCGAAACGCCTCGCCGGGGACCGACCTGATCTCGCCCTCGAACAACCACGACCTGTACTCGATCGAGGACCTCGCGGAGCTCGTGGACGAGCTGAAGACCGTGAATCCCGACCTGCGTGTGTCCGTCAAGGTGCCGGTGGTCCCGAACGTCGGCACGATCGGGCTCGGAATCGCGAAGGCGGGGGCCGACATCATCACCCTCTCCGGCTTCGAGGGGGGCACCGGCGCCGCGCGCCAGCACGCCCTCCGCCACGTGGGCCTGCCGTCGGACATCGGCACCCGCGCGGTTCACCGGGCGCTGATGGAGGCCGGAATCCGAAATCGGGTCGAGATCTGGGCGGACGGCGGCTACCGCCACGCCCACGACATCGTGAAGCTCCACTGCATGGGGGCGAACCGCGTCGCGTTCGGCACCCTGGCGATGGTCTCCCTCGGCTGCACGATCTGCCGCGGGTGCCAGCTGGACACCTGCCACGTGGGGATCGCGACTCAGATCGAGACCGTCGACCAGGCTCAGGAGCACGGCCTGAAGAAGTTCACCCCGCAGCACGTGGACTCGGCGGCCGAGAGCTGCGCCCGTTTCTTCCAGTCGATGGGGGAGGAGGTGAAGCGCGTGGTGGCGGAGCTCGGCTACGAGCGCGCCCAGGACCTCGTCGGCCGCTACGACCTCCTGGAGCAGGTCTCCCACGCGGAGGAGCTCGACCTCGCCGAGCTGATCACGCCGCTCGAGGAGTTCCTGGACCTCGAGCCGATCGACCTCCCGGTCGCGGAGGAGGAGCTGGTCGCCGCCGAGGCGCGTGCCGAGGCCGGCCTGGTGCGTGCGCGGCCGATCCGGATGGAGCGTAAGGAGGCCTCGTCACGTCTCGCCGGGCTCGCCGACAGGGTGTTCACCGGAGACGTCGTTCGCGAGGAGTTCCCGCGTCCCACGGACGCCCACGATCGGGTCCTCGGGACCGAGCTCGCGGGCGCCGTCTCCCGGGCCCGGATCTACGACGGCGCGCCTCAGGGTGACGCCGGGGACGTGCTCGCCGAGCTCAACTTCAACGGGGGCTCGGTCGCCGGGCAGGGCTTCGGCGCGTTCAACGCCTGGGGACTCGTCGTTCGCGTCGAGGGCGGCGCCCAGGACGGGGTCGGCAAGACGATGCTCGGTGGCACGGTCTCGATCATGAAGGGCCGCAGCGCGGACGGCCGCCGGGTCAACGGGTCGGTCGGCAAGTCGTTCGCCTACGGGGCCCAGCGCGGGCGCCTGTTCGTCCAGGGCTCCGCCGACTCCCGCTTCTGCATCCGCCTCTCCGGCGCCGACGTCGTCCTCGCGGGCGAGCCCGAGCGCCCGCTCGACGACTCTCTGGGCTGCGTTTCCGATCGGGCGAACGCCAAGGGCTTCGCGTTCGAGTACATGACCTCGGGCCGCGCCGTGGTGCTCGGCGACCTCGGCCCCTGGGCGTGCTCGGGGATGACCGGCGGCCGGGTCTACGTCCGCGTCAACCCGAAGTGGAACCTCGACCGCGCCGCGATCGAGCGGCGCCTCGGCGAGGGCGCCAAGGTGGAGCTCACCGAGATCGACGCCGAGGGCATGCTCGACATCGAGGAGCTCCTCGGCCACTACGCCGGCGAGCTCCGCGCCACCGACCAGGAGGCCGAGGCCGAGCGGGTCCGGGCGCTCGCCGCAGCGGCCCAGGGGAGCTTCCTGATGATCGTTCCCCACAAGGTCCAGGCCGACCCGAACATCTCGACGGAGTAGGGCGCGGGCGGGGGTCGCCCCCGGCGAACGAGGCTGGGTAAGGGAGGGCCCCACCCCCCGAAAACGGACACTGGGCGCTCGGCGAGCGCATGCATCCGCTACATCGCTGGTCGAGTTGCGTTGACATTGTCGTCGGAACTCGACCAGCGACGGGGTGGCCCGCGCACTTGGCGAACTGCGACGGGCCGGTCGTCGCAATTCGCCGATCGCCGTCACTCTGGAACGATCCCCCGGTGGCGCAAGCGAACCGAAGTCCCAGCATCGACGTCGCCGAGATCCTCGCCACCCGTGCGCAGGAGGCCTCGAGGCTCCACGAGCGGCACCTGAACCGGCAGTTCGTGCGGGTGCTGCGGACGATCGGGTTCGAGCGGACGTGGGTTCGCGGGGAGGGGGCGTATCTGGTCGATTCCGCCGGCGAGCGCTATCTGGACCTCCTGACGGGCTACGGCGTCTTCGCCCTGGGGCGAAACCCCCCCGCGGTCAGGCAGCAGCTCGAGCGCGTGCTCGAGGCGGGGACGGCGAGCCTGCCGCAGCTCGGGGTCACGGTGCTCCCCGGGGTGCTGGCGGAGGAGCTCCTGCGCCGCGCCCCGAGCTCGGTGGAGACCGCTCTCCTCACCAACTCGGGCGCCGAGTCCGTGGAGGGGGCGATCAAGATGGCGCGAGCGGCCACCGGCCGTCCCAGGGTCGTCTACTGCGAGCACGGCTTCCACGGCCTGACGATGGGGGCCCTGTCGGTGAACGGGAACCCCGAGTTCCGGGAGCGCTTCGGGCCCTTCCTGCCCCGCTGCGACGCGGTCCCGTTCGGGGACCTAGAGGCGCTCGAGCGGGAGCTCGAGCGCGGCGACGTCGCGATGTTCCTGGTGGAGCCGGTGCAGGGAAAGGGCGTGGTGATCCCCGAGCCCGGCTTCCTGCCCGGCGCCCAGGAGCTGTGCAGGCGCCACGGGGCGCTTCTCTGCGTCGACGAGATCCAGACGGGTCTCGGCAGGACCGGGCGCTTCCTGGCGCTCGAGCACTGGGAGCTCGAGCCGGACCTGATCCTGGTCTCCAAGGCGCTTTCGGGCGGCTACGTGCCGGTGGGCGCGATCCTCGCCTCCCGCGCCGTCTTCGACGCCGTCTTCGACTCGATGGAGCGCTCGGTGGCCCACGGGTCGACCTTCGGCCAGAACGACCTCGCGGCCGCCGCCGCGCTGGCGACGCTGGCCGAGATCGACGACGCCGGGCTCGTCGAGCGCGCCAGGGCGCGCGGGGATCGGCTGCTCGAGCTGACCCGTCCGCTGGCCGAGCGCCACGAGGTGGTCCGCGACGTCCGGGGGCTCGGGTTGATGTGGGCGATCGAGCTCGGCCCGCCGAGCGGGCGGGCCGCCCGGCGCATCTGGGACTCCGTCGAGCGCCGCCAGCCCGGGCTCGCGGCCCAGCTCGTGGTGGTGCCGCTGTTTCGCGACCATCGCATCCTCACCCAGGTCGCCGGGCACCGGATGAACGTGATCAAGGCGCTTCCTGCCCTGGTGGTGGAGGAAGAGGACATCGAACGGTTCGCCGCGGCCCTGGATCAGGTGATCGGCGGGTTCGAGTCGCTCGGCCGCTCGATGGCGCGCCTCACCGTCGGGATGGCCTGGCGAAGCCTCGCCCGAAAGCCCAGGCCCACGGGCCTGGCGCCGCCCGCGGAGACGGCTTGAGCGCTACTGGCTCAGCGCGGCCCGCAGGGACTGCTTGAACGACCTCGTCGTGGCCATCACCGCGGTCGGCTCGTAGCCGCAGTGGGCCATGCAGTTGTCGCAGCGCGGGTCGCGCCCGCGACCGTACTTCTCCCATTCGGTTGTCTCGACGAGCTCCTTGTACGTCTTGGCGTAGCCGTCCGCCATCAGGTAGCACGGCCGCTGCCAGCCGAACACCGAGTAGCTCGGAATTCCCCACGCGGTGCACTGGAAGTCGACCTTGCCCTCGAGGAAGTCGAGGAACAGCGGCGTGTGGTTGAGGCGCCAGCGCTTGCGCCCCCCGTCGGCGAACACCGCCTTGAACAGCTCCCGCGTCTGCTTGACGCCGAGGAAGTGGTCCTGGTCGGGCGCCTTCTCGTACGCGTAGGCCGGTGAGATCATCATCTGGTCGACCTCGAGCTCGTCGTTGATGAAGTCCAGCACCTGGCGGACCGTGTCGGGCGAGTCGTGGGTGAAGAAGGTCGTATTGGTCGTCACCCGGAACCCCCGCTCCTTCGCCGCATGGATCGCCGAGACGGCCTTGTCGAACACGCCCTCGCGGCAGACCGAGGCGTCGTGTCGCTCGCGCATCCCGTCGAGGTGGATCGCCCACGCGAAGTAGGGGGAGGGCTCGAAGAGGTCGAGCTTGCGCTCCATCAGAATCGCGTTCGTGCACAGGTAGACGAACCTCTTGCGCCGGACGAGCTCGTTGGCGATCTCGTCGATCTCCGGGTGGATCAGCGGCTCGCCGCCGGCGATCGAGACCATCGGCGCGCCGCTCTCCTCGATCGCCTCGAGCGCCTGGTCAACCGGCATCCGGCGGCGCAGCACGTGGTCGGGGTGCTGGATCTTCCCGCAGCCCGCGCACGCCAGGTTGCACTGGTAGAGCGGCTCGAGCTCGACCAGCAGCGGGAACTTCTCCCGCCTCGCCAGCCGCTGCCGGGCGAGGTAGGTCGCGGTGCGAACGCTCTGCCTCAGAGGGACGGCCATTCGCGAATCATCTCAGGTCGGCGGGCGCACTGAAGGTCACGTCCTCGCTCACGCCCGGAAGCTCGCTGACCTCGACCGGCCCCAACGCCTCCAGCGCCCGAACGACGTCCTGGACGACGCGCTCCGGCGCCGAGGCCCCCGCGGTGATCCCCACGACCCGGGCGCCGCCGAGCCAGCCCGGATCGAGGTCCCCGATCCCGTCCACGAGGCGCGCCCGACACCCTGCTCGCTCGGCCACCTCGACGAGCCGCATCGAGTTCGACGAGTTGGACGACCCGACGACGATGATCCGATCGCACGCCGGGGCCATCGCGCGCACGGCGTCCTGGCGGTTCTGGGTCGCGTAGCAGATGTCGTCGGTGCGCGGCCCGGCCAATGCCGGAAACCGCTCGCGCAGCGTCTCGACGACCCCGTCGGTCTCGTCGACGGCGAGCGTCGTCTGCGTCAGGTAGGCAACCCGTCCGGGATCCTCCACCTGGACCTCGCGGGCATCGCGCTCGTCCGCGAGCAGGCGGATCGATCCCGGCGCCTCGCCGACCGTCCCCTCGATCTCGTCGTGGCCGGCGTGCCCGATGAGCATGATCGTGTAGCCGTCCCGCGCGAACCTCCGCGCCTCGGCGTGGACTTTGCTCACCAGCGGACAGGTGGCGTCGATCACCCGCAGGCCTCGCCGCCGCGCCGCCTGGCGCACCCCCGGGGAGACGCCATGGGCGGAGAACACGAGCCGCGCTCCAGCCGGGACCTCGTCGACCTCGTCGACGAAGACGACCCCCCGGGCCGCGAGCTCACCCACCACGTGGCTGTTATGGACGATCTGCCTGCGGACGTAGACGGGCGGGCCGTAGCGGGCGAGCGCCCGCTCGACGACGTCGATCGCCCGTTCCACGCCCGCGCAGGAGGCGCGCGGATTCGCGAGCACGATCTGGCGCGGCTGGGCGGCCGCGCTCCACTCCGAGAGAACCGCCGCGGCGCGGCCGAGCGCTCGGAACGCCCGCAGGGAGCCCGTTACGGTCGCGAGCGGCCGCCGCAGCTCGCGCTTCGGAGTGTCGACTATGGCGCGAACCACCGCCCAGGGGCGCCCGGCGAGGCCGGGAGCGATCCAGGCCGACTCCATGTCGACGGCGAGCGCGCCGGTGGCCGCGAGCCGCGCCCTTTCGGCGCCGGTCACGATCCGCGGCGCCGACGCAAGCGGGCCGGCGTGGACCCGAAAGCCGGCCCGGCGGAGCATCGAGGCGACGAGCCCCGCAGCGTCGCATCGAACCGGCTCGCCCGCGCCCCGGACCTCCGTCGCCACAACGATGTCGCCGGGGGCGAGCTCCGGCTGCAGCGCGCCGGCGAACCCGCAGACCGCCACCGCGTTCCCGGGCAGGTGCGCGGCGCGGGCGGCGGCGCGTCGCGAGCGGCGAGGCCCGATTCCGGTGCGAACGACGCTCGCCCCGGGCGCCCCACGACGAAGCGCGCGCGCCTCGATGCCGAGCGGTGCCAGGAGCAGCAGACCCTCCCCCGAGCGCGAGCTCAAGCCACCGCCTCCGCGACCCGCGCCGGAGGCGGTGCCCCGAGCGCCTCCCGCGCGGCCGCCAGGCCGCTCCTGACCGCCCCCTCCATCGTCGCCGGCCACCCCGTGTCGGTCCAGGCGCCCGCGAGCGCGAGCCCCGGCACGCCCGTTCTGGCGCGGGGCCGAAGCCCTGCGACGCCCGGCGCGGCGCGAAACGTCGCGGCGTGCTCGCGGGTCACCTCGAACCGCTCGACGCCTGCCCCGCGGGCGCGCGGAAACAGCTCGGCGAGCGCCGGCAGAAACCGCCGCCGGAGCTGGTCACCGCTCATCCGGCTCTCGCGCTCCGCGCCCGAGATCGAGACGGCGAGGTACTGCCCATCGGCCGCGCGGGCGGCACGGGTGCGGTCGAACACCCACTGCACCGGGCTTCGAACGGCGGCCGCGAACTCCAGGTCCGTCACCCGCCGGTCGTACAGGACGTGGAGATTCACGATCGGGGACGCACCGAGGCGGTCGAGGCGGGAGGGCTCCTCGAGGGCCCCAGGGGGCAGGAGAGAGGCCGCGCGCCGGTGTGGGACCGCCAGGATCACCGCATCCGACTCGACGCTCTCGTCGCGGCTCTCGACGGCCAACGTGCGCCCCGGGAGGGCCTCGATCCGCTCGGCCCGCCACCCGAGGTGGATCGCCACCCCAGCGGCCCGCAGGGCGCGCTCGGCCGGCTCGCCGTGCACCGAGGACAGCGGCAGCCTCGCGAAGCCGACGTCGCCGGACGCGGCATCGTGCAGGAGGCCCGTCTGGAAGACGAACGCCGCCATCGCCAGCGAGGCCTCTGCGGCGGGCAGGTTCAGGGTCGGAAGGGCGATCAGGTTCCAAAGCGCCTCGAGCTCACGCGGTCCCTGCCCCTGGGCGGCCAGCCAGTCACCGAAGGTCCGCTCGTCGAGCGAGGCGTCGTCGAGGCCGAGGCGCGAGAGCCGGAGCGCCGCGCGGGCGGCTCGGGCACGCCCGCCCGCCGACAGATGGCCGTAGCGGGCGAGCGCGGGAGCGAGGTGAAGCGGGGCGGGCAGCGCCGATCGCCGCAGCCACTCGATTCGCCCTCCGGGGGCGAGCACCGGGATCGCCAGGCGCCGCTGGAGGACCGTCGCCGAATCGCTGCCCAGCCGCGCGAGCAGCGCCCGGTAGGCGGTACAGCAGCGCAGGAAGACGTGCTGCCCGTTGTCGAGCACCATCCCGTCGCGTTCGAACGAATACGCCGCGCCCCCGAGCCGCGGGCGAACCTCGACCAGCGTCGGCTTCGCGCCCGCGTCCGCGCAGGCGAGGGCCGCCGAGATGCCGGCCAGGCCTCCGCCCACGACGGTGACGCGCATCTCGCTCACGTCCCGACCCCGGCCAGGCTCCGCGCCGCTACCCACGCCTTCTCCCAGGCCGGCAGGGAGACCCGGCGCCGCAGCACCTCGCCCGGGTCGCGATCGATCTGGGTCAGGATCCTGCGATAGATGCCGGTCATCGCCTGCACGCAGGCCCCCGAGCGGGAATCCAGCAGCGGCAGCAGCTTCAGCCCCCGATCGAACCACTCGCGGTCCCGCGACGCCTGAAACCTGATCAACGCGGCGGCGTTCTGCGGCGGCGAGTCGGCGAGGTCCTCTCTGCACCCGAAGGCCTCCAGGTCCTCGACGGGCAGGTAGACGCGGCCTCGCTCGTAGTCCTCCCTGACGTCTCGAAGGATGTTCGTGAGCTGCATCGCCACGCCGAGGTCGTCCGCGAGCGCCGCGCCCGCGGTCACGTCCCGGGCCCCGAAGATCGCGACGCAGAGGCGGCCGATCGAGCCCGCCACCGCGCGGCAGTAGACGACGAGCTCGTCGAAGCGCTCGAAGCGCGGCCCGACGACGTCGGTCTCGACGCCGTCCAGGAGGTCGGTCAGCGCACCTTCGGGGAGCTTGAAGCGTCGCCGAGCGTCGCCGAGCGCCACGGCGATCGGCTCCCCGGACGGATGGGAGAGCGACTCACGGACCGACCGCAGCTCAGCCAGTTTGCGCTCGGGCGGCAGCCCCCCATCACCGATGTCGTCGACGCGACGGGCGAACGCGTACACCGCGCACATCGCGCGGCGCTTATCGGCCGGCAGCAGCCGGATCCCGTAGAAGAAGTTTGCCGCCGCGTCCCGGGTGACGCGCTCGCAGTATCGGTAGGCCTCCCTGGTCTCCATCTCAGCCCCGAAGCGCCGCCCGGGCGGTGCGCAGCGATCCGACGACCCGCGCCCACCACGAGGGATGCGGCGGGCCGTTCGCGACGTCGTAGCCGGCGCGCTCGATCGCCTCGAGCGCGGACCGGCCCCCGGCGACGAATGCGGCCACGGCGAGCGTGGGGCGACCGCGGAGCCGGCGAATCAGGGGGGCGCCGCGGTCGAGGAGCCGACGGGCGCGCTCGACCTCGAACGCGATCAGCGCGCGCACCCGCTCCGGCGTCGGCTCGATCCCGAGCTCGTCGGCGCTGCAGCCGAACCTTGCGAGGTCCTCCCGCGGCATGTACACGCGCCCGCGATCGAGGTCCTCCCGTATGTCCTGGATGTGCTCGGTCACCTGGAGGCCGCTGCAGACGGCGTCGGACAGCTCGATTCGATCCGGGGTGGCGGCCGCGAACACTCGAAGCACCATGCGGCCGACGGGGTCGGCGGAGAGCGCACAGTAGTCGAGGAGATCGTCGAAAGTCTCGTAGCCGCGCACGACCTGGTCGCGCCGATTCGCCTCGACCAGGCGATGGAGCGGCTCGGGTGAGATCCCGTGCTCGCGCACGACCGCCGCGATCCGCCGCATCGCGGGATGGTGAGCCTCGCCGCCGGCGTAGATGCGATCGATCTCCTCGTCGATCGCGTCGAGCAGCGAGAGCCGGTCACCCGCGGCCTCGTCGCCGACGTCGTCGACCAGGCGAGCGAAGCCGTAGATCGCCAGCAGGGCATCGCGGGATCGCCTGGGGAGTAGACGTGAGGCGACGGGGAAGTTCTCGGCGCCCGCCTGCTGCATCACCTCCTCGAGCTCCGGCAGCCGGCCGCCGGGCGGTCTTTCGAAGGCCGCGCTCCGAGACCTCGCGGCGTCCGGCGCGGCTGGGTTCACCGGCTCATCCCGGCTCACCCGACCCGATCCATCGGCCGAGCGCCATCAGCGGAAAGGTGAGCCGATAGAGGTGGTAGTTGATGTAGAAGTCGCCGGGGAAGCCGGTGCCGGTGTACTGAGGCTCGTCCCAGCTGCCATCGTCACGCTGGTGGAGCGCGAGCCACGCGAGACCCCTTTCGACGGCTGGACCGCGCTCCTCGCCGGCGGCGTGGAGCGCGATCAGCGCCCAGGCGGTCTGCGAGGCCGTGCTGGGACCCCGGCCGATCCAGCCGGGATCGTCGTAAGAGCGCGCGTCCTCTCCCCAGCCACCGTCCTCGTTCTGGGTCTCGGTCAGCCAGGCGACGGCGCGACGGATTCGCGGGTCACCGTGAGCCACCCCGCACGCGACGAGCCCAGGGATCGCCGCGCCGGTCCCGTAGACGTGGTTGACGCCCCAGCGGCCGAACCACGAGCCCCGCGCCTCCTGCTCCGCGAGCACGTAGGAGGCTCCTCGCCGGGCGGCCGGCGCCGCGCCGAGGCCCTCCCCGCCGAGCATCTCGAGCACGTGCGCCGAGACGTCGACGCTCGGATCGTCGATCACCTCGCCGAAGTCGCAGAACGGGATCTCCCGGCAGAGCTCCCGGACGTTGTCGGCGTCGAAGGCGCCCCAGCCGCCGTTGGCGCTCTGCATGCCGGTGGTCCATTCGACCGCACGTCGGATCGCCTGCTCCGCACGCCCGGGCTGACGATGTGCGACCCGCCGCAGCGCGATCACCACCTCGGCCGCGTCGTCGATGTCGGGGTAGTGGTCGTTCTCGAACTCGAACGCCCAGCCGCCGGGCGCGAGCCGGGGGCGGCGAACGGCCCAGTCGCCGCGCAGGGAAACCTCCTCGCCCAGGAGCCACTCACCCGCGCGAACGATCGCGGGATCGTCCGCTTCCACCCCCGCGTCGGTGAGCGCGATGATCGCGAGCGCCGTGTCCCAGACCGGGGATTGGCAGGCCTCCAGTCGGCGACCGCGGCCGTCGTCGATCAGAAAGCCGTCGATTCCCCCGAGGCCCGCCCGCATCACGGGGTGGTCGAGGGGATAGCCGCGTACCGAGAGGGCTATCAACGAGTACACCCAGGGGGGCTGGATCCCGCCCCATGAGCCGTCGGCCTCCTGTCGATCGATGACCCAGCGCTCCACGCGCCGGATCGCCCGCCGCCGAAGCCATGCCAGGGGGTGCCGCTCGTACCGGCGCATGATCGAGTCGAGTCCGAGGAGCACCCGGCCTCGGATCGAGCGGGCTCGAGGTGGAGCGGCCTCTCCAGCGCGAAGCTCCTCCAGGTCGAATGGCACCGGGCGCACCGGCTTCTCGGCCCGCACGATCGTCAGCGCCGCGATCGTCTGGCGCGCCCAGCAGGCGAAGTCGTAGAGGTTGAGCGGAACCCACGCGGGAAGGAAGATCAGCTCCGGCGGCAGGGCCGGGACGTCGTCCCAGGACCACAGGCCGAACAGGGCGAGCCAGATGTGGGTGAACACGCGGGCGCGTTCGAGGCCCCCCTCGCGAAGGATGTGGGCCCGAGCCGCCGCCATGTGCGGCGCGTCGACGGGGTCGCCGGCCAGCCGAAGCGCGGCGTAGGCCTCGATCGTCGTCGAGACGTTGGGAGGGCCGTCGTGGAAGTTCGCCCAGGTGCCGTCGCTTCGCTGCTGGGAGCGGATCCATCGGGCGGCTTTCCCGACGGTCTCGTCGTCTGCGGCCCCGAGGAACTCGCGCAGCAGGAGGTCCTCGGCGTCCATCGTCACGTTGGTCTCGAGTTCCCCCTTCCACCAGCCGCGCTCGTCCTGAAGCGCGAGCAGGCGCTCGCGGGCGCGCTCGAGCGCCGTCTCGAGCGCGTCGGCCGAAACGGGGGAGGGGTCGGGGGGCAAGGCCGTGGGCGCTGCCGGGGCGTTGGATGTCGAGCCGATTGCCATCGGAATGACCTCGCCTGTGCAGGGGAACTTATCCAAGGGGGTAGCGGCGGAGCGTGAAGCCCCGCGAGCCCCGCTGAGGCCGGCCCTTAGCCCTCGAGCACGTAGAGTCGGTAGCGGCCGATCTCGAGCTCGTCGCCGTCGCCGAGCGGCGTCCAATCGGTCCGCTCGCCGTTCACGAACAGGCCGTTGAGGCTGCGGTCGTCGAGCGCTCGGAGCTCGTCGTCGGGGGTCCGCACGATCAAGGCGTGCCGGCGCGAGACCGTCGCGTCGTCGAGGCGGATGTCCGCGGTGCCGCTGCGGCCGATCCGCGTCCACCCGGGGCCGAGCTCCGCGATCACGGGCTCATCGTCCTCCTCGTAGGCGATGTAGAGCTTGTCGGCCTCGAGCTCGTTCCGAACCTCGTCCAGCCACCCGGGCGGGGCGGGAGAGGGGGCGATCGCGTCGGCGTCGACCGTGGGTGACTCGAACATCGACGCTCGGCGGAACCTCGACTCGCCGCAGGCCGGGCAATTCGGGAGCTCGTCGGTCGCGGACAGGGAGATCGAATACCCGCACCCGACGCAGACCAACGATCCGACCGCGGCCAGCTCTCCCGTCTGCCCAGCTTCGGTAACTCCGTCTACCAACAAGCCCATCACGATCCCGAGTTCGTGGCAATGTTAACCAGGGATCCTCGACCGTCCGCTCGAAAAGCGCCCAAACGTCCGCAATTTGGAACATTGCTGACCGAAATCGGCGAATAGAATCGCCGGCCGTGGGCCCCGTGAAGGCGACCAAGAAGATCGACGCCCCTCGCGAGGCCGTGTTCGAGGTCCTCTGCGACCTGGCGAATCGCCCTGCCTTCACCGATCACTTCCTCGACGAGTTTCGCCTCGAGCGGCTCGAGTCCTCCGGCGTGGGCGCGGCGGCGCGGATGCGGGTCAACGGCCGCATGTGGATGGAGACCGTGATCGAGGAGGCCTCGGCCCCGCACCGGATCCGCGAGCGGGGCAAAGGGGGAAGGCTCGATCGGATCCCGATCCTCACCTACTGGGAGCTGATCGAGGAGCTCCCGGGAAGCTGCGAGGTGGCGGTGAGCTTCTGGACCGACCCCTCGCATCCGCTCGACCGCCTACGCGAGCTGCGCGGCGCCGAGCGCTCCTATCGCCGAAGCTGGTCGCACGCGCTGTCGAGGCTGAAGGAGATCGTCGAGTCGGGCCGGCCGCCGGAGCGCATCGTGGTGGCGGGAGCGGCTCGGGTGCCCGCAACGGGTCCGTGACGCTGCGACCGCGAGGCGGAAAGCCGGCGCGGACCCCTGGTCCCTTCGTGAGTCTCGAGCTTCGCGACGTGTGAATAGACTTCCGCCGCCATGCTGCGCGTCGCCGGCCTTCCAACGCGTCTCGGTGCCGCCTTGATGCTGAGCGCCGCACTGGGGGCCGGGCTTCTGCTGTCGGGCTGCAACACCAATCCCGAGGACACCACCAGCGTCGCCGAGGGGGAGGCGATGAAGGTCGGCGAGCTCCTCTACAACGTGCAGATCACCCGCTATCTGAACCCCAGCGACCCGGAGGACAAGGCGTATCTCACGGGACAGCCGGCCCTGTCCCCCAACCAGTACTACCTCGGGGTCTTCATGCAGATTCAGAACGAGTCGGGCAGCGCCCAGCCCGTGCCGGCACGGTTCACGGTCACCGACACCGAGGGCCACAAGTTCAAGCCGATCCAGAGCCATAGCCTGTTCGCCCTCAAGCTCGGCGGGAACGTCGCGGGCGACGGTGCGCTGCCCGTGCCGGAATCGACCGCCGCGGATGGTCCGATCCAGGGGTCGATGGTCCTCTTCCGGATCACCGGGTCGGCGATCGAAGCCCGACCATTGACCCTCGACATACCCTCGACCACTGGATCCGCTGGCCACGTCGAGCTTGACATCTAGCACCGCCCTGCGAGTGGCCCTCATCGCCGCGGTGCTCGCGGCGGTGATCGTCATCTTCAACCTGTTCGGGATCGGGTTTCGGGTCTTCTGCCTGGTCGTGATCGCCGCCGCGACCCTGATCGCGCTGCCCCACCGCTCCCGCGACGGCGGCGGCTGGTGGTGGCTCCTCGCGGCGGGGGCGGCGGCGTCGATCCTCGGCGCGATCATCGCCCAGCCGGCGGAGACGCTCGGCGGCTGGCTGGCCCTGATCGGCGGCCTGCTCGTGATCGTCGCGGCGGCGGTGGGGTTCCCTCGCGAGATGGAGGAATAGCGCTACGCGATCGCGTCAGGGGCCGGGCAGGAGAGCCCCGCGACGCGAAATGGGGATTGTCCATCTCATCGATGGAGGATCCCCCGTTCGCGCCGGCAAGGCCCGGGCCGCTTCCCACCAGCCTCGACTCGACCGCACGAAGCCTAGTCTGCCGCTAGCCAACGCCGAGCCCGGTGGCCAGCACCTGTCGGACGATCGGCGCCGCGACCGTGCCGCCGTCGCCGCTGGCGTTGACGACCATCGCGGCCGCCACCAGCTTCGGGGCGCTAGCCGGCGCGAATGCCGTGAACCAGGCATCGATCTGCTGGGCGGCCCCGGCCGACCCGGTTGGATTGGGTCCGAGCTCGGCGGTCCCGGTCTTGCCCGCCACCTGGATCCCAGGGAGGGCGGCGGCGGTTCCGGTGCCGTTCTGAACCACGCCGATCATCAGCGAGCGCAGGGTCGAGGCGATCTCGGGCGAGGTCACCTGGACGGGGCCGGCGGAGGAGCGCAGAGCGCGGTCGGTCACCATCTCGTTCGGGCTCCTGGTGCCCCGGTTGGCGATCGTCTGGGCGACGGAGGCCATCTCGAACGGCGTGGCGAGCACCTTCCCCTGGCCGATCGCGCTGACCGCGAGGTCGAGGTCGCTGGGGATCGTGCTCGGGATGGTGCTCTCGGGGGCGTGGAGCGCGCGGACCGCGCCCTCGTCGAACAGGGTCAGCGGGGAGTTGAAGCCGAACCGCTCCGCGGTGTCGACGAGGCGCTGGGAGCCGATCTTCGGCCCCAGGGGAGCGAACACGGCGTTGCACGACTCCGCGAAGGCCTGGACGAAGCTGCCGCCGCACGCCTCCATGTTGGCGTTGTCGATCTCGCGTCCATCGACGACGGTCGAGGTCGTGATCGGGAACTGGTCGCTCAGCTTGACCACTCCGGCGTCGAGCGCCGCGGTGGTCGTGATCACCTTGAAGGTCGATCCCGGCGGCTGGGGTCCCGAGAACGCGATGCCGGCGAGTGCCAGCACCGCCCCGGTCTTCGCGTCGAGCACGGCGACGCCTCCGTACTGCCCGCCGAGCGCCACGGCCGCCGACCGCTGGAGGTCGGGATCGATCGTGGTGTGGACCGGCTTGCCGGGGACGGGGTCGCTCGAGACGATGATCCTGCCTCCGACGCTTGGCCGCGAGGCGCGGTTACCGACCGCGACGAGCTCGCCGCCCGGGCGCCCGGCGAGTCGCCGGTTGAACGCGAGCTCGAGGCCGCTCGTGCCGGTCGGCGCAGCGGGCGGAAATCCAAGCCGCATGAGCTCCCGGTTCTCCGGCGCCTTCGGCGTCGAGACCTCGCCCGCCACGTTCACCGCCGCGGCGCCCAGCGGCGAGGAGCGCGCCGTCGCCGGGCCCTCGGCGAGCGGCGTCCCGTCGCGGGCCAGGATCGACGCCCGCGTCGGAACGCGGGTGCGGCGGACCAGGCGCTCCTTCGGCGCGAGGCCGGGGAACACGAGGTTGGGCGCCCAGTCGACGCTGTCGCCGTCGAGCGGCACGGTCAGGTTGCCGGCGATTTGCCCGAACGCGTTGGTGTCGAGCGTCACCGGGACGACGGCGACCCTGCGACCGCCCGCCTCGTCCTCGGAGACGTCTCCCGTGCTGAGGCTCTTGACCGTCGCCGTCCGCTCGGCGTTGTCGTAGTCGCTGGTGAACTGGGCCAGGGTGTAATGGCTGGCCGAAGCGGAGCCGAGCTCCGCGTACATGCCCGCGAAGTCGCCTCTCTCCCAATCGTCGGCGAATCGCTGGACGCCCGCGACGTTGGTGTGCGCGGCGCCGACGATCAGCCCCGCGGCGAACGCGACGAGGCCAAGAAAGGCGATGGGAAGGGCTCGAGTCAGGAGGCGGCGCCTCCGAGCCGCTTGCGTGCTGGTCGGACTCAAGCCGATACAAAGGTAGTGGCCAGGTGAACGTCGTCGACCTGATCATCGTCGTATTCGCGGTCGCGTTCGCCGCGATCGGCTACGAGCGAGGACTGATCGCCAGCGGTCTCCCGCTGGCCGGCTTCGTGATCGGCGCGGCGGTAGGCGGCCGTCTCGGTCCCGCCCTGCTCTCCGGTGGGAGCGAGTCGTCCTACGCCCCGCTGGTCACCGTGCTCGCGGGCCTGCTTCTCGGCGCGGCGCTCGCGCTCGCGCTCGAGGGGGTCGGTTCGGCGATCCACCTTCGATACCTGCCTCGAGGCGGGCCCGCCGCCTGGCTGGATGGTGCCGGCGGGGCGATCCTCCTCGGCGCCCTCGCCCTCCTCCTGGCCTGGGCGTTCGGCGCGGCGGCGCTGAACGCCCCCGGCCCCGGCGCCCGGGGCCTGCGAAGCGCGCTGCAGAAGTCCAGCATCCTCACGGCGCTCACCGACGCCTTCCCGCCGAGCGGCCCGCTGCTCAACCTCCTGCGCCACGTCGACCCGGTGCCGCCGGTGAGTGGGCCCGAGGCGAACGTCGGCGCCCCCGAGCCGGCGATCGCGCACGACCCGGGTGTCAGGCGCGCGGGCCGCAGCGTGGTCAAGGTGCTCGGCACCGCCTGCGGGCTGGGGATCGAGGGAAGCGGCTGGGTGGCGGCTCCGGGGCTCGTGGTCACGAACGCCCACGTCGTCGCGGGCGAGGCGGACACCACGGTGACGGGCCGGTCGGGTCCCTCCCTCGACGCGACCGCCGTGCACTACGACCGTCGCAACGACCTCGCGATCCTGCGCGTCAGCGGGCTGGGACTGCCGGCGCTGCGGATCGCGCCGCGGGTGCCGAAGGGAGCCCCCGGGGCGGTCCTGGGGTATCCGGAGAACGGGCCGTTCACGGTCACGGCGGCTCGCGTGGGGAGCGCCGGGAAGGTGATCAGCCAGGACTCCTACGGACAGGGCCCGGTGCAGCGGGAGATGACGCCGTTTCGCGGCCAGGTCAGAAGCGGGAACTCCGGCGGCCCCCTGGTCGACCGAACGGGGAGGGTGCTGACCACCGTGTTCGCGGCCGCCAAGGGGAAGGGCCCGCCGGGCGGGCTGGGCATCCCCGACGCGATCGTTCGCCGCGCGCTGAGCGGCAGCCTGCGACCGGCGGGCACCGGGCCCTGCGCGGCCTAGCCTCGCGGACCCGGGTTCGCCACCCGCTAACCTCATTCGAGGGTGGAACCCGCGGCTTCGCAAGCGCAGCGCGCCCGAGAAGAGCGCGCCCGAGCTCGGTCCCAAGGCCCGCCGGCCCGTGTCTGTCCCGACTTCCATCACGCGGTCGAGTTGATCGGCAAGCGCTGGTCGGGGGCGATCGTGTGGGCGCTCTCGGAGCGTCCCCATTACTTCGCCGAGCTCTGCCAGGCCGTCCCCGGCCTCTCGGACCGCCTTCTGTCTCGTCGCCTGCGCGAGCTGGAGGGGGAGCGCATCGTCGAGCGGTCCGTATACGCCGGCACGCCGCCGCGCGTCTCCTACGCCCTGACCGAGAAGGGGAGGGCGCTTCGTCCCGCCATCCAGAAGCTCCGCGCCTGGGCGCAGGAGTGGAACTCGGACTAGCTCCAGCGGGCGCACGGGCAAGCGCTGTCCTACCCGCGCACGTGTCGATCGAAACGCGCGCGTGCCGTCAGGAAGCCGCGACCGCGTGACCGCGCTCGCGCCAGGTGCCGACGCCGCCCTGGCCGACGTGGATCACCTTCGCGAAGCCCGCGCGCTGCAGGAGCGAGGCGGCGAGCCCACTCCGCTTTCCGCCGCTGCACACGGCGGCGATCGTGCGATCCCGCGGCAGCTCGGCCAGCCGGTTCGGGAGCTCCCCATATGGCAGGTGGACGGATCCCGGGATGTGGCCGTCCGCGAACTCGTCGGTCTCACGGACGTCGAGGACGATGATCTGATCGCCCGCCCCGAGTCGAGCGGCGAGGGCGTCGGGGTCGATCATCTCGATCCGCTCGACCTCCCGGCCCTCCGAGCGCCAGGCGGTCATCCCGCCCTCCAGGTATCCGCGCACCCGTAGGCCGACCGAGGCCAGGAGCTCGGCCGCCTCGAGCTCGTATGCATCGGATGCCGCGACCACGATCACCTCGGTCTCGACGGCGGCGACGTGGCCGACCTTGGTGGCGAAGCCCGTTTCGTAGACCGAGGCGCTGATCGCGCCGGGGATGTGGGCCTCGTCGAACTGCTCGTTGGTCCGAGCGTCCACGACGATCGCGTCGTCGGCCAGCGCCGCTGTGACGCCGCGCGGGCTCAACGGGACCGGCGCGCCCAGCTCCTCGACCAGCGGGCCGCGGTTCAGGGAGACGATCCTCTCCGCGTGGGGCGGTCGCTGCCCGATCGATGCCAACGCGGCATCGACGAACGACTCGCGATCCTCGAGTTGGAGCGCCGGGTTCTGGAGCCGCTCCATGCCGATCGTGGAGGAGGTCCGGTTGTCGATCGCCGAGCTCCCGCACAGCGACCCGCCGAGATGCGCCGGCCACACCTCGACGTCGTCCGCGAGCGCGAGGAGGCGTTCGTGGAGCGAGTCGAAGATCTCCGCGGCGCCCGCGCGGGGCTCGATCGCCAGGTCGGGGCGGGCGACGTCCCCGACGAACAGCGAGTCGCCGGTCAAAGCGGCGAATGCTCGGCCCTCGCGCTCGGGATCGCGCAGCAGGAACGAGGTGTGCTCCGGTCGGTGACCCGGCGTGTGTACCGCCTCGACCTCGAGGCGCCCGAGCGCGAGTCGCCAGCCGTCCTCAAAGGGCTCGTGGGGATAGCCGGCATCGGCCAGCTCGTGGATGTGGATCGTCGCCCCCGTGGCTCCCGCCAGTCGGCCGTGCCCGGAAACGTGGTCGGCGTGGTTGTGGGTCTCGAGCACGTGCTCGATCCGCACCCCGTGCAGGCGGCTCAGCCTGAGGTAGGGACCGATCTCCCACTGGGGGTCGACAACGGCGGCCACCCCGGCCCGCTCGTCGCCCACCAGATACGAGGCGCAACCCAGGTCCTCGTGAATGACCTGTCGAAACAGCACCGGGGGATTGTTACTACCAGTCGCGGGGGTTGCCCGCCGGGATCTCGTCGTGCACCAGCACGGCCTCGATCACCTCGACCGGATACGGCCCGGTGGTCGCGTGAAAGAGATCGAGCTCGCCGGGACCGAGGGCGTCGAAGGCGGCCTCGACGGCGCGTGCGTACGGGGCGAGGATCACCGCGCCGGCGGGGGGGCGGGGCGCGAAGTTCTCGGTTTTGGCGGTGAACGTCACCACTCGCTCGTAGGGGTGGGAATCGGCGGTCGCCACCTCGTCGCTCACCTCCACCCGGTCATAGCGCAGCTCGCGGCGGCCGAGGCGCTCGAGCTCCTCCTCGGTGACCTCGACCAGAACGCCGTTCGGAGCCGGGCCCGCGGCGCGCTCCAGGTTCAGCCCGAGGCAGAACGGGGGGAGCGTCCCGTCCTCGGGACGGGCGAAGGTCTTCTCGAGGGCGAGGTTGTCGCGCACGGTGGACCATCGGCGACGCCATCCGGGCAGTCGAGCGGCGGCCGCGTGCTCGACCGGCCTTCCGAGCGTCCGCTCGGCGCTTGCGAGGCTGGCCAGGGAGCCGTAGGCGAAGATCGCGAGGCGCGCCATCGCTAGGCGAGTCGGCGCCCCGTCAGCTCCGGAGGATGCGAGCACAAACGCGCCCGCGCGGGGCAATCCCAGCACAGCGCCGCGTGAGGGCGCGATGTCACCGCGAAGTCGGCGCCCGCGATGCCTTCGATCAGCGCCTCCAGCTCGCGCGCTGCCCGTTCGAGCTCCTCCGCCCCCAACTCGAGCTCGACCCGCTCCTCGGCGCGTTCGAGGAAGACGTACGCGGTGCGGACCCGCCGCGCATCCCCGGCTGCGGCCAGAGCGTAGATCTGGCGCTGGACCCCGTATCGATCGGTGAGCTCCTCGAGCGAGGAGCCGCCGAGCGCGTCCGTCTTGTAATCGACGACCAGGGGCGTTTCCCCGGGGACCAGGAGGTCCATCGTCCCGCGGATGACGGACCCGCCCAGCGGAAGGACGAACGGCACCTCGGGCCGGGGACGACCGGCCGGTTTCCGCAGCTCGGCGCAGAGCTCCGACCCGAGCCAGCTCGAGATCATCGCCCTGGCGCGGTCGAGCTCGGCGTCGGTTCCCTCGAGGCGCTCCCGGCGCAGGAGCTCGCGGCACAGCTCCGGCGCCGGCTCGGACCAGCCGTGCCGCGCACTCCACTCGAGCATCGCGTGCACGGCGTTCCCGAACCCGAACCGACCGGTCGCCTTCGCGGCGTCCCCGTCCGGCGCCTCGGACGCCGGCAGGCCGACGATGCGCTCAGCGAAGAACCGGTACCCGCAGCGACTGAAGGTGGCGAGCGCAGAGTAGGAGAGGTGCTTGGCCGCCGGCTCTGGCAGGCCGGCCGGTCGAGCCAGCGGGGGCGGTGAGAGCGCCGGCAGGCGCGCCTCCTCGATCGGCTCCGCCGAGCCGCGGAGCGCGCCGAAGGCCGTCGGCTCGGGACGGTTGAAGCGCACCGCCAGGCGGCCCGGGCCCAGGTCCGCCTCGAGGCCTGGTCGCGGCGATGGCGCGGGCAGCTCGATGTCGGTGTCCTCGCCGTCCGCGATGCCCATCTGCCGCATCAGCCTCTCGGTGATCGGGGTGCTTGGCCTCAGCCCCCGCTCGAGAGGCTTCGCGAGGCGCGGGGGGCTGTAGCGGCCGCTGAGGATGAGGCGATCCTGTGCCCTGGTGGCGGCGACGTATGCGAGGCGGCACGCCTCCGAGGCCTCGTCCTCCGCGGCCTTCTCGAGCATCTCGTCGTAGCCGAAGACGCCGATCGCGGTTGTCCCGAACCTGGCCAGCCGGATGCCCACGCGCGGGGGAGCGGGCTCGTCCGCGGCTTCGCCGTTCGATGCCTCCCCGACCGCCACCGCAGGTGCCCTGCCTCCCACGAGGAGGTCACGCCCCAGGTCGCCCACCGCGACCACGGGGAACTCGAGCCCCTTCGCGGCGTGGACCGTCATCACCCGCACCCCGTCGTGGTCCTCCGCCTCGGTCGCGGCCTCGCCCTCGCGATCGCCCCCGGAGCGCTCGGTTAGGAAGTCGAGGAACCCGCGCAGGTCGCGTCCCTCCGTCGCCTCGTACTCACGGGCGAGGCGCATCAGCTTCCGCACGTTCGCGTAGCGCCGCACCCCACGCGATCTCATCAGGGTGGACAGGTCGTATCCGAACGACTTCACGACGCGGTCGACGAGCTCGTCGAGACCGATCGTCATCGCCTCGGCGCGAAGCACGGCGAGCCGGGCGCAGAGCTCGCGCAGGAGGGCGACATCCTCGGCGGGGATCGCGGCCAGGTCGTCCTCGGTCTCGTCGTCGCCGTCCGTCCCGTCGGGGGGATCGCCGCGAGCGAAGCGGCGCTCGACCACCGGCCACAGGTGGCGTCCGCGACCCGCGGCCCGGCGCAGAAGCCACAGCGTGTCGGGGCGCACGCCCACCGCGGGCGAGGCGAGGCCGCCGAGCAGGCACTCGTCGTCGAGCGGGTTTGCGACCAGGCCGAGCAGGCGCCGGACGTCCTCCACCTGCTGTTGGGACCAGTAGCCGCGCCCTCCGACCACGTAGGGCCGAAGGCCGGCGCGCTCGAGCTCCTCCTCGAACGCAGCGACGTGCGTGTACGCGCGCAGGAGGACGACGATGTCGCTGCGCTTCACCCCGTTCGCGGCCAGGTCGCGCAGGCGGGCGGCGAGGAAGCGGGCCTCGGCGATCCTGTCCGGAGCCGAGGGGTAATCGCCGGAGATGCGGATTCCGAGCGCTTGGTCCTGCCACTCACTCCCGGCCGGCGTCAGGAGCAGCTCCACCGGGGGCTCACCCGGGGCCGCGGCCTCCGGGCGCGGCTCGCCGACAGTGAGCGGCGAGAACCCCTCGAGGATCGCCTCGCCGATCGCGTTCACGGCCGCGATCAAGCCCGGGGTGGCGCGGAAGTTGCCGCTCAGCGGCATCACCTGGGCCGCGGAGTCCGGGAGCGAAGCGAGGCGCCCGCGCGCGCGCCGGAAGACCTCGACGTCGGCGTGACGGAACCCGTAGATCGATTGGAACTCGTCTCCCACGAAGAAGACGGAGGTCCTGTGGCCGCGAAGCAGCTCGACGAGGTCGGCCTGGAGCCGGTTGGTGTCCTGGAACTCGTCGACCATCACGTGGCGAAGGCGCGAGCGGTAGACCTCGGCGATCGCCCGATGGTCGCGGAGAAGCCGCCGGGCCTCGAGCTGGAGGTCCTCGAAGTCAAGGCCCGATCGCTCCTCCTTGAGCTCCCCGTAGCGCCGCGCGTAGAGCTCGAGAAGCTCCGCGATGTGGCGGTAGTGGGCCACCGCGGCACGCTCGGCGAGCGCGGCGCGCGCGGCCTTCCAGGCCTCTCGGTACTTCTCGCACGCGGGACCGCTGAACGCCTTCGCCCCCGAGCCGAGCTCCAGGCCCGCGATCTCCTCCTCGGTCACCTCGCCCTCCAGGTCCAGGCTCGCGGCGCTCGCCAGGACGTCGAGCTTCCTGGCGCTCCCCCGCCCGTCGCGGGTCTCCTCGCAGGCCGCGCGGGCGGCCGCGACGAGCCCGGCGATCGCCCCGGCGGGGTCGGGATCGGGGGGCTCGGGCAGGCGGGGCTCGCGGCCCTGGCTTCGAAGCTCGTCGTGGGCGGTTCGGGCGAGGTCGCGGAGGTCGTTCACCCGCATCGCGGCCACGAGCTCCGCCCTGGCGGGGTCGCCGTTTGACAGGAGGCCCTCCAGCGCCTCCTCGAAGGCGCGCGTCGCGATCCGGTCCGCCTCGCCCTCGTCGAGAACGCGAAAGCGCGGATCGAGGCCGACGGCCACGGGATGGGCCGCGAGGAGCCGCCGGCAGAACCCGTGGATCGTCGAGATCCAGGCACGCTCTCCGTCGCGCGCCAGCCCTTCGAGCCTCTCGGCGCGCTCCGCGTCGCCCGCGCCGCGCGCCTCCTCCGCCCGGCGTCCCAGCTCGGTCCGGATCCGGTGCCGCAGCTCGGCCGCCGCGCGTTCGGTGAAGGTGAAGGCCACGATCGCGTCGACCCCGTCCTCCTCGGCCTCCGCTGCGGCGCAGTAGCGCTCGACGAGCACCCGTGTCTTACCTGTTCCGGCGCCCGCCTCCAGCAGGACGTCGCGGTCCCGCGCTCCGATCGCCCGCCGTTGCTCAGGCGTCTGCGCGGGCGGGGGCGCGGGTCCGTCGCGATCGGGCGCGAGCGCGACGGAGTCGCCGTCCAGACTGAGCTGCTCGCCGCTCATTCCTCCTCCTCGTCGGCCTCGAGCGGGTCGGGCTCCTGCCGGGCGGACCGCTCACGCCGGCAGATCGCCTGGAAGGTGCAGTAGCGGGGGCAGCTGTCGTCGATCGGGTCGCGGTCGATCCTGCCCTCGCGCATGGAGGCGACGATCTCGCCCGCTCGCTCGGCCGCGCGCTCGAGCGCCGCCCGGAAATCGTCCTCCGGAACGAGGTCGCTGCCGTAGAGGTCGAGGTTTGCGAGGAGGCCATCCGACTCCTCGGCGACTGCGATCCCGCGCATGCGGTGACTCTTCGTCCCCGCCAGCGGCTGGTAGAGCCCGCCGAGCGCTCGCCGCTTCCACAGGCGATCCAGAGCGAGCGCGTAGAGCTGCGGCTGGAGCTTTCCCTCCTTCTCGAGCTTGGCTCTGCTGGTCACCTCGCGAGAGACCTTGTAGTCGCGGACCAGCCCGGCCGCGTTGTCTTCGGCCGGCACGTCGATCCGGTCGATCTTTCCGTGGAGGCGGAACCCGTTGAGCTCGAGGGCCGGGCGGTCGTCCTCCTCGCCGTCCCCGAAGCTCGCCTCGAGCAGCGCGGGGTCGGGCCGCAGGGACGGGGAGGCAACGGCCTCGCGGCCGAGGTGCCCGCCGATCAGGGCGGTCATCCGCGCCCGCGCGGTCAGCGAGCGGGCGTCGGCGCCGCCCAGATCGTGCTCGGCGGCGCGGGCCGCGATCAGCTCGGCGGCTCGCCGGCGCCAGGCCCCGAGTGTGTCGGGGCGCGGCAACGGCCCGCCCGCGGGCGGGTCACGGTAGAGGTTCTCCAGCACCCAGTGGATCACGGCCCCCTGGGCCAACCCGTCGGGCTCGGGCGCCAGGGTCTCGGCCCTCAGCTCGTGCTGGACGAACCACCGGTAGGAGCACACCGCGTACTCCTCGAGGGTGGAGGCGCCGAAGAGCTCGCGGGCGCGGAGCTCGTCCAGCACCGCGGGAACGCTCAGCGGCCCCGGCTCGAGGCGCCGCCTCGCCACCGCGCGCGCGGCCCTGTGCAGGCGCTCGCCGAGCCTTTGCGCCTGGGCATCGGGAAGGCCGAGCTCGGCCGGGATACTCTCGCCCTCGGTGTCGCGCGCCTCGACCGCCAGCGAGCGGGCGAGCTCGTCCATGGTGGGCGCCTCCGCGGTCGCATACACGACGTCGCCGAGGCGCCGGCGTCGCACCAGGTGGTCGAGCGGATCGGGATCGCCGCTCGGCGGAGGGGGCGCCAAGAGGTCGCGGACGTCGTCGAGGAAGGGCGATCGTGGCTCCTCGGCCCCCTCGTCGTTGCAGCTTCGCCAGCAGAGATAGAGGCGCCGGGTGGGGCGGGAGAGGCAGACGTGGAAGAGATAGCGCTCCTCCTCGTCGACGTCCGCGCGCCCGGGCATTCCCAGCGCCGCCCTCTGCTCGTCGGCGAGGAACGGCGCGCCGGGGTCGTGGCGCGGGAACTCGCCCTCCTGGAGGGAGGCGACGAAGAGGTGAGCGACGCGGCCGGCACGGATCCGGTACGGGCTCGTGACCCGCACATGGCCGTCTGTGGGGCCGCGCCAAAGCGGCACCTCGATCTCCTCGAGGGTCGACGTCGCCTCGCGCGCGGCCTCCTCGACGCCGGAGAGCTCGGCGACCGCCTCGAGTGCCTCCGCGGCGAGCGCCGCCGCGCGGAGCTCGAGCCGATGCCGGGGGTCGGGCACGGGAGCGTCGCGCTCGTGGGGGCGCTCCGCGATCCGCCGGGCCAGGCGCGCGGCGGTGTAGAGGTACTCCGAGCTGGCCCGCGCCCCCGCCAGGTCCTCGAGCTCGAACAGCGCGCGGCCGTTCCAGGCTTCGAGGGCCTCGGAGGCGGTGCGGAGGGCGCGGCGACGGATCGAGCGCTCGAGCCAGTCGGCGTCCCCGGAGGAGGCCACCCCCGGAGTGCGGACGAAGGCGAGCACGTCCTCGGCGCTCATCGAGCCCGTGGCGGCGCGAAGCAGCGCCAGGAGCCCCCGCCCGACCGCGGTGCCGGCGAGCGGGACGTCGGCCTCCACCGCCACGGGGATCGCGAGATCGGTCAGGACCGCCTCGTAGAGGCGCGAGTAGCGATCGGGCGTGCGGAGCACGACGGCGATGTCGTCCGGCTCGACCCCGGCCGCGACCAGACGCGCGATCTCGCCCCCGATCTGCTCGGCCTGGCCGCGCTCGCCGGCGGCCTCCATCAGCACGAGTCCGTCGTCCGGCTCGAGCCTGTCGGCGCGATCGCGAAGGAAGGAGCGCTCGAGGTGATGGAGGACCTCGCTCTCGGTGTTCGAGGGGTTGGGCTCGAGCGGGCTCCCGGCAAGCCCGCCGCGCTCGGCCAGCTCCTGGTGGAGCCGCGCCCTGGCGGTAAGCGCGGCGCGGTCCTCGTAGGCAACCGAGACCGTGACCTCCGTCGCGTCCGCCAGCGTCGCGATCAGCTCGAGCTGCTCGACCGTGAGGTCGTCGAACCCGTAGACGAACACCGGGCGACCCGCCCACGCCGCGGGGTCTGCCTGGAGCGCGGCCATTGCGCGATCGGCGACCAGGTGATCGTCGCCGTATCCGAGGGCGTCGCGAGTCGCGGCGTACTCCCGGTACAGGGCCGCGAGCTCGCCGAGATATGGAGGATCGGGGCCGGCGGCCGCGGCGTTGGCCGCGAGCGTGGGGGGATCGAGGAGCGCCGCCTGTGCCTCGCCGATCAGCGCCGCCAGGGCGGGGGCGAAGCCGGGCCGGACCGACGACCGGGCGAGCGTTCGAGGTCGGGCCCGCTCAACCGCGCGCCGCACCACATGAAGGCGCTGGTGCTCGGTCAGCGAGGGCGGCACGACCCTGCCAGTCGCCTGGGCGACGTCCTCGAACAGGCGCCCGAAGGTCCGAATCGAGACGCCGAGCACCGCGCGCCCGTTGCCCGCCGCGCAGAGCTCGCGCTCGACGCGATCGGCGTCGTCGAGCCTCGGCACGACGAGTACGGGATCGCGCTCGAGCTGCGCTTCCAAGAGCGCCAGGATCTCCCCTGCCTTACCCGAGTTCGGCGGTCCGACGATCAGCGAAAGAGCCATGCGCTGTGAGCATAGGTCGGACCTCGGCGTGCGTCGATGACGTCCGGTTCCCGTTCTATCTTCGCCTCGTCATGCCCCTCTGCTTCATCGACCCCGCGGACGCGATCCGGGCGATCGCCGACTCAGTCGGCCGCGAAGCCCGGCGCCAGCTTCTCGGCGAGGCCGTCCGTGCCTGGGTCGACGAGATCCCGGACGACGAGCTCGAGGCCCACTACGCGCGGGCGATCTCAGAGCTCGACGACCACGACATCTCGATGCTCGCCGCCTGGCACGCCTCGATGGACGTCGGACACCCGGTGCCGAACCGGGACTTCCTCATGGGAGCGTTTCCCTCGCTTGGACACCAGCGCCGCGAGGCCCTGAAGCTCGCCGCCGGCTTCCGGGGCGAGGAGGCCGTGGACCGGGGGGTCACCGAGGAGCGCGCGCTCGAGACGGTGCTCGAATGGCTGTCCCCGCCGCGACAGATGGAGCTCGCGATGGAGGCCGTCGAGCTATACGTCTGGGACCGCGCCGGCTCCGACAACTAGGGCCAGGCGCCGAACTCTGGCGCCTCGCGTCCACCCCTCGGGCGCAGCGAGCCAAAGTTCGGCGATCAAACCGGGCCTCAGCTGTCCCCGAGCGCTGCCTCGATCTCCGCGGTCGCCTGCTCGTTGGAGCGAAAGTGGACGCCGGTCATGCCGAGGACGCGGGCCGCGTCGACGTTGTCCGCGACATCGTCGACGAACAGGCACTCGTGGGCGCGGATCCCGTCCCCGAGCCGCTCCAGCGCCAGCTCGTAGATCTCGGGCTCGGGCTTTCTCATCCCGACGAAGGCCGAGTCGACGATCACCTCGAAGATCTCGTCCACGGGGAGCATCTCGCGCCACGACGCCTCCCACTCACGGACGTTATTGGTGAGAAGCGCCATCCGGTAGCCCCTGCTGCGGAGGTCGCGCATCAGCGAGATCATCGGCTCGTTCGGGTCGAGCGCCTCGAAGTAGATCTCGCTGAACCGGTGGAGCTCGGGCTCCCGCCCCAGCTCGGGGGCGAGCTCCCGGCCCAGCTCCCGCAGGAACTCGGCCTCCGAGACGCGGCCCCGCTCGAGCTCGTAGAGGGGGTGCTCGCCGCGCCGCTCGGCGATCCGCTGCATGGCGAGTCCAAGCGCCTCCCCGGAGATCCCCGTCTCGCCCTGGAAGGCCGCGAACGACCGAAAGAGCGGCGTCGTGAGGACGCCGCCGAAGTCCGAGATCACGGCTCGGACCGCCACCTCAGGCCGGACGAAGCACCTCGTAGAGCCCGGTGCCGGGGGTGCCCGCGAGCCTGAATCTCATCCGGGCGACCTCTCGCCGGAGGCCCTCGCCGCCCGCCTCCAACGCGCCCTCGCGGTCCGCGGCGACCCGGAGGGGCGGCGAGTCCGGGTCGATCCACAGCTCGATCCCCAGTCGACGCGGCAGTCCGGCCGGGTCGTACTCGGTCGAGACGAGGGCCTCGTCGACCGCGACCCGCTCACCTCCCTCGAGAAGGTGCGAGGTGACGACGTCGGTGTCGTGGCCGGCTGCGCCGCGAGGACGGATCGACGCGATCGCCAGCTCGCACCCGTCCTCGAACAGGGCGGAGACGAGACGCAGCGCCTCGGCATTCCGCCAGTCGACCTCGCCCTCGATGCTCCAGGGCGAGTGGAGGCCATCGTCCCCCGGTCCTCCCGCCGCGCCAAGCGTTGCGGACTCGAATCGAAGCCGCACCGATCCGCCGCCCTGCAGCTCGATCGCCAAGGTCACGGGCTCAGGCTCCGTCATCACGGCGTTCGCCCGGAAGCTCGCGATCGGCGTCGCCGACCTCTCGCGCGCTCCCCTCGTAGTCGTAGCGGCCACGGGCACGGCCGGCCGGATCGCCGCCACCCGGAGGGCCGGGAGGCTGCCCGGACCCCCACCGCACCGTGAACGTCGTGCGGCGCCGAGCCATCCGGGCGATCGCTCCCCGGAAGGCCGCGCGGGTGGGGGGCAGCAGGAGCAGGACCCCGATCACGTCGGTGATGAACCCGGGGGTCAGCAGAAAGGCGCCGCCGAGGATCACCATCGCGCCGTCGAAGATCTCGCGCCCCGGGACGCGGCCCTCGGCGAGCGCCTGGTTGAACCGACGCCATGCGGCCCGCCCCTGCGAGCGAAGGAGCGCTGCGCCGAGGAACGCGTCCCCGATCAAGAGCGCGATCGTGGGCACGGCGCCGATCGCCTCCCCGACCTTGATGATCACGTAGATCTCGGCGATCGGCAGGACGATGAAGACGAGCACGAGGAGGAGGCCCATGGGGGCGAAGCCTAGTGAGGCCGGGCGCCGCCGCTACGATGGGGGCATGTCCCCAGAGAGCACCGACACGGTCACCGAGGACGACGTCTACGAGGCGCTCGAGGAGGTCATCGACCCCGAGCTGGGCCTCGACTTCGTCTCCCTGGGACTCGTCTACGACGTCGAGGTCACGGACGGCGACGTCTACGTCACCTTCACCCTGACCTACCCGGGCTGCCCGATCGGCCCCCAGGTCTCAGAGCAGATGAAGGAGTTCGTGGGCGGCCTGGAGGGCGTGGGAAGCGTCCACCCGAAGATGGTCTTCGACCCGCCCTGGTCCCCGGACATGATGTCCGAGGACGCCAAGTTCGCGCTGGGTTACTGAGCGGCTTTGGCAAGCCATTACTCGGCGTTCGTCGGTACCCGGGCGGGTAAGCGCCCGCGCGGTCAACTGTCCGCGCGGACGCTTCTGGCGGCTGCCTAGTAGGAAAAGCCGCCGCCTCCCGAGCTCGAGGACTGGCTGACGACCTGGTCTCCACTCGGCGAAACCGCGTACCAGCTGCCGCCGAACTCCGTCAGGCCCTCGCCGTTGGTGTCACCGGGCTTCTGGTCGCCCGCGAACAGGTAGAGCGGGTGGCCGTTGTAGGTGACCTGGGGCTTGCCGTCGGACCGCTTGGTCGTTCCGACCATCGAGGCATTCGCCCCGCCACCGACGGTCGGCTTGCCGTCGGCTCGCAGGGGAGGCCAGTTGCTCGCACAATCACCGAAGCACATGCTCTTCGATCCGCTGTCCTTCTGGAACCGGTAGAGGGTGCGGCCTTGGGAATCGACGAGGATCGTGCCGAGGTTGTCTGTGCTCGCGGTGCCGATCATCGTCGAGCCTCCGTTCCCCGTGGTCGCTGGCGCCGTGGCGGCGGTCGCGCCGTTGCCACCGCCGCCACAGGCGGAGATGCCCAGGGCGACGAGCCCTGCGACCGCCGCGGCGACGATGAAAGTGATGGGTTTGCGTCGGGTCATGCTGGCTCCTTTGGCTGGATGAACTTGTTTCGTGGACCCCGACACACCCGCGGGTGGTGGTGTTGTTGTTCCTGCCAGGGGTACGGCGCCCCCGCCCACGGCGTTCAGTGCGCTTGGTCACACGAGCCTCAGGACCGCGACCCTCCGCCGGCTTCTGCTCGTCGAGTGTCCGGTGGGCCGTCCATGCCACCCTGGAGCAAGATGGGAACGCGCGATCTACATAACCGCCGGGCATTCGCGGGCACTGCCTACGCCTTCGCTGCGGTGATGCTCGGGACCACACTGCCGACCCCCCTCTACGGGATCTATCAGCAGGAGTTCGGCTTCTCGGAGTTGATGATCACGGTGATCTTCGCGACCTACGCCGTGGGGGTGATCGGCGCGCTGCTTCTCTTCGGGCGCCTGTCGGATCAGATCGGGCGGCGCCGGGCCCTTCTTCCGGGGCTAGCGTTCTCAGCGCTCAGCGCGGTCGTCTTCCTACTCGCCCAGGGGCTCGTACCTCTCCTGGTCGGCCGCATGCTCTCGGGGCTCTCGGCCGGGATCTTCACTGGCACGGCGACGGCGGCCCTGGTCGATCTCGCGGGACCGAAAGAGCGGGGCCTCGCGACGCTGGTCGCAACGATGGTCAACATGGGCGGGCTCGCCTGCGGGCCGCTTCTCGCGGGGCTCTTGGCCCAGTTCGCGGTCGCTCCGCTCAGGCTTCCGTTCTGGGCCGACCTGGCGCTGCTCGTGCCCGCTGCGCTCTTCATCTGGACGTTGCCCGACACGGCGCCGGCTGCCCCCGATGTGCGATTTCGACCGCAGCGCCTCCATGTGCCGGTCGAGGCGCGGGCGACGTTCGTGCGGGCGGCCCTTGCCGGGTTCGCGGGGTTTGCCGTGCTCGGGCTGTTCACGGCGGTCGCCCCCGGATTCCTCGGCCAGATCCTCGGGATCCAGAACCACGCCGTTGTCGGGCTCGTCGTCTTCGGCGTCTTCGCGGCCTCACTGGTCGGACAGACCGCGCTTCAGCGGATCTTCGGCGGGGCCGCGCTTCCCGCCGGCTGCGTGGTCCTGATCGGCGGGATGTTGCTCGTCGGACTCGGCCTTGCCGCCTCCTCATTCGCGGCCCTGATCGCCGGGGGCATCATCGCTGGCCTTGGCCAGGGCCTGAGCTTTCGCGCCGGGTTGGCGGCGGTCAACGAGGCATCGCCGGCCGAGCACCGAGGAGAGGTTGCCTCGAGCTTCTTCGTCGTCGCCTACGTGGCGATCTCCATACCCGTGGTCGGCGTGGGCCTTCTGGCCGACGTCGCCGGTCTGCGTACCGCGGGCCTCGTCTTCGTGGCGGTCGTCGTCGCCCTCGCCCTGGCGGTTCTCGCTCTTCTGAACTCCCACGCGCCGCAGTCTCGGGAAGCCCTCTCGACCGAATAATTGCTCGCCTTCTACGGGAGGATTTTTCGATCTCGAGCCCGGCGGGGATAGCGGGGCAAGACCGGTCACGATCACGAAGGAGATCGGCTTTTCCGATCAGTCATAGTCGAACCGCCCTGGTCGACCCCCTGCCGGACCCGGTCGGCCCTGCGCTCGCCTTGGAGATCGAGCGCGAGTTGGCCGACGACCAGGGCGACGATCAGCGCGAGAAAGAGCAGCGGCGCGAAGCCCCCGCTCACAGCCGCCAGCACCAGCGTCAGCACGACGGCCGCGATCTCTACGCGCGGCCCCGGATCACCTGTCGTGCGGGCCATCGCCACGTGCATACCCGCGTTCCCGAGCAGGTATACGGCGACCCCGCCGGCAAGCGCCCAGCGCACCTCCGCCGAAAGCGTTGTGTCGCCGCTGTGAGCGATGACCTGCTCGGCGCCGACGCTGGCTGCGGCGAGGCCGATGACCACCGGAAGGTGACCATAGGAGTAGACGTCGCGCGCGTAGGCGGCGGGATGCGCGCTCGACATTAGGCCGAGGCGCGCCGACCTGGATCCGAAGTCAAAATACTCCCACCACACGGCAGCCGCCAATACGAAGCAGCCCACTGCGCTGAGAGTGATCGTCACGGTCGACTCGATATTGGCCAGGTCGAGGCCAACCGCTGCGACCGACTCGCCGAGGACGATGATCACGAACAACCCGAAGCGCTCGGGAAGGTGCGCGAGGTCGATCCCTGGGGCGCGCTTCATACGCCCGCTGGCCAAGGCGGGAGTCCCGGCCTCGACCGAGAACCCTACGGCCCACAGGGCGTAGCGCGCCGGCGCGGGCACGCCGGCCGAAATCAGCCAAAGCACCACCCCGAGGCCGAACCCGGCGATGTAGAAGTCGACCAGTTCCCGGGCCGCTGGCTCCTTCCATCTCGTATTGACATAGAGCGCGACCAGGCAGGCGCGAAGACCGGCGTAGGAGAGGGCAAATCCAACGGCGGTCTCGCCGGTGAAGGCGCCAGCGACGTTTGTGGAGAGCGCCGCGACGGCGAGCATCGCCGCCAGCATCAGCAAGCGGACGAGGTTGTCCTCGCGAGGAAAGCGGCTGACGTAGAAGCTGAAGCCGACCCAGCCCCACCAAAGCGGAAGAAAGACGAGCGCGAAATGCAGGAAGCCCGCAGGCGAGAGGTCGTGATTGAGCGCGTCGGCTACCTGGGTGACGGCCAGGACGAAGACGAGATCGAAAAAAAGCTCGAGCCAGCTCGCGTGCCGCTCCTCCTCGTTGCCGGTGTGTCCCGGGCTCGGTCCTGTTGCGTTGAGCTCCATCGGATCGGTTGTTACTCGATCCAGTCGATTGCCGCCCCGGAGAGCTTCCTGTGGGGCGGGCAATTCGCCTCAGTTAGCGGTACAGGTTCTGCGGGACGCCCGCTGCGGCGAAGACATAGTCCCGCGAGCTCTCCAGCTCCCGGCGCAGCCCGGGCAGGTTGACGTCGGGCAGCTTGCCCTTCCACTTGCGCACCTTGCCCGCGACGATCACGGTCTCGACGTTGGTGCGCTCCATCAGCGATACGACCGCCCCCGGCACGTTGTTGAGCGGAGCGACGTTGATCGCCTCGGCGTCGAGGATGATGATGTCGGCCTCCTTGCCGGGCGTGAGTGAGCCAGTCCTGCCGTCCAGTCTCAGGTGCTTCGCACCGTTGATGGTGGCGAACCGCAGCACGTCGCGCACATTGAGGAGCGGCGGCGTGCCGGGGGCTGGCGTCGGCCACTCGTTGGGTGGTGTGAATGTCCCCTGGTCGAGGATCATCTGGTTCACGACCATGCGCTGCAGAGTCATCGCGGAGCGCATCTGGGTAAAGAAGTCCGCTGTCATCGTGACCTCGACGTCCGAGCTCAGGGACGGCTCCATGCCCAGGCTTTGCATCTTGACGACGGGCGGAATGCCGTGCCGCATGTTCATTTCGATCGGGAAGGCGATCGAGACCTGCGCGCCGGCGTTCTTGACCCCCAGCCAGCCATCGTCGGACATCCCCGTCATGTGAATGAACAGGTTGTCTGGACCGAGTCCGATGTTGCTACCGGGCGTGCCGCCCTGGCCCGCGGCGAGCTGATCCAGGATCGGGCGGACCCCGAACGGCGAGAGGATGTGCGCCGCAATCTGGAGATCGAGATGACGCCCGATTTGCCAGGATTGTGTGTAGGTCTCGGGCCCCAGGTAGACCTCGCCGCCCATGATCATGTGGACGAGCTGATCGCTCGAGGAGAACCACTGCTCCTTGATGCGGACGGCGTCCGCCGGATACTGGTTCCCGGCAACGCCACCGGCGCTCTCGAAATAGCCGAACGCGGCGCGGCGCCCCGTATCAAACAGAGCCTTTATTGCCGCGTCGGAGTGCTGGGGCGAGTGATGGATCTGCGAGACGTCGTGCACCGTCGTGACGCCGTCGTCGAGTTGCGCCAGTCCGCCGAATAGCTCGCTTATGTAGACGTCCTCCGGCCGGTACACCGGCGCGAATTTGGGCAGGATGTATTCGAAATACGAAGGATCCGCGCTCGGCGAGCCTGAGCCATCGTTGATCAGGACGCCATTGGCGAGGAAGCTTCGCAGCGCCGTCTCGAACTGGTGATGGTGCGTATCGATGAAGCCGGGCATGACGATCTTGCCGCGCGCGTCGATCTCCGCCGCGTCGCCCGCGTGCAGGTGCGGTCCGACGGCGGCGATTTTCTTTCCAATGACCAGCACGTCAGCTTTGGCGAAATCGCCCACCTTCGGGTCCATCGACATCACGTGGCCGTCCCGAATGATGTAACGCCGCCCCGGCCGCCCGCTGTCGCTGGGATGGTCATCGTCGTCGTCGCGCGCCGCTGCAGGACGCGCCGCGAATAGGGCGAGTCCCGTGGCGCCGGCCCCGAGCGCCGTCACCATCGATCGCCGGTCGAGGGGTGGTTTCTCCACAATCTTGATCCGCCAAATGAAGTGATGAGGCGCTGCTGCTTTCGCATGAACCCCCGCACTCGGATGAGGTCGGTGCGGGCGATCAAGCCTAGATCAGCGATGCCTTCGGTCGCCGCTTCCGCCTATGCCCTGGGTGCCACCGCTCTCGAGCGGCAATCGCCATCGAGTTCGTTCGCGCTTGGCAAAGCTCCTGCTACCCGGACGTTCGCTGCCCCTCCCTCGTTCGGCGGCCGGGCTACCGTTTGGCAGGGGGTACTGAGCTGGCGCGCTCGGGCGCCCTCGTCTAGCCTCGAGGCGTGGCCGACTGGGCGACGATCGCGGAGGTGGGCACCGCCGCCGGGACCCTCGTGCTGGCGACGGCGACCTTCGCCTCGGTGCGCTCCGCCAACCGCTCCGCCCGGCTTGCGGAGCTGGCGCTCCAGGAGCAGCGGCGACCGGTGCTCGTGCAATCGCGTACCGACGACCGCGACCAGGCGATCGGCTTCGCCGACGGGCGCTGGGTGAGCATCCCAGGCGGCGGCGCGGTCGTCGAGGCGACGACCGAGGCTGTGTACCTGGCGGTCAGTCTCCGCAACGTCGGCGCCGGCCTCGCCGTCCTGCAGGGATGGCGCGCTCACTCGGTTGGGGCGACCGAGCCCCAGTCCGAGGCGGAGTGGCGTGGACTCATCGCAAGCGCGGACGTGCCGCCCGACGTCGAGGACTTTCGCTCCCTGACCCGAGATCAATACATCGCGAGCGGGGACATCGGGTTCTGGCAGGGCGCCGTGCGGGAGCCGGATGATCCGCTCCACGTGACGCTCACTTCCGCCGCGTCAGCGCGGCACCGGGTGCTGCTGGATCTGCTGTACACCGACCAGGTCGGGGGCCAGCGCACGATCAGCCGCTTCGGCCTGCTGCCCGGCGACGAGGGAGGGCACACGGCCGCCGCCGCCCGGCACTGGTACTTGGACGCCCCTGCCCCTCGTTGAGGGGCTAGCGGGCAGCTTCGGCCTCGACCGCCCGCACCGGTGCGGGGGTGAGCGCCGCGGCGCAGACGACCAGCGCGAAGGCGAGCATCCGGACGATGACGCCGAGCGAGGTGTCCGGTAGGGGCTCGCCGAACACGAGCGGGCCCGCGGCGATCGTGAACACGTTCGCCGCGACGCTGGTCACGGCGATCACGGGCACGGCCTTGCCGATCTGGAGGCTGCGCGCCGAGACCACCAGGCCGGCGAAGGAGGCGATCGCGATCACCGCGGCCAGAGGGTTGGCGAGCACCGCCCCGACGCCGTCGCCGAGGTGGTGGCTGAGGGCCTTGATCGAGGTGTCCGAGGCCGCCCAGAACAGTCCGGCCGAGGCGCCCAGGAGGACGCCTGCGCGGGCGCCGTCGCCGCTCCTCGCCGCGATCACCAATGCGAGCGCCGACAGTCCCGCGATCCACGGGACGAGGCGCGAAGCGTCGTAGTCGGAGTGGGCGCTCGACCCCGTGCCGCTGAGCGTGGCGGCGAGGAACGCCAGCCCGAGCGCGGCGAGGCCGACGCCCACCCACTCGCGCCGCGTCACCTGGTGCGCGAAGAGGCGGTCCGCGGTGACCGTGAGGAGCACGAGCCCACCGGCGATCACCGACTGCACGAGCGAGATCGGCGCCAGCGACAACGCCGCGACGTGCAGGCCCCACGAGGCGGTGGCCACGAGGAGGCCGATCACGTACCAGCGCGACCAAAGAAGGGCCAGCGAGCTCCGCACCGGGGCGCGAAGCTCGACCGCCGGCGACTCGACCGCGCCCCGGTGCTTGTAGAGGAACCCGAGCACCGAGCTGAACGCGGTGGCGAGCGCCAGGCCCAGCCCGAGCTCGACCGAGAGGCTCATCGCGTTGAGGCTAGCGTGGGAGCGGAGCTAGGCGGCGGCGGGAGGCGGCTCGTCCCCGCTGCCGTCGCCGGAGGCGAGTTGGCGCTCGATCTCCCGGTCGAGTTGGATCGCCCGGATCGCGTGCTGGTCGGGGAGCTTGTCGAGGACCTCGTGGATCACCCTCAGCACCTCGGGCTCGTCGTGGCCGAAGTCGTCGAGCAGCGACCGCAGAGCGGTGTGGGTGATCTTGAGCTGGGCCGGGGTGAGCTCCACGTGATAGTGGAACTGGGTCGTCTGCAGGTCGTCAGGGCCCTCGTCGCTCACGGGCGGCTCCCTCACCTTTCGATCGCGGCGTCTGCACGGAAATGGTACGACCGGGCGGGCGTCTTCTCTCGAATCTCTCACCGGCGCCGGACGGCATCGCGGTCCCTAGAGTTCCCTCCGTGCGCAGGGCATCGACGGGCATGACGCTCGGAGCCGCGATCGGGACCGCTCTCCTCGTGACCTGCGGGTCGGGAGGGCTGACCCCGACCGCGGCGGCCAGGCCGATCGTGAGCGCCGCCTCCCAGTCACCGGGCGCCGTGCGGGCCTACTGGACGTCCGCCCGGATGCGAAGCGCCGAGCCGGCCGGCGTGCTGGCCCGGGGCCCCCTTGACCTGGGCCCCTCCTCCGGCAGGCTCGACGGGGCGGCGGCGAAGCGAGCCACGGGACAGGCGGTGGCGATCCCCAACGCGCGACGGTACCCGTACCGCACGCACGGAAAGGTCTTCTTCACGCTCGGGCTCGGTCCCGACGCCGGCGATTACACGTGCTCGGGAACGGCGGTGCGCGGGGCCACCCGGGACCTGGTCTGGACCGCCGGGCACTGCGTCTACGACCCCGGCCCCCTCGGCTCCGGCGAGGCGACCAACTGGGAGTTCGTGCCCGGGTTCCAGGACGGCCGCAAGCCCTACGGCGAGTGGCCGGCCGACCGGCTGTCGACCACCTCGCAGTGGATGAACTCAGGGGGGGTGTCGGGCGAGGACTTCGCCCACGACTTCGGCGCCGCGAACGTCGCGCGCCGGAACGGCAGGCGGCTCGAGGACGTGATCGGCGCTCGCCGGATCGCGTTCGGCCAGTCGCGAGACTTCCTCTACCGCGCGTTCGGATATCCGGCCGATCCTCCGTTCAACGGCCGCCGCCTGTACCGCTGCAACTCGCCGTACGAGGGCGAGGACGACGGCGAGGGCCCCCCGCCCCCGATGCGGATCGCCTGCGACATGACCGCGGGAGCGAGCGGCGGAGGCTGGGAGATCAGCCGCCACCACCGCGGCCGCAAGCGCCGTTACGTCGCGTCGGTGACGAGCTACAGCATCGTCGGCGACTCGAATCACCTCTACGGCCCGTACCAGGGCGGCGTCGCCCGCCAGCTCTATCGATCGGCGGGCGGCTAGCTCTTCGCCGGCTGGGAGGCGGGCTCGCGCTCGGACGCGGCGCGCGTGGCCTCCGCGACGTCGACGAGCTCCAGGATCGACCCCTCGATCCCGCCCGCGATCAGGTCGACGTCGTCCATCGAGTCGTAGTCGGCGAGGAGGCCGAAGTTGACGCCGCCGTTGTAGCTCATGATCGCCACGAAGAGGGCCTGGCTCGGCGGCAGGAAGCCGACGGGGAACACGTCCTCGAGCTCGCGGCCGAGCATGTAGAGCGGCACCTGGGGGCCCGGGACGTTGGTGACGACCAGGTTGAACAGCCGGGTCGAGAAGTTGATCCTCGCGGCCTGGGCGAGCAGGGTGGGCGGGGCGAAGTCGTTGAAGCGAGAGATCACCTCGGCGCCGAGCGCCTGCTTGGACTGCTTCAGGCCCTGCATCGCCCTGCTGACGACCTCCAGTCGGCGCACCGGGTCCTCGATGTAGACCGGGAGCGGCGCCCGCATCACCACCAGCCGGTTGCCGAGCTGCCCGCGCTCGTCGCCGCCCCGGATGCTCACCGGGACCTGGGCGCGAAGCTCGAGGCCCTCGGTGCGGATGCCGCGAGCGCGAAGCCAGCCGCGCAGGGCACCGGCGACGACGGCCAGCACGACGTCGTTGACGGTGCCGCCGAGGACGTCCTTGACCCCCTTGAACTTGGCGAGATCGCTCCGCACCCAGATGTAGCGCCGGTGCGAGCCGATCTCGACGTTGAGCGGGACCTTCGGCGCCGGGTTGGCGAAGTTCCACGTCACCTCCCCGAGCCCCTCGACGGCCTCGGAGGCCTGCCGGATCGTCGCCTCGGGGTGCGCGATCGTCCGCTCGAGGCGGCGGGCGGCGCGGAGCGGCGTCTCGAGCAGGTCCTCGACGCCCTTCGCCACCAGGGTGGCGCGGGAGGGCTCCGGGCTCGGCACCCACTCGTCGTCGCTCGCCGCCGGCTCGGGCACCGGCTTCAGGTCGAAGAGCACGGTGGCGATGTCGACCCCCGAAACGCCGTCGACGAGCGCGTGGTGCGTCTTCGTGACCAGGGCGAACCGCTTGCGGGTCAGGCCCTGGACCAGCCACAGCTCCCACAGCGGCTTGGTGCGGTCGAGCTGCTGCGAGAAGACGCGTGCCGCCGTGTTGCGCAGCTGCTCCTCCGACCCGGGCGCGGGGAGCGCGGAGTGGCGAACGTGGTATTCGAGGTTGAAGCTCGGGTCGTCCACCCAGAAGGGCCTGCCGGTCTGAACCGGGGGGTGCGCCAGCTTCTGTCGAAACCGCGGCACCAGGTGGAGGCGGGAGCGGACGTGGTCGAGCAGGTCGTCATAGCTCGGGGGCGGCCCCTCGAAGATCAGGATCCCGCCGACGTGCATGTGGCTGGTGGCGCTCTCGTTGGTGAGGAACGAGACGTCCAACGAGCTCAGCCGGTCCAGGTGCTGCTGAGGCATGGGCAACTGACTACCCTAGCGCCGCCATCGAGCCAGTCGCAACGAGAGGCCGCGGAGCACTCGACCCAGTCGCGGGGAGAGGCCGCGCCGCCCGCCGTGCCGTCGCTGGTCGACTTGCGTTGACATTGTCGTCGGTACTCGACCAGCGACGGGGAGCCGCCCTCGCGCGGGGCATCGCGGCACCGGTCGTGGCCGTAGCGCTCGCGGCGACGCTCCTCGCCGGGTGCGGCGGCTCCGCCGGCGGGAGCGGGGAGCTCTCGGGCGCGCGCTTCGACGCCCGCCGCGCCTTCGCCGACCTGCGTGCCCAGGTTCGGATCGGCCCCCGGTCGGCGGGGTCACGCGGGGCGGCTCGGGAGGTCCGGTTCATCGAGCGGCGCCTGCGGGGCGCCGGCGTGGACGAGATCCGGCTCCAGCGGCCGTATCGAAACCTCGTCGCCCGGATCCCCGGCGCCGAGGCCGGCAGCGTGGTGGTGGGCGCCCACTACGACACCAAGGACATCCCGGGCTTCGTCGGCGCCAACGACGGCGCCTCCGGCGTGGCGGTTCTGCTGGAGCTGGCGCGGGCGCTTCCGCGTCACCTCGACGGGCCCTCGATCTACTTCGCCTTCTTCGACGCCGAGGAGTCGCCGCGCGGCGAGTCCTTCGACCGCGGCGGCGACCGCGGGAGCAGGCAGTTCGTTCGCCTCGCGCGGCGGGGCGGAGGTCAGGGCTCGCCTCCGCTCCATCGAATCCGGGCGATGGTCCTATTCGACATGGTCGGCGACTGCGCCCTCGGCGTTCCCCGGGAGGCGAACTCGAGCCCGGGCCTCTACGGCACCTTCGCTCGCGCGGGCGCCGAGGCCGGCTCCTCGAGCCCGTTCGTCGGCCAGGGGCCCGGGGTGCTCGACGACCACACCCCCTTCATCGAGGCGGGCGTCCCGGCCGTGGACCTGATCGACTTCGACTACGGACCGGGCCCGACTCCGGGCGCGTGGTGGCATACCCGCCAGGATGACCTCCGGCACGTCTGCGCGAGCAGCCTGGACGCGGTGGGCGCGCCCGCGCTCGCCGCGCTGCCGGCGGTCCGCTGAGCCCGCCCAGGCGCTCGTGGCGGAGCGCACTTGGGGCCGCCGGGACGCCGGTACCCTGTAGGCAATGGCCCCGGTCGCAGAAGCCCCTGCCCGCAGCGCGCCGGAGCGCGTGCTGCTGGCGTCTCCGCGCGGCTACTGCGCGGGAGTGGATCGCGCCGTGCAGGCGGTGGAGCAGGCCCTCGACCTTCACGGCGCGCCGGTCTACGTGCGCAAGGAGATCGTCCACAACAAGCACGTCGTGGAGCAGCTTTCGAGGCGCGGGGCGATCTTCGTCGACCAGGAGACCGAGGTGCCGGAGGGGAAGGTCGTGGTCTTCTCGGCGCACGGGGTGGCGCCCGCAGTCCACGCGAACGCGCGCGATCTCCGCCTGCGGACGATCGACGCGACCTGCCCCCTGGTGACCAAGGTGCACGTCGAGGCGCGCCGGTTCGCGGAGCGGGGCTACACGATCATCCTCGTCGGGCACGAGGGCCACGAGGAGGTCGAGGGGACGACCGGCGAGGCCCCGGACAACATCGTGCTCGTCCAGAGCGCCGACGACGTCGACGCGATCGAGATCGACGACCCCGATCGAGTCGCCTTCATCACTCAGACGACGCTCTCGGTCGACGAGACGTCGTCGATCATCCAGCGACTTCGGCAGCGATTCCCGAACATCGTCGGTCCCAAGTCCGACGACATCTGTTACGCGACAACCAACCGCCAGATCGCGGTCAAGCAGCTCGCCCGCGAGTGCGACCTCGTGCTCGTGATCGGATCCGCCAACTCGTCCAACTCCAACCGGCTGGTCGAGGTCGCGCGCGAGTGCGGCACGGACTCCCACCTCATCGACAACTCGCTCCAGGTCCGCGAGGAATGGCTCCAGGGCGTCCGGACCGTGGGGATCACGTCCGGCGCCAGCGCGCCCGAGGAGCTGGTGGTCCAGCTCGTGGACTTCTTCCGCGACCGCGGAGCGGCGGAGGTCTCCGAGCTTCACACGGTCGACGAGGACGTGCGCTTCATGCTGCCGAAGGAGATCAGGGCCGCGCTCGCCGGCCGAAGCTGATTCAGCCGACACCGCCGTCGGGAGCGAAGAGGGCGCGTGGGAGGGGGGGGCCCCTCCGGCGAGTCGCCGCGGTCAGGTCTCGGCTCGCACCTGGCCGTAGACGAGCGGTTCCACGTCATCACCCACGCGGTTGACGCGCGGCCCGGGTCGCCTCAGGGAATCCCCGCCGCGAAGCCGACCGAGTAGATCGCGAGCCCGGGAGAGGCTGCGAGCGAGAGATGGTGGCTCCCGTGGCGGCGGTGGTCAGCCAGCTCGTACGCGCCCGGCGCGACGACCTCGATCGGCTCCTTCGGGCGGCCATCGAGGCGAACGCGAAGCTGGCCGACGCCGTCTACGCTCGACCAGACGCCGCCCGCCTCATACTCGAGCTCGAGCGGAGCGGTCCCCCGGCCGGCGATCATGGGCTCCGAGGGCGCGCCGCCGGGGAAGACCTCCTCGCTCGGCGGCGCAACGAGGGCGCCCGGCTCGTCCGACGGCCGAAGCGGCTCCAGCGGCTCCGGCACGTCCAACATCGGGTCGGCGGCCCGGAGCTCCGCCTGGATCGCTTGCTCGGTGGCCCGGTACTCGCCCTCGCCGAAGTGAAACCAGCGCAGGGCCCCGCCGACTCCCCACAGGAACAGCGAAGGCCATCCCTCACACCCGTAGTCGTGCCACAGCGCGTAGCGGGCGTCGGCGGCGACCGGGTATTCGATCCCGAGCCGCGAGAGCGCCGCGGCGAGCTTCCCCGGCTCGCCGGTGAACGGGAAGCGCGGCGAGTTGACGCCGATCGTCGAAAGGCCGCGCCCGCGGTAGCGCTGCGCCCAGGCGCGCACGTAGGGGAGCGTGCGAACGCTCGAGAAGTGCGCGGCGTCAATGAAGTGGACGAGGAGCGGCCCGCGGGCGCAGAGCCGCTCCACGGATGAGGGCTCGGCACCGATCCAGGCCGTCCCGGCCGGAAACGGCGGGACCGCGATGTCGCCTGCTTCGGGGCGCACGACGCCGCATTCTGCTGCGCGCGCGCCCGCGACGAGCGATGGGGAGCGTCGTCCGCCCACCTTGTCGCGGATTCCGGGGCGCCGGCGAAGGGAACCAGTGACTCGATGCCCGCCGTCACGGAAGCGCCGGCCCGGGTCTCGGACGCTGTTCGCAGCGTCCGCGAGGGCGTCCTCCGCTTGAGCCTTCGGGAGCTGGCGACCGGGATCGTCGAGGGGTTCCGGGAGCACAACCTGCTGGTCGAGGCGAACGCGATCGCCTTTCGCGTTCTCCTCGCCTCGATCCCGTGCGCACTGTTCGTCCTCGGGCTCGTGGGCTTCCTCGGCCTGGACTCGGCGTGGCGCGCGGACGTCGCCCCCGACCTCCGCTCGAGCGTCTCGCCGGCGGCGTACAGGCTGATCGACGACACCGTTACCCAGGTCCTGAACCAAAGGCAGGTCTTCTGGATCACTGGCGGGGCTGCGATCGCCGTCTGGCAGATGTCGAGCATCGTCAGGGTCGTGCGGAAGATCCTCAACCGGATCTACGGCGCCGAGGAGGACCGCTCGACGGCCGAGGTCTTCCTTACGTCGGTGGGCGTCGGCGCCGCGGTTGGAGCGCTGATCCTCGGCTCACTCGTCGTGGTGCGCATCGGCCCGCTCGCGATCGACCCGGTGCTGGGGCACGGCGTCCTCGCCGAAATCGGGAGCGTGCTCCTGCGGTGGAGCGTGGCGATCGGCCTGCTGCTCCTGGCCGTCGGCCTTCTGGTGCGAGCCGGCCCGGACGTCGAGCGACCGATCCGCTGGGTCTCGTTCGGCGCCGTGCTCGTGGTCTCGAGCTGGGCGGTGATGACTCTCGCGTTCGGCTTCTATCTGACCGAGATCGCCGACTACGGGTCGGTGTTCGGGAACCTGGCGACCTTCTTCGTCTTGATCGAGTACCTGTTCCTCTCCTCGACGGTCTTCGTCGGCGGCCTCTTGGCGGATTGGCTGGTCCAGAGTCGCTCGAGCGGCCGTCGGGCCGGTTAGCGGCCCGCTCAGACCTCGGCGACGATCTCGCCGAGCCGCCGATCGAGCGCGTCGGAGAGCCGTTCCCGCATCCCGCCCTCGCCGGTCCGCTCGGCCAGCTCCTGGAGGAACCCATCGACGATCAATCGCTTCGCGCGAGGCTCGGGGAGGCCCCGGGCGCGCAGGTAGTAGAGCTGCTCGCGGTCGACCTGGGCGACGGCCGCGGCGTGAGTGCAGCGAACGTCGTTCGCCTCGATCTCGAGGCCCGGGATCGCGTCGGCGTGGGCCTTCGTGGAGAGCAGCAGGTTGCGGCTCTCCTGGAAGGCGTCGGTCTGCTGTGCGCCCGGATCGACCCTGATCATCCCGCGCCATACGGCGGTTGCCCGGTCGGTCAGGACGCCGCGGAACGCGAGATCCGAGGTCGTGTGCGGGGCGGCGTGCTCCTGCGTCGTGTCGAAGTCGAGATGCTGCGCTCCGGCGCCCGCGTATGCCCCCGTCACCTTCGCCGTCGACCCCGGTCCGCTGAGCCTCGTCTCCATCCGCACCTTGCCGCGGGCCGACCCGAAGCCGAGCGCCACCCATTCGAGTGACGCGTCTCGCGCGAGCTCGGCCCGCTGGGTCGCGAAGACCCAGCTCCGCTCCGAGAGCTCCTGCTCGCACACGTAGCGGAGCCTCGCCCCGGGACCTACGGAGAGCTCGACGACGCCGTTGAACAGGCCCTCGGAGTCGTCCCCGTCCGATCCGTAGCGCTCCCAGACCTCCGCCTCCGCCTCCTCCTCGAGGATGATCAGCGCCCGCCAGTCGACGCCACGGTCGCCGTCGGTGAAGACCGACAGCCGCAGCGGGTCGGAGAGACGCTCGCCCCGGGGGACGTACACGACCACCCCGTCGCGCCACCGATCCTCGTTGCGGGCCACGAACGGGTCCTCGACCGGGACCAGCGATCCGAACCGCTCACGGACCACGTGCGGGAGTCGCTCGGCGGCGTCGCGGAGCGGGAGCACCACTGCCTCGCCGGCGGGCGAGCCGCGATCGTCGAGGCCCTCGACCCGCGCCTCGCCGGCCTCGTAGGCATCCGGGTCGAACCCGGCCAGGTCCGTGAACTCCCACCCCCTGTCCCTCTGGGTGGGAAGTGAGAGCCGAGAAGCGAGCGCGGCGCCCTTCAGGCGCCGCTCGGTGAGCCACTCCGGCTCGCTGGTGGCGGGCGGCGCCGCCGAGCCGCTACCCAATCGATCCCTCCATCTGCAGCTCGATCAGGCGGTTCATCTCGACCGCGTACTCCATCGGCAGCTCCTTGGTGATCGGCTCGATGAATCCGTTGACGATCATCTTCGACGCCTCCTCCTCGTCGAGCCCATGGGCCTGGAGGTAGAAGAGCTGCTCCTCGCCGATCTTCGAGACCGAGGCCTCGTGCCCGACGTTGGCGTCGCTCTCGTCGATCCGGATCGTCGGATAGGTGTCGGAGCGCGACTCCTCGTCGAGGAGCAGCGCGTCGCAGACCACCTTCGAACGCGCCTCCGTGGCGCCCTTGGCGACCTCGAGCAGGCCGCGGTAGGTGCCGCGACCGCCGTCCTTGGAGATCGACTTGGCGAAGATCGACGAGGTCGTCTTCGGGGCCCCGTGGATGATCTTGCCGCCGGCGTCCTGGTGCTGGCCGTTGCCGGCGAAGGCGATCGAGAGGATCTCGCCGTGGGCCTCGGGCCCGAGCAGGTAGATGCTCGGGTACTTCATGGTCAGCTTCGAGCCGAGGTTGCAGTCGACCCACTCCATCGTCGCGCCCTCCTGGGCGACGGCGCGCTTGGTGACCAGGTTGTAGACGTTGTGCGACCAGTTCTGGACGGTCGTGTACCGGACGTGCGCGCGCGGCTTGGCGATGATCTCGACCACCGCAGAGTGCAGCGAGTCGGTCGAGTACACCGGCGCCGTGCAGCCCTCGACGTAGTGCACGTCGGCGCCCTCCTCGGCGATGATCAGGGTGCGCTCGAACTGGCCCATGTTCTCGGTGTTGATCCGGAAGTAGGCCTGAAGCGGCATCTCGACCTTGACCCCGGCGGGGACGTAGACGAACGAGCCACCGGACCAGACCGCCGAGTTGAGGGCGGCGAGCTTGTTGTCGTTGGGCGGGATGACCGTCGCCCAATACTCACGGACGATGTCCTCGTGCTCGCGCAGGGCGGTGTCCATGTCACAGAAGATCACGCCCTGCTTCTCGAGGTCCTCGCGCACCTGGTGATAGACGACCTCCGACTCGTACTGGGCGCCGACGCCGGAGAGGAACTTGCGCTCGGCCTCCGGGATGCCGAGGCGGTCGAACGTGTTCTTGATGTCCTCGGGGACCTCGTCCCAGCTGCGGCTGTTCTTCCCCGAGGCGCGGACGAAGTAATGGATGTTGTCGAAGTCGATCTGGCCGAGGTTGCCGCCCCAGGTCGGGGTCGGGCGCTGCATGAAGTGCGCGAGCGCCTTGAGCCGGAACTCGCGCATCCACTCGGGCTCGGACTTGTACTCGGAGATGTCGCGGACGACCTGCTCCGAGAGCCCCTTCGGCGCCTTGTAGGCGTAGCCCGTTTCGGGATCGTGGAAGCCGAAGCGCTCGGCGTAGTCGGAGCCGATGTCCTTGAGCCCCCGCTCCTGTTGAGTCAGCTCCTTGGGGGAGAGGGGCGGAACTTGTATCTCGGGGGTAGCCATAAGAGCTCTATACCTCCAGCTTCACTTCGCCGTCTTCGACTCGGGGCTCGAACGTGTCCACCGGCTGAAACGCCGGCAGCGTCCGCGGACGCCCGGTTCGCAGGTCGAAGAGCGAGCCGTGCCGGGGACACTCCACTGTACAGGCGGCGGCGTCGAACTCGCCCTCCGCGAGCGGTCCGTCATCGTGGGAGCAGCGGTCCTCGATCGCGTAGAGCTCGCCGTCGGCGCAGCGGAAGACGCCGATCTTGCGGCCGTCGGCCTCGACCAGGCGCATCTCGCCATCGGCCAGGTCCTCGACGGCGCAGACGCTTCGGGTGTTAGTGCCGGTCATCACTTTATTCCTACTTCCGCACTAGGGATTCTATCGAGGCCCGGGGCGTCACCCGGCCAGGTCGGCTCAGATCCCGGCTCGGGTGGCCTCCGTGGGGTCGCCCTGCTCCCCCTCGTCCTCCCAGTCGGCGGGCCCTCCGAGGCTCGCGCCCTTCACCACCTTCAGGCCGAGGAGGGCGCACTTCATCCGCGTCGCCGAGATGTCGATCCCGAGCAGGTCGAGGACGAAGTTCTTGGGCAGCCCCAGGACCTCCTCGCGGGTCATCCCGCCGAGCTCGTCGCTCAGCATTGAAGTCGCGGCGGTGGAGATCGCGCACCCCTTGCCCTCGAACGCCACCTCGGCGACACGCCCGTCCCCGTCCAGTTTGATCTCGATGCGCTGCTCGTCGCCGCAGAAGGGGTTGGTGTCCTCGAACGAGAGGTCGTAATCCTCGAGGTGCCCGAAGTTGTGCGGCCGCTTGTAGTGCTCGAGGATCTGCTCGCGATACAGGTCGTCCATGCCTCAAAGGTAGCCGCCGGCCGGCCTCGCCCCCCTTTTGCTAGCTTCACCGCCGCAGGGAAACTCGCTCAAGGAGGGGTCCATGTACCGCGTTCATCGTCGCATCGCCTGGCTGTCCGGCGCGCTGGTGGCCGCCTTGGCGGTGGTCGCCGTCCCGGCGCTCGCGACCCAGACGGTCAAGATCGATTCGAAGGTCACGATGTCGAGCCAGGCGCCGGCCTTCCACGGCAAGGTCAAGTCCGACAACCACGCTTGCGAGACCCAGCGCAAGGTGAAGCTCTTTCGCCAGAAGTCGGGCCCGGACAAGCTGCTCGGCACGGACAAGACCAACCACCTCGGGCGGTGGAAGATCGTGGTCGACCCGCTGAAGTCGGGCGCCTACTACGCCAAGGTCGTGCGCCGCTCGGAGGGCACCGCGGGGACGATCTTCGTCTGCCGGGCCGACCGCTCGAAGGTCATCGCCGTCGACTGATCGTCACGGCTTCGCTGGGGAAGTCGCCGGGCGCCCACCACGGCGCCCGGCGGTGTCCAGCGACGCGGAGCGGGATGTCGCCGGAGCCCAGAAGCCGCATTCGGGGATGTCGCCGGAGCCCAGAAGCCACATTGGGCGACATATCGCTCGCATAGCGAGACAAATGTCGCCCACTGAGGCTGGCGACCCAGCGCTCGGGCATCCTCTGCGGGCTGTACACGCAAAGCGTGCCCCGGCGCGTGCGGGCAGCCCCCCGCGTCAGTCGAGCTCGAATACGCGCCGAACGTCCTGGAGCGCCTCGACCAGCCGGTCGATCTCCCGCCGGGTGTTGTAGACGGCGAAGCTCGCCCGGGTGGTGGCGGCGACGCCGAGGCGCTCCATGAGGACCTGCGCGCAGTGGTGTCCGGCGCGAACGCAGACGGCGTGGCGGTCGAGGATCTCGGAGACGTCGTGGGAATGGACGCCCTCGAGGTCGAAGGAGACGATCCCCGCCCGGTCGTCCCCCGGCGGAGGTCCGAAGACCCGCAGCCCGGGGATCTCGCCGAGCCGCCCGATCGCGTAGGCCGTCAGCTCCGCTTCGTGGGCGTGGGCCGCGTCGAGACCCACGCCGTCGAGCCACTCGACCGCGGTCGCGAAGCCGATCGCCTCCCCGATCGGGGGCGTACCGCCCTCGAACTTCGCCGGCAGCTCCGCCCAGGTGATCTCGTCGCGGCGAACGGTGCGGATCATGGATCCGCCGCCGATGAACGGCGGCATCCGCTCGAGGAGCTCTCGGCGCCCGAACAGCGCGCCGATGCCCGTCGGCCCGTACATCTTGTGCGAGGTGAGGGCGTAGAAGTCCGCCCCGAGCGTGCCGACGTCGAGCGGGAGCTTCGGTCCGGCCTGCGCGCCGTCGACCACGACCAGGGCGCCGGCCTCGTGCGCCATCTCGGCGATCTCGGCGACCGGATTGATGGTCCCGAGCACGTTCGAGACGTGAGCGACGCAGACGAGCTTCGGGCCGTGTTCGAGCAGCGATCGAAGAGCCTCGAGGTCCAGCCGCCCGTCGTCGGCGATCGGCGCCCAGTCCAGCTCGGCGCCCTTCTCGACGGCGAGCTGGTACCAGGGGACGACGTTCGAGTGGTGCTCCATCTCGGTGAGCAGGATCCGGTCACCGGGGCCGACGTTGGCCCGGCCCCACGAGTAGGCCACCAGGTTCAACGCCTCGGTCGCGTTGCGAACGAAGACCAGCTCGCGGCGGTCGGCGCCGAGCCGGGTCGCGACCACCTGGCGGGCGCGCTCGTAGGCCGAGGTCGCCTCCTCCGAGAGCCGGTAGACGCCGCGGTGGACGTTCGCGTTCTGCTCCCGCCACCATCGATCGAGGGCGTCGATCACCGCGAGCGGCTTCTGCGACGTCGCCCCGTTGTCGAGGTACGCGAGCGGCACGCCGTCCTGCTCCCGGGCGAGCAGGGGGAACTGGGCGCGGATCTCTTCGACCTGCGCGGAGGCTGCAGGGGCCGCCGACGCGGGTCCGGGTGTCGCCGTCGTGGTCTCCATCGGTGGGCCGGGCGGCTACGCGGCCGCGGCCTCGACCTCCTCGCGGATCCACCCGTAGCCGCGCTCCTCGAGCAGCTCGACCAGCTCCGGGCCGCCCGCCTTCACGATCCGTCCGTCGTACATCACGTGCACGAAATCGGGCTGGACCAGGTGCAGGATGCGCTGGTAGTGGGTGATGATCAGGATCCCCATCTCGGGCCCGGCGAAGCGGTTCACGCCTTCGGCGACGGTGCGGAGGGCGTCGATGTCGAGCCCGGAGTCGGTCTCGTCGAGGACCGCGAGCTGGGGGCGGAGCATCGCGAGCTGGAGGATCTCCATCCGCTTCTTCTCGCCGCCCGAGAACCCGTCGTTGAGGTACCGGCTCGAGAACTCTCGGGGGATGTTCATCAGCTCCATCGCCGCCTCGGTCTGCTTGCGAAAGTCCTTCAGCTTGATCTCGGCCTCACCGCCGGCCTCGCGGTGGGAGTTGACCGCCATCCGCAGGTACTTGGCGACGGTCACCCCCGGGATCGCGACCGGGTACTGGAACGCCATGAACAGGCCGGCCCGGGCGCGGTCCTCGGGCGCCGCGTCCGTGACGTCCTCGCCCTTGAAGCGGATCTCGCCCTCGCTCAGGTCGAGGGACGGGTGTCCCATGATCGCGTTCGCGAGCGTCGACTTGCCCGAGCCGTTCGGGCCCATGAGGGCATGGATCTCGCCCACGGACACCTCGAGGTCGAGGCCCTTGAGGATGGGCTTTCCCTCCGCGCTTACGTGCAGGTTCCTTATCTCCAGATCGGCCATTCGTCTCCGTTGTCGTGGTTGGTGGCTAGGCGGCGCGACCGGCGACCGGCGTCTGCGCGCCGTGCTGGTCCGCGAACTCGACGAGCTCCGCGAGCGTGGTGCCCGCGAGCGCCTTGGTGATGCCGCCGTGGACTCGAGTCCAGAGGAGCCTCGTCGCGCACGCCCGATCGCCGTCGGATTCGTGCGAGCACAGCACCCTGCCCTCCGGGACCTCGTGGAAGCATTCCATCGGAGCGATCGGCCCCTCGAGCGCCTGGACGACGTCGAGCATTCCGATCTCGGTCGCCGGCCTCGCGAGCCGGTAACCGCCGTGGGCGCCCCTGACCGACGTCACGAGCCCGGCCTGGCGCAGCTTCGCGACCAGGTGCTCGAGATAGGACAGGGGGAGGACCTCGGCCTCCGCGACCGCGCTCAGCGAGACGGGCTCGCCGGTCTCGTGATCGCCGCGACCGCGCCGACCGAGCTCGACCATCAGGCGGACACCGTATTCGGCCTTCGTCGAGAACAGCATCTCGGCTAAATCCTACTCAATCGGTCGGATAAGCGACCCTACGCCGCCGGACGCGATCACTCACCGCTCGCCGCGCAGCCGACGGATCGTGTCACGCATCACCCGGTAGGGATTGACGACGACCGCCGTCCGGGCGGTGGTGCGGAGGACCCGGGCCAGCATCGAGCCGGGCATTCCGCCGGGCTCGGGCAACTCGATCAGGAGCTCCAGGTGGCCCGAGGCGCTGCGCCGCGGTCGGGCGTGGCCCGGGACGCGATGTTCGAAGAGCTTGATCGCGTCGGTGTTCTCGTCCATCACCAGCGCGACGAAGTGCGTGATGCCTGCGTGGCGCGCCCGCTCGACCAGATGCTCGAGGAGGCACGTTGCGACCCCCCGGCGCTGCCACGGGTCCCCGACGACGACGGCGACCTCCGCGAGGTGTGGCTCGGAGCCGCGCACGTAGCGCGCGACGCCGACGAGGTCGCCGCCGGTCGGGTCGACGGCGACGAGCGCCTCGTGGTCGTGATGGTCGATCTCGGTCAGGTAGGCGAGGTCGCGCTTGGAGAGGCGGTCCTGCGGAGTGAAGAAGCGGCGGTAGCGGGTCTCGGGGCTGAGCCGCTCGAAGCCCGCGGCGAGGAGGCGCTTGTCGTCGGGCCGGATCGGCCGGATCAGGATCTCGGCGCCGTCGGCAAGGCTCGCGGAGGCCGCTCCCATCGGGACGGTGGAGGGCATGAACGGAGGGTAGGCGCGAAAGCCTGCGCTGGACGTCGGCGGCGCGTGCGATGGTTCACGGAGCCGTCGGTTGGCGCCTTTCGGACGCATGCGGTGCAAAAGGCGCCATAGCGTGGACGAGCTCCGATCGAGTCCCCTGGTCGGGTCGCCGCCGGGCTCGTGCGTCGCGCTACGGCTCGATCAGGCCCTTGCGAATCGCGTAGCGGACGAGCTCGACCCGATCGCGCATGCCGAGCTTGCGCATCGCGTTCGAGCGGTGGTTCTCCACCGTCTTCTCCGAGAGGTGGAGGATCGACGCGATCTCCCTGTTGGTGTGGGCCTCGGCCACGAGCTTGACGACCTCCTGCTCGCGCGGGGTCAGATCCTCCTCCCGCGAGCTGCCCTCGCCGAGGACGTCCTGGATCAGGGCACGCTGAGCCTCGGGCGTCAGGAATGGCTCGCCCCGCTCCACCGCGCGGACCGCCTCGAGCAGGTCGGAGTCCGCCTGGGCCTTCAGGACGTAGCCGGACGCCCCCGCCTTGAGAGCCTCGAACAGGTATCGCTCGTCGTCGTACATCGAGAGGATCAGCACCGCCACGTCCGGTGCCTGGGCGCGGATCTCGCGCGTCGCCTGGAGGCCGGTGAGCTTCGGCATCTTGACGTCGAGGATCGCGAGGTCGGGCCGCTCGCGGATCGCCATGTCGCGCGCCTCCGCGCCGTCGGAGGCCTCGCCGACCACCTCGATGTCCATCTGGCGCTCGAGCAGCATCCGCAGGCCGGATCGCACGATCCCGTGATCGTCTGCGATCAGGACCTTCATCGGCTCCGCGACTGGGGGCGCATACGCCCGTTGCGCTTCCATCCAGGCTCCTTATCGGCCGAGTCGAGCGGCACCGTGAGGCTCACGTACGTCCCCACGTCGGGCCGCGATTCGACCTGCACGTCCCCGCCCACGAGCAGCGCCCGCTCGCGCATGCCGGCGATGCCGAGACCGCGGGCCGCCTGGTCGAACGTGAAGCCGGAGCCGTCGTCGCTCACCGTCAGCTGCACCCTGTCGCCGGCCCGTTCCAGGCGAACGCGAACGTGATCTGCCCCCGAGTGCTGGGCGGCGTTCGAAAGCGCCTCCTGGGCGACCCGGTAGACCACCAGTTGCACGTCGGGAGGCAGCGCCGAGAAGTCGCCCTGTGATTCGAGGCTCGCATCGATCTCCCCACGCCCGCCCAGCTCCTTGACGTGACCGGCCAGGGCGGCCTTCAGGCCCAGATCGTCGAGAGCGGTGGGGCGCAGCTGGCGGGCGAGCATCAGGAGCTCCTCCATCGCCCTGTTGGCGAGCGCCTTCGTGTCGGCGAGCTCGTGGGCCAGCTCGACGGGCGCCTTCACCCGCGCCGCCTCGAGGCGCAGGAGCAGGGCGGTCAGGGACTGGTTGACCTCGTCATGCAGGTCACGCGCCACCCGGGCCCGCTCCTCCTCCTGCGCCGCCAGCGCGGTGCTCGATGTCCGCCGACGCTCGGCGTCGAGGCGCTCGAGCATCCGCCGGAACGCGCGCTGGAGCCGCTCCACCTCCTCAGGCTCGTGGGCGCCGTCGGCGGGAGCCTGAAGGTTGGCGCCGGGCTGCGTAAGGTCGGCCCGCTCCATCTCGTCGACGAGCCGCTCCAGCGGGCGGAATCGCCGCTGGAGCATGACCACGTTGACGATGATCGTCAGGGCGACCGCGAACCCGAGGATCAGGGCCAGCTCCGGCCGCTCCGCGAGATCGAAGCTGGGGTTGCCGGCGACCCCGGTCACGACGACGGCGGCGACGATGAGGAGCAGGTTGGCGAGCAGCACCTGCGTGAGGAGGTTCTTGCGGCGCATGCCATCTCTAGTATCGGCGGTCGACACCGCATCGTGGAGCGCCGGGCGAGATTCGGCCGGCGCCTTGGCGACTAGGGGGCATCCCCTAGTCGAATCAGGGTCAGACCCCACCGGAACGGACCCCTCGGTGTGGCACTATTGGACGTGCGTTCGAGCTTCTCGCGCAGGACTCGCCCCTCGAATGACCACCACCCGAAAATCAAATTTCGCCGCGGCCCTGAGGACCACGATCCTGATGGCCTCCTTGGGCGGCCTCCTGGTCGTCATCGGCTACGCGATCGGCGGGATCGGCGCGGCCAGCGGCTTCTTGGTGATCGCCCTGCTGATGAACGGGGTCGCGTACTGGTTCAGCGACAAGATCGCGATCGCCAGCGCCCGCGCGAAGCCGATCTCGGAGTCGGAGGCGCCCGGTCTCTATCGGATGGTGCGCGAGCTGACCACGCGGGCCGGGCTGCCGATGCCTCGCCTCTACATGATCCCGAGCGACCAGCCGAACGCGTTCGCCACGGGCCGGACCCCCAAGCACGCGGCCGTCGCGGTCACCCAGGGGATCACGAGGCTGCTCTCCGAGGACGAGCTTCGCGGCGTGATCTCGCACGAGCTCGGCCACGTGCGAAACCGGGACATCCTCACCCAATCGGTGGCCTCCGCGATCGGCGCGATGATCACCTGGATCGCGTACCTCTTCCTGTGGTTCGGCGACGACAACAACTCGCCGCTCGGCCTGGTCGCCAACCTGGCGCTGTTCCTGCTGGCGCCGATCTCGGCGACGCTGATCCAGCTCGCCATCTCACGGCAGCGCGAGTTCTCGGCCGACGCGACGGGCGCCGAGATCTGCGGCAACCCCGAATCGCTCGCGTCGGCGCTGCTTCGGCTCGAGGAGGGGGCGAAGGCGATCCCGATGCAGGTCAACCAGGCGACCGAACCCCTCTACATCGTGAAGCCGTTCGCGGGCGGCGGGATCGCCAGCCTGTTCTCCACCCATCCGCCGATCGAGGAGCGGGTGCGCCGGCTTCGCCAGATGCGCCCCGCGCTCGGCTAGCGCCGCCCCCGGCCGGCAAAGCTCGAGCGGTCGGCTGAGTCGCGCGGCTCATCGACCGGCGGCGAGTGGAGGGTTGTGTGTCATATGGAGACCCAATCCTCCACTCGAACCTCCAACTGATGGGAAGCGGCGACAATTCCGACCTCGGCGCCTTCCACAAACGATCCCTCGCGAGATACTGCGCGGGCGGTGTCGGAAGAGCAGGTGCGAATCGCGCGAGCGGCCTTCGAGGCATGGAATCGCGGCGACTTCGATGCCCTGCTGAGCCTCTGGAGTGAGGAGGCGGAGTTCTATCGCTTTCGGGCGCGCGGACGAACGAGCGGGTTGGACCTGAACGTCCCCCTCGGCGTGATCGGAACCGTACGGAACGAGCGGATCGTCTACGCGCGCATGTTCTCGGATCCGGCCGAGGCTCTCAAAGCCGCCGGGCTGCGGGAGTAGGCACGCGCCCTTTGGCCGAGATCTGCGGCAACCCCGAATCGCTCGCGTCGGCGCTGCCTTCGGCTCGAGGAGGAGACGAAGGCGATCCCGATGCAGGTCAACCAGGCGACGGAGCCCCTCTACATCGTGAAGCCGGCGCGGCTCAGTGGTGGCCGGCGAAGTGCTTGTAGGCGCGGTAGGCGGGCTTCTTCGAGAAGTCCGAGCGCAGGAGGCCGGAGACGTCGCAGAACGGGCACTGCTCGCCCGGCGTCGAGCTCGCCGGATCGCGCCACTCGTACCAGATGACCCGCTTCAGGTGCCACTTCTTGCGGTGGTGGACGAAGAGGCGGAAGGAGCGCTTGAGCATCCGCGCCTGTCCGTGGAGCCCACGGTTCACGTCCCCGTCCGGGCGGCCCGATCCCCATCCGAACTCGCCGATGAAGATCGGGGTTCGGCGATCGTGGTGCTTGTTCATCACGTGCCGGTAGCGATTCATCCGGCCCCGCAGCTCGTGGATGGACGCGCTGTACGGATGGGCGTCGACGACCTCGAACTTCCGCTTGATCCCATGCACCCGGTAGAGCCGGTTCAGGAAGGCCCAGAAGTGGAACTTGGGGCCGTCGGGGATTCCACCGAGGACGAGCTTTCCGTGCCGACGGTGGATCGGCCGGTGCGAGATCTTGACGAGCTTCGCGAACGCCTTCACCGGATGCTTCGCGTGGTTGAACCGAGGAAGGTTCGGCTCGTTCCACACCTCCCAGTACTTGATCGGCCGCGGGTGATGGTGCCCGAACTGGGAATGGTAGGCGTGGCGCCAGTACTTGCCGTGGCGCCCGTATCGCCTGACGGCCGCTCGCACGAACGCCTTCCACTCGCGGCGCGACTTCCCCGAGCCGACCGGGGGAGTGTCGATGTCCCCAGCGGCGTAGCCGGGCGGTCCCTGAAGCGTGGGGAGCGTGACGATGCCCCGGCTGGCGAAGGCCCCGATCCGCTGATCGTAGGGGCCCCAGTTGTAGGGGCCCTTCTCCTGCGGCTGGACCTGGTACCAGTAGATCGGGAAGCGCACCGTCTTGATGTGGGCCCTGTGCATCAGGCCGGGGTCCCGCTGGTCCGGCGAGCCATACCTGAAGTAGACGCCCCACATCTTGCTGGCGTGCGCGGCCGCGACCGGCACCAGCAGCGCGGCCAGCAGGACCGCCGCGCCGAGGAGATGTCGACTCCGCGGCGTCAGTGGTGGGCCGCGAACCGCTTGTAGGCCCTATAGGACGGCTTCTTCGAGAAGTCCGACTTCAGCAGCCCGGAGGTGGCGCAGAACGGGCATCCCTGGCCGGGAGGGGACGAGGTCGGGTCGCGCCACTCATACCAGATGACCCGCTTGAGGCGCCACTTCTTCTTGTTGTCCACGAACAGGCGGAAGGAGCGCGTGAGGTTCTTCGCCTGCCCCTTGAGCCCTCGGTTCACGCTCGAGTCGCGCGGGCCAGAGCCCCACCCGAACTCACCGATGAAGATCGGCGTGTGCTTGTCGCCGTTGTGGTTCATCACGTGGCGGTAGCGGTTCATCCGGTCGCGGACCTCGGCGATCGTCGGGCTGTAGGGGTGGGCGTCGAGGGCCTCGAAGTTGTTCTCGATCCCGGGCACCTGGTAGAGCTGGTTGATGAACGTCCAGAAGTGGAAGGCCGGGCCGTCCGGGATCCCGCCGAGGAGGACGTTGCCGGTCGGGTCGATGCTGCGGATCGTCTGGTGGGAGATCGTAACCAGCGTGGCGAAGTCCCCCACCGGGTTGGAGGAGTGATTGAAGCGGGGAAGGTTCGGCTCGTTCCAGATCTGCCACCACTTGATCGGCACCGCCGCGTGGCCCGGGCACATGCTCTGGAAGGGACCGCTCCAGAAGGCTCCGTTCGGCCCGTACTGGTGGACTGCCGCGCTCACGAACGCGTTCCACTCGTCGCGGTGCTGCTGGGTGTCCACCGGCGGGGTGTCGACGTCGTTCGCCGCGAAGGGCGGCGGCGCCTGCAGGGTGGGGAGGGAGGTGATCCCCTTGCAGGCGAGCGTCCCGATCCGCTGGTTGTAGCCCGCGCTGTTCCAGTCGAACGGGTCGCCCGGGTTGGCCTGGACCTCGTACCACTTCACCGGGAACCGTGCCGTCTTGACGTGGGCGGCCTGCATCAGGCCGGGGTCCTGCGGATCGGTGGTCGGGTACCGGAAGTAGACGCCCCACATGTTGCTCGCGCTCGCCGCCGCGACCGGGATCGCGATCAGGGTCAGCGCGAGGGCGGCGCCGAAGATCAGAGCGCGACGAGCTGGGCGTTTGGGAGAGGCCACTGCCTGGGTTTCCTGAGGCCGCGCGTCGCGGCCACGGGGGCGACTACCGAACCGGCGAGGGACCTTAGCCAATCTCGTCCACCGGCGCTCCGGTTCGCTCGACCCGCCCCGCATCAGTGGCTCCCGACGAAGTGCCGGTAGGCGTCGTAGGCGGGCTTCTTCTTGTAGCTCTTCTGAAGCAGCCCGGAGTCGTCGCAGAAGGGACACTGGTGGGTCGGTGTGGTCGGGTCGCGCCACTCGAACCAGAAGACGCGCTTCAGGTGCCAGCGCCGCCGTTCCCTTGCGAACAGCCGGAACGAGCGCTTGAGGTTTCGCGCCTGCCCCTTGGGGCCCTTGTTGATGTCGCCGTCCGGGTGCCCGGATCCCCACCCGAACTCGGTGAACCAGATCGGGGTGTGCGCATCATGGTGCTGCTTCATGACGTGGCGGTAGCGGTTGACCTGGAGCCGGACCAGCGACTGGCTGGGCGCGTAGGGGTGTGGGGCGCCGATGTCGAAGGCGCGCTTCGTCCCGTGGATGCCGTAGAGGCGATCGAGGAACCTCCACGAATGGACCTTGGAGAAGCCGGGCATGCCCGCGATCACGACCTTCGCGTGCTTGTCGGCGCCCTTGATCGCCCCGTGCGAGATCTTGAGCAGCTTCGCGTAGTCGCGCACCGGGTTGTTGGAGTGGAACATGCTCGGGAGGTTCGGCTCGTTGAAGACTTGCCACGCCGTGACCGGCCTCGGTCGGGCGCCCGGGTGCTGGGCGTGATACAGCGTTTGCCAGTAGACGCCGCCGGGCCGGTACCGTCGCACGGCCTCCCGGAGGAACGCCTTCCAGTCGTTGCGGGCCCGCTTCGAGCCGACCGGCGGCGCCGTAGAGCTCGAGGCGGCGTATGAGGGCGAGCCTTCGACCACCGGGACCACCGGGATCCCCCGGCTGGCGAGGCTGCCGATCTTCTGGTCGGCGCCGCTCCAGTCGAAGCTCCCGTTCTCGCTGGGCTGGATGTCAGGCCAGAACAGGACGATCCGGGCGACGCCGACGTGCGCGTGCTTCATCAGGCCGAGGTCCTGCTGCGTGACGTCGGAGTGCCGGAAGACGACACCCCAGAAGTGCCGTCCCGCAGCCCCGGCCCCGCTCGGTAGGACGAGCGCGGCCGCGAGCGCGAGGAGCGCCGCCGCGAGCGCCATACGCATCTTGTGTCTCACCCGCGCTATCGCTTCAATCCCATTGTGAGGCCCACGCCGCTCCCCGCCGGCCGAGTCAATGAGGATAAAGCGTCGCCGAGCCGAAAAGTTGCGGTCCCGGCGCGGGCGCTGGGCGCGGCGTGGGCGGGGCAGGGGCGGCTATACTTTTTGAAGTAAATCCGGATCGAGATTAGGGAGAATTGCCCGAATGGCCACTGCCACCGAGCCGATCGAGCAGGTCAAGGAACGCGTCGACTTGCTGCCACTCGAGCGGGTGCGCGAGGAGATCGACGCCGGCGAGGCCGAGCTCATCGACGTCCGCGAGCAGCACGAGTGGGACGAGGCGCACCTCGAGGCCGCAACGCACGTTCCCCAGGGTGACCTCCTGGACCGGATCGAGGAGCTCGTCCCCGAGCGCTCGCGCAGGGTCCTCCTCTATTGCCGAACCGACAACCGCTCCTCTCGCGCGGCCGATGCGCTGCATGGACTTGGATACGCCAACGTCGCCGTGCTTCGTGGGGGCATCGTCGGCTGGCAGGAGGCGGGGCTGCCGGTCGAGGCGCCGGCGGGGCTCGACGCCGAGCAGCGAATGCGCTACTCGCGCCACACGCTGCTCCCAGAGATCGGGGTCGAGGGCCAGCTCAAGCTCCTCGACTCGAAGGTGCTCCTGATCGGCGCCGGCGGGCTGGGCGCGCCGGCGGCGTTCTACCTCGCGGCGGCCGGGGTCGGGACCCTCGGCATCGTCGACGACGACGTCGTCGACGAGTCGAACCTCCAGCGACAGGTGATCCACAACACCGAGCGGGTCGGGATGCCCAAGACGGAGTCGGCGCGGCTCTCGGTCGAGGCGCTGAACCCCGACGTCGAGGTGGTCGAGCATCGCACCCGCCTGGACGCCGGCAACGTCCTCGACGTCATCCGCGACTACGACGTCCTCGTCGACGGAGCGGACAACTTCCCCACGCGCTATCTGCTGAACGATGCCTCGGTGCGGCTGCGAAAGCCCGTGGTCTCCGCGTCGATCCTCGCCTTCGACGGTCAGATCTCGACCTTCGTCCCCTACGAGGGCCCGTGCTACCGGTGCCTCTATCCGGTGCCCCCGCCGCCTGAGCTCGCCCCGAGCTGCGGGGCGGCCGGCGTCCTCGGGGTCATGGCCGGGGTGATGGGCCTGCTCCAGGCCAACGAGGTGATCAAGCTCGTCGCCGGGATCGGGGAGCCGCTCATCGGGCGCCTGCTCCTCTACGACTCCCTGGGCACGCGGTTCACCGAGCTGAAGGTGAAGCGCGATGCCGCCTGCCCGATCTGTGGCGACGACGCCGCCGAGATCCCCGAGTCGGAGATGGGGAAGTTCCCGGACTACGAGGCCTTCTGCGCGGGGACCCCGGTCCTTCGCTGAACGGCTCGAGCCCGCGTAGGATCTCCCGAGCGATGCCGACGGTGAAGATTCCCCCCGTGCTGCGCCCGGAGACCGGCGGCGACCCGGAGGTCTCCGCCAACGGCTCGACGGTCGGCGACGTCCTGCGCGCCCTCGCCGAGGCCCACCCGGGAACCCAGGCGCAGCTCTTCAGCGATGGCGGGGAGCTGAACCGCTACGTCAACGTCTACGTGAACGACGAGGACGTGCGGGTGCTGAAGGGGCTGGAGACTTCGGTCTCGGACGCAGACACCGTCGTGATCCTGCCCGCGATGGCCGGCGGGCGTCGCTAGTCGACCCGAAGCTCCTCGCGCCTAGCCGCCCGCCACGCGCTCGAACGCCTGGAAGGCGGGCTTCGGACGGCGATCGTGCCGCAAGAGGCCCGCGCTCGCGCACCAGGCGCACCCCGGCGGTCCCGCCGAAGCGGTCCCCGGATCCCGCCAGTCGAACCAGAACAGGCGCTGGATGTGCCACGCCGGGTGGTCGAGGACCATCGCGTGGGAGTCCGAGAGCAGGCGCTCCTGTCCGACGGGGCCAACGTTCAGCTGGCCCGAGCCCCGCGGGTCCGACCCCCAGCCGAGCTCGGTTATCCAGAGGGGCTTCGCTTCGTCGCCGTGGCGCGCCATCGCGTCGCGGAACAGCGAGACCTCGTTGTCCAGCTGACCGAGATCGCGGCTGTAGGGATGAAGCGCGGCGACGTCGAAGTCGCGCCCGGCGCCCGCGCCGTAGAGCTGGTCGAGGAAGTTCCAGGCGCGCACCTGGCCATAGCCGACAAGCCCGGCGAGGACCACGTCCGCCCCGGGGTCCGCGGACTTGATCGTCACGCGCGAGATCGCTAAGAGCGTGGCGTACTGCTTGGCCGACGGCGCCGGTGCCCAGAACGCCTTCCCGTTCGGCTCGTTCCAGATCTGCCAGGCTCGGACGGGGACGATCGGGGCACCGGCGCCGTATTGGGAGGGGTAGTCGCCGGACCAGTAGCTGCCGCCGGGTCCGTACCGCTCGATCGCGGCCTTCAGGAACGCCTGCCACGCGGCCCGGTCGGCCGCGCTGTCCAGGGGGGGCCGCAGGAGGTTGGGGGAGACCCACGCCGGAGAGCCGAAGACCACCGGCAGGGCCTCGATGCCCTGCGCCGCGAGGCCGCCGACGAAGCGGTCGGGCTCGGTCCAATCGAACGCGCCCTCGCTCGGCTCAGCGGCGGGCCAGTTGAGGCCGAAGCGCACCGTCCCCAGGTTGGTCGCGCCCATGGTCTGGAGGTCGGCGCTGTCGAGCGGCGTCGGCTGGTCGACCCCCACCAGCTCGCTGCGGCCGACCGAGCTCGACGATCCTCCGATGAGGACCACGGCGACCGCCACCGCCGCCGCGACGACGATGAGCGCGGCGAGCGCGGTGAGCGCACGAGTCCGCCGCGAGCTCAGCCGCCCGTGAAGTGCTTGAACGCGCGGTACGCCGGCTTCGGATTCCGGTTGTGCTTCAGGAGCCCCGCGCTCGAGCACCAGGTGCATCCCGGGGGACCGGCCGTCCGGCCGCCGGGATCGCGCCAGTCGAACCAGAACAGATGGTTGATCCGCCACGCGCCGTGGTGGACGAGCATCTTGAACGACTGGGAGAGGATCCGCTTCTGCCCGCTCTTCCCCTTGTTGTAGGGGCCGCCGCCGCTGCGCGACCCCCAGCCGAGCTCGGTGATCCATAGCGGCGTCTGCTTATCCCGGTGCTTCTTCATCGCGTCGCGGTACAGCACCACCTCGTCGCGGAGGTGACTGAGGTCCTTGGCGTAGGGGTGCAGCGCGGCGGCGTCGAAGTTGGGCTTGGCGTGCGCCCGGTAGAGCTGGCCGAGGAACGTCCAGGCCTGTATCTGGCCGTAGCCCACGAGCCCGGCGAGGACGACCTGGGCGTTGGGATCCGCGCCATTGATCGCACTATGCGAGAGCTTGAGGAGCTTCGCGTACTGCCTCGCGGACGGCCTCGGGGCCCAGAACGGCTTGCCATTCGGCTCGTTCCAGATCTGCCAGGCGCGGACCGGCACCACCGGGGCGTTGAGGCCGAACTGCGAGTGGTACGGGCCCAGAACCGAGTTCAGCCCTAGGGGATCAATGGTGTCGGTCCAGTAGGTGCCGCCCGGGCCATATCGCTTGACCGCGGCTCTCAGGAAGCCCTTCCACGCGTCGCGCTGGTTCTGGCTCCCGAGGGGCGGCTTGACCTGGTTGTGCGAGATCCAGTGCGGGCTGCCGAAGAGCACCGGCAGCGCGGGGATCCCCTTCGAGGCCAGGCTGCCGACGACCTGGTCGGTCTCGCTCCAGTCGCAGGAGCCCAGGACGGGATCGCAGTTGCCCCGGCTCTGCTGGATCGCGGGCCAGTTGAAGCCGAATCGGAACTGCTCCACCTTGGCCCGCTTCATCTTCGCGACGTCCCGGTCGTCGGGGTGGACTCCCTCCGCGATGCCGAACGTCGCCCGCGCGGCGCTCGCCGCGGTGGGCAAAGCCGCACCCAGGGCGAGGGCGGAGACGACCAACGCGACGAGGCGGACCTTCGTAGAAGAGGGCGAGCGTCTCATCTGGGATTGAAACAGCGGACGCAGGCCCCGGTTGCGGTCGGACCTGGTCCGCGGCCTCATCGTATAGAGGTCGCGGTCCGGGAGTCGCACGTCTAGGCTTGTCGCGCCTTGGACCCGCCTCCGCCCTCAGGTCGCCCTCGGCCGACCGTCCGCGCCGCGCTGTCCGAGGGTGACGCCTGGATCGTCCTCGCCGTCGCGTGCGCGTTCGCGGTGTTCCTGATCCTCGACGAGACCACGTCGAACACCCTCTTCAACGACGAGCTCGAGATCTTTCAGCGGTTCGGGCAGGGGATCGACCTCCGGGCCATCCTCGAGCCCCACAACGGCCACCTCATCGTGCCGGCGCACCTGGTCTACGCGGCCGTCTTCGAGTGGGTGGGCCCGAGCTACACGGCGCTGCGCGTGATCGGCGTCGCCCTCCTGGTGGCCTGCGCCCTCGCCTTCTTCCAGCTCGTCAGGCTGCGGGTTGGGGCGGTGCTCGCGCTCGCGCCGACCGTGCTCCTGTTGTTCTTCGGCTCCGCGTGGGAGGCGCTCCTGTGGCCGCTGACCATGCTCACGTTCGTCCTGTCACTCACGTTCGGGCTCGGCGCCCTGCTCGCCCTGGGGCAAGGCGACCGGCGGGGAGACCTGGGCGCCTGCGCTCTGGCGACGCTCGCGGCGATCAGCCACTCCACCGGCCTCGCGTTCCTCGTCGGGATCGGGGTGGACGTGCTCCTGCGGAAGGACCGGCGAAGCCGGGCGTGGGTCTTCGCCGTTCCGCTGGCGATCTACGCCGCATGGTGGTTCTGGGCGCTCCAATTCCACGAGCACCTCGGCGCCGCTAGGAACCTGCTCCTGGTTCCGGCGTTCGTCGCGGAATCGCTCGCCGCGGTGATGAGCGCCCTGGTCGGGGTGGGGATCGACCTCGGCCCGGGACCGACGAACCTCGCCTCGACGTCGATCTGGGGCCCTCCGCTGGCCCTGCTCGCGGTCGTGGGGTTGGTCGTCAGGCTTCGCCGCGGACCCGTCCCGCGGTCCCTCTGGGTCGCGCTGGCGGTCGCCCTCGCCTACTGGGCCGCGCTCGCCCTGAGCTTCGAGCCCGGTCGCGGGCCCGAGGCCTCCCGCTTCCTCTTTCCCGGGGCGGTCCTCCTGTTCGTGGTGGCGGCCGAGGCGGTTGCGGGACTCCGACTCCCGCGGTTCGCGGTGATCGCGATCTTCGCCGTCGCCGTCATGGGCGTGCTCACGAACATCCGCCAGCTCGACGACGCCGAGAAGTACTTTCGCGACTACGCCGCTCGCACGCGCGCAGCGCTCGGGGCCATCGAGATCGGGCGTGACTCGGTCTCACCAGGCTTCCGGCCCGAGCTGGAGCCCCGGCTGCGGGAATCGGTCCCGCAGCACTTCCCCGCGCAGGCCGGCCCGTACCTCGAAGCCGCGGACCGGTTCGGCTCGTCCGCCTTCTCCCCCGATGAGCTGGCGGGCCAGCCCCCGGGGGTGCGAGGCGACGCCGATCGCGTCCTCGCGGTCGCGGAGCGGCTCTCGGTTCAATCCGCGGTCGGCCGTGGCGCGCTCTCCTGCCCGACGACCGCCGCCCATGCCGAGCGCGCCGTCCGCCCGGTGCGGTCGGGACGGGTCCTGCTCGAGGCGAGCGAGCCGGCCCGGGTGCGGCTCGGCCGGTTCGCCCCCGGCTTGCCCGTCGCCGCGGGCCGGCTTTCGCCGCGGCGCCCGTTCACCCTGTCGCTTCCCCCCGACGCGGACCCGCGACCCTGGCGGGTGGCCCTGGAGACCGCCGCTCCGGCGAGGCTCTGCATCCGGTGAGGGCCCGCCGGTCGCCTGGACCGCCGGGGGAACGTCGCCGCGGTCTCGCCTCAGCCCTGTTCGCCGAGGTTGCGACGTTTGCGGTAGGCGATCAGCCCGCCGGCCACGGCGATCGCCGCGACGCCGCCGAGGAGGATCGGCGCCGCGCTGCTGCCGCCGCCCCCCGAGCTCGCGGCGGGATTCTGTCCGCCGGCACCCGAGCCCGGATTGCCGCCGGGGCCGGTCCCGCTGGGGCTGGGGATGATGTACTGCTGCTCGGCTGGCGGCTTGCTCACGGCGCCCGCGGGGACCGCGAGCGCGAGTAGGCCGCACGCCAGCAGGGCGCCGAGGAGTGCTCGCATCGCCCGCCTAGACTGTCGCCCCCGTGCCGCTCCTCGCATCCGCAGGTCGGAGGTTATCCGTGCCGGGTGCGAGCGGCGTCGCGGATCCGCGGGGCGCGGCGGTGCTGGTGGCGGTCACGGTGGCCACCGCGGCCCTCGCCTTCGCCAACGGCGGCTACTCCGAGACGCTCGTGGCGGGGGCCACGATCGGCGTCTGGGTCCTCGTCGCGGTCGGCGTCCTGGCCGGCGGCTGGGCGCGCGCGCCGATTCCGCGGGCTGCCCTCGCGGCGGGGGCCTGTCTCGCCGCCCTGGTGGCGCTCAGTGCCCTCTCGATGATCTGGGCCAACGACGCCGGCCGCGCCTTCGTCGCCTTCGTTCGAGCCGACGGGTATCTGGGCCTCTTCGCGCTCGTGGCGCTCGCCGCTCCGCGGATGGGGGCCCGCGTGTGGCTCATCGGCCTCGCCGCGGGGCTCACCTTGGTCACGGCGGCGGCCCTCGGCACCCGCTTCGACCCCTCTCTCTTCGGCGGGGGGGACCGGGAGCTGAACGCCGCGCTGCCCGCGACCTCCGGGCTCCTCAGCTATCCGATCGGCTACTGGAACGGCCTCGCCGCCTGCGTGGCGATCGCCGCCGTCCTCCTCGGCTGGCTCGGCGCCCGGTCCGCCTCGCGCGCCGGGCGCGCCCTCGCCGTCGCCCTGATCCCGCTGCCCGTGCTGGCCCTGTATTTGACCGCGTCGCGGGGTGGTCTCGCGGCGGTGGTTGCGGGAGGGCTTGGGCTGCTGGCCTTCGAGCGCTCCCGAGCGACGCTCCTCGCGGGCGCCGTCCTCGGCGGCGCCGGCGGTGGCCTCCTCGTCGCCCTCGCGCACGGGCAATCCGCCTTCGTCGACGGCCTGGCCACCTCGACCGCCCGCGACCAGGGCCTGGTCATGGGGCTCGCCACGCTCGGCTGCGTGATCGCCGTGGGCGTCGCCCGATACGCGCTGGATGAGCGCATCGCGAGCCTTCGCCTTCCGCGGGTGCCACGGGGCCGCGCCGCCTGGGTCCTCGTCGCCGGAGTGGCGATCGTCCTGGTGGCGATCAATCCCGTCTCGGGGGTGAGCCGGTTCGCGAATCCGGCCAACCCCGGGGCGGGCGGATCGGCCGGCCAGCGCGACCTGCTCAGCCCCGCGGGCAGTGGCCGCTCCCAGTACTGGGAGGCGGCCATCGACGCGTTCGGCAGCCGTCCCGCGACCGGCATCGGGGCCGGCAACTACTCCCTGTACTGGAACGACCACCCCGAGATCGCGCGGCCGCTCCTGAACGCCCACTCCCTCTATCTCGAGACGCTCGCGGAGCTCGGTGCCCTGGGGCTCGCAGCGGTGCTCGGCTTCTTCGCCGCAGCGGCGCTCGCCGCATGGCGGGGCGCCGGCGAGTCCCCGGGGGGCGCGGCCGCCGCGGCGGCGGGCATCGCCGTCGCGGGCGCGGTCTCCGCAGGGCTGGACTGGACGTGGCAGCTGCCCGCGGCGTTCGCGCCGGTGGTCGTGGCCGTGGCCCTCTTGACCTCTGGTGCGGGCGCCGGGGCGGCGGCTCCGGCGGTGACCCGCGCCCGTCCGCGCGCGCGTCTCGCGCTGGCGATCGCCGCGGTCGCGGTCGCGTGGGCTTCGGTCTGGGCTGGCGGCGTGGTCCTGTTCACCGACCTGAAGCTCGACGCGAGCCGCGCCGCTGCCTCGCGCGGCGATCTCGAAGCGGCCGCCGACGACGCGCGCCAGGCCGAAAGCGCGCAGCCATGGTCGCCCGAGCCGCCACTCCAGCTCGCCCTGGTCGAGGAGCTGGGCGGCGATCTGGGCGCGGCTCGCCGGGCCGCCGGCGAGGCGATCGACCGGGCACAGGGTGACTGGCGCGGCTGGGCGGTCGCCGGCCGCATCGACGCCCGCCGGGGCGCCGCGTCGGCCTCCCAGTTCGAGCTCGGGGTCGCCGGGGCACTGAGCCCGGTGCCCCTCCCCACGGGGTTCACCCCCGCGACCTACCCCAGGCTTCGATGACGGTCCGGGTGCTAGGTTTCGGCGCGGGAGAGCCGCGATCGTGGCGGTCTGCCACCGCGGCCGCCCGCTCTCGGGGATAAGGGACCGACTAGCCAAATGCTGCTTCAGGACAACCCGCCCGGGATCCGGCTCCGCGTGGACGGCACGGCGCTGGGAGCACCCCAAGCTCGATGAGCACCGCGACGGTGATCGTTCCAACGCTCCTCGGCGGTCCGCGCCTGGCGCGACTGCTCGAGTCGCTCGGCAATCGCCGGAACGGCGTGGACGTGCTCGTCGTCGACAACGGATCATCGGACCCGTCCATGGCGGACCTGGACTCCCGGTTCGCGGGCGTCCAGGTGATCAGGCTGAAGCGAAACGCCGGCTACTCGCGCGCTGTCAACATCGCCGCCCGCGAGGCCACGGGGGACGCGCTCGTGCTGGTGAACGACGACTGCGTCTGCGACCCGGGCTTCGTCGAGGCGATCACCGCCCCGCTGGACTCGCGGAACGGCGTGGTGATGGCGGCGGGAATCATGCGCGAGGCCCGCGATCCCTCGCGGATCGACACCGCCGGCATTGAGCTGGACCCCACCCTGCTCTGCTTCGACTACCTGAACGGCGAGCTGATCACCCGCCTGGACAACGGCGTGGCCGATCCGATCGGGCCCTCCGGGGCCGCGGCGGCATTCGACCGGGAGGCGTTCCTCGACGCCGGCGGCTTCGACGAGAACCTCTTCGCCTACTGGGAGGACGTCGACCTGGCGCTGCGCCTGAGCCGCGAGGGCGCACGCTGCGCGCTCGCGCCCGCCGCCCGCGGGCTCCACGAGCACTCGGGGACGCTCGGGTCGGGGTCCCCCCGCAAGGACTTCCTGATGGGGTTCGGCCGCGGCTACGTCCTGCGCAAGTGGAGCATCCTCGGACATCCGGCGCGCGCCGCGCGGGCGCTCTTCCTCGACGGCGTGATCTGCCTCGGCCAGGTGGCCATCGACCGCAACCTCGCGGGGATCGCCGGACGGGTCCGGGGCTATCGCGCGGGCCTTCGCGTGAAGCCCTATCCGGCCCCGCCCCTTCCCGCCGAGATGCCGACCGACAGCCCGGCGCGCACCCTGCGCCGCCGCCTGGGGCGGCGGGCCCGCTTGCGCCGCGCCTCGAGCGACATGGAGCCGACGCGAGCCCCCCGCGCGCTTGCCGTCCTCCACGCGGCCGAGGTCAGCGGCCCGTTCCGCGACCTGGACCCAGGGCTTCGCTGGCTGGCCGAGATCGGGTCCCTCGACCTGGTCGTTCCCGGACCGGGCGACGCGGGCGAGGCGTTCAGCGACATCGCCTCGATCACGGTCCTCGACTACTCGCCGCTGATGCTCCCCCGGGGCGCCCTCGGACTTCCCGGGACGCTGGTGCGGCTGTGGCGGGAGATGCGGGCGTTCGGAGGCGTGATCGACCGCGCGCGGCCGGACGTGATGATCGTGGTCAGCACCCTGCTGCCGGGAGCCCTCTTGGCGGCGCGGAGGCGGCGGGTGCCGGTCGTCGTCCACGCCACTGAGCTCCATCGCGGACCGGAGGTCGAGAGCGTGCTGCGGCGGGTCGTGGGCGCCGCGATGGTTCGGCTGACGGCGCGCCTCGCGACCGAGGTGATCGCGTGCTCCAAGGCCGTCGCTTCCCAGTTCAACGGGGCGTCCCGAAACGGCCGTGCGCCGGTGACCACCATCTACTCGCCGATCGCGAACGGCTACGGCGACGGCGACGCGGATGCCTTTCGCCGCCGCCACGGGATCGACCCCTCGGCAGCCTGCATCGTCGCCGTGGGCAACATCACCCGAGGGCGCGGGCAGGACCTCCTGATCGAGGCGCTGCCCGCCATCCGCCAGTCCTTCCCCCGCGCCCGGTGCGTGCTCGTCGGCCCGACATTCGCCCGGCCGAAGGACGCTGCCTTCGAGCGGTTCCTCCGCGAGCTGGCGCGCGACCGCGGGGTCGAGGACGCCGTCACCTTCGCCGGCACCGAGAACCGGATCGCGGACGCCTACGCCGCCGCGGCCGTGGTCGTCAACCCCGCACGGGCCCCCGAGTCCTTCGGGCGGGTCGCCTGCGAGGCGCTCGCCGCGGGCCGGCCCGTCGTCGCGACCCGCGTCGGGGCCGTCCCCGAGGTCCTGGACGGGGTCCCGGGCGCGGAGCTCGTCCCCCCGGAGGACCCGACCCAGCTGGTCGAGGCGGTTGCGGCGACGCTCACGGACGCCGACGCGCCGGGGCGCGCGCACGCCGGGGGGGAGACGGTGCGAAAGCGCTTCTCGGCGGAGCGCAGCCTCGAGGACTTCCGCCGGGTGATCGCCGGGGTGATCGCGACCGATCACCGCGCGGACGGGTGAGCCCCAAGCCGTTCGAGCGCCGATAGGAGCGCACCCCGGCTGTACCCTCGCTGCCGGATGAACGCGTCCACGGACACGACGCCGGCCACTCCACTCGGCGAGCGGGCCCTCGCCGGCCCGTTCGACCGGGACGGGGGCGCCACCCACGATGCGGCGATCGTCGTCCGGGACGTCGAGAAGTCGTTCCGGATCCCGGTCCATCGCCGCTCGACGCTGAAGGAGCGGGCGCTCCATCCCCTGACCCGGATTCCCTCGCAGGAGATCCACGCTGCCCGCGGCGTCTCGTTCACCGTCCGCCGAGGCGAGTTTTTCGGCATCGTGGGCCGAAACGGAAGCGGGAAGAGCACGCTGCTGCGCATGCTCGTCGGGATCTACCGGCCGGACGCGGGCGAGACCCGGGTGGACGGGCGCATCTCCCCACTGATCGATCTCGGGGTGGGGTTCAACCTCGAGATGGCCGCGCGCGACAACGTCCTCGTGAACGGGAGCCTGCTCGGGCTCTCGAGGTCGGAGGCGCTTCGGCGCTTCGACGAGATGCTGGAGTTCGCCGGGCTCCAGGAGTTCCGGGAGCTGCCGCTGAAGAACTACTCGTCCGGGATGCTGATGCGGCTCGGCTTCTCGATCGCCATCCACGTCGACGCGGACGTGCTCCTCCTTGACGAGGTGCTGGCCGTCGGGGACGCCGGCTTTCAGGACAAGTGCTTTGCGGCGTTCCGCCGGCTGAAGAACGAGGGCAAGACGATCGTCCTCGTGACGCACGCGATGGAGGCCGTGCGTCGGTTCTGCGACCGCGCGATGCTGCTCGAGGCGGGCCGGGTCGTCAAGATCGGCGACCCCGCCGACGTCGCCGAGCTCTACCAGGACACCGTCACCGAGGACCCGGAGTCCGGGGTCCACGGCTCCGGCGGCGGTCGTTACGGCGACGGCGCGGCGGACATTCAGGAGATGTGGGTCGAGGACCGAAGCGGCTCCCGCTCCGCCAGCATGAGGAAGGAGGAGTCGGTTGCGCTCTGCGCCGAGGTCGCCTTCAACGAGGAGTTGAAGGAGCCGGCATTCGTCTTCGTGATTCGCTCCGAGGACGGCCGGAACGTATTCAGCGCCGCGACGCCTCCTGAACAGATTCGCGACCTGCGCTTCGAGCCGGGCGATCGCGTCGTGGTCCGGATGCGATTCGAGAACCACCTCGGCGTCGGGACCTACCAGGTGACCCCGTGCGTCGCGCACCGCGACAAGGCCCAGTGGGCCGACGCCCGGAAGGACCTCTTCGCATTCAGTGTCCGAGGCCACGGGTGGGAGGGGGCGCTCGTCGACCTTCCCCACCGGTTCGAGATCGAAGGGGGCGCCTCGCGCTGACGGGCCCGAGCTCACAGGACCTGCGCCGGCTCGCGAGCCTCACGGTCACCCTCGCGGTGACCGACTTCAAGCAGCACTATCACGGCAACGTCCTCGGCTACTTCTGGACCCTGGCGAAGCCGCTGCTTCTCTTCGGCGTCCTCTACGTCGCCTTCACCAAGATCCTCAACTTCGGCGGGAACGTCGCCCACTACCCCGCGGTGATCATCACCGGGATCGTCCTCTACAACTACTTCGCCGAGACCACGAGCCAGTCGCTCACCAGCCTGGTGGCTTACGAGTCGCTGGTCCGCAAGGTGCCGGTGCCGCTCCTCGTCATCCCGCTGGGCATCTCGCTGCGGGCCTTCTTCACCGTCTGCCTCAACCTGATCGCCGTGCTCGTGTTCCTGGCGATCTCGGATGTCGCCGTGACCTGGCGCTGGCTTGAGTTCCCGGTCCTCCTCGCGGCGCTCCTCGTCCTCTCGGCCTCGGTCGGCGCCCTCCTGGCCGACCTCTACGTCCCCTTCCGGGACATGAGCTCGATCTGGGAGATCCTCCTCCAGCTCCTGTTCTGGGCCTCGCCGATCATCTACCCGATCGAGCAGGTCCCCACGGGTCTTCGCGAGGTGATCATGCTGAACCCGCTCGCCGTGATCATCACCGACGCCCGGCACGTCCTGATCGACCCCTCCGCGCCGACGGCGACTCAGGCGATGTCCAATCCGGCGATGATCGCGATCCCGATCGCGATCGTGCTCGCCGTCCTCGTCGCCAGCGTGATGCTCTACCGCTGGATCACGCCGCGGATCGCGGAGCAGCTCTAGGGACGGCGGCCCCCGCTCAGTCCCTGAGCTGAGGGGCGAGCCGGATCAGGATCCGCTTCAAGGCGAGCCGCGCCCTGGGGACGAGCTCGCGCCGCGCCGCGTCCGCGCCGCGGCGAAGCGGCGCGGTGAGGCGCCACGAAAGGGAGGAGTGGACCGAATCGAGCTCGACCCGGGCCTCGCGGAGCCCGGGCATCGCCGCAAGCTCCTGCTCGGCCTCTGCGAGGCGGGCGCGCAGGGCGTCCCGCTCGGCGGTCGTTCGCTCGAGCTGGGCCTCGAGCCCTCCCGCGCCTGCCTTGGCCGAGTGGCCGGCGTCGTCTGAGAGCGCGCCGGAGCCGTCCGGCCGCTCCGCTCGCTGCTCGGTGCTCGTCTCGGCTTCCACGACCCCGAACCTTAGCCACGCCGCCCGGCGATGGCGAATGCCGGGCCTCTACGATCCCGCCCGATGAGAGAGCTCGCCTTCGTGCTCGCCCCGGGGCAGAACGCGTTCTTCACCGAGGTGGCCATGGCGCTCCACCGGGAGGTCGTGGACCTGGGGGTCTCCTCCACGATCGGGCCCGGATGGCCCCCGCCGGAGGACGGGCGCGCCTACGCGCTGGTCGCGCCACACGAGCACGTGATCATCGCGGGCCCGCGCGGCTTGCCGGCGGCCGTTCTGCCGCGCACCGTCTGCGTTTGCACCGAGCAGCCGGGGATGAGCTGGTTCAACGACGCGGCGAGGCTGGCGGCGCGGTGCGGCGCTGTGCTGGACATCAACCCCCGCGGTGCCGAGCTCCTGCGCGCGAGAGGAATCGCCGCCGAGCACCTGCGACTGGGCTACACGCGCCCGTGGGACCGCTTCTCGGAGGGCGGCGAGCGCGACGTCGACGTCGCCTTCCTCGGCGGCGCGACCGAGCGGCGCGAGCGGATCCTCGGAGGCTGCGCCCCGGCCCTCGCCCGCCATCGCTGCCGGATCGTCCTGAGCGACAACTCGCGGCCGAACGTGGTCACGTCGGCGAGCTTCGTCGCGGGGGAGGACAAGCTCGGGCTGCTGGCCCGCTCGCGGGTGCTGCTGAACCTCCATCGTCACTCCGAGCCCTACTTCGAGTGGGTGCGGGTGCTGGAGGCCGTCCACTGCGGGGCCGTCGTGGTGAGCGAGTGGTCGCGCGACTACGAGCCGCTCGTCCCCGGGGCGCACTTCCTCTCGGCGCGCCCCGAGGCGATCGGGGAGCTCGTCGAGTCCCTCCTCGACGATGAGGACGCCCGGCGCAGGCTCGCGAGGCAGGCCTATGACTACATTCGCGAGCGGCTTCCCCTTCGGCCCTCCGCGGAGCGGCTGGTGGAAGCCGCCGAGGGGGTCGCCTCCCGGCGGCTTCGCCGGCCGCGCCTCTTCCTGGGGCCCCCGGAGGAGCCGACCCTCCGCGAGGTGCTGGCGACGAGCCCCCTCCTCACCGACCTCGCGCAGACGGTTCGCGGGGCCGACATGAGGGCAGCGGTCAAGCACGCGAGGTTCGAGATCGCCGAGCTCGATCGCCGGATCGACCGCCTCGAGCAGACCCTCCGCCGCGGCGAGCCGCCGCGGGAGCTCGAGGAGGTCGGCTCGACCCCCGCCTACGCGGACTCCGCCCCCCGGGTGAGCGTCGTCTGCGCCGTCTACGACCAAGCCGACCACGTCGGCCGCGCGCTCGAGTCGGTCGCCCGCCAGGGCTACGCCGACTGGGAGCTCGTGGTCTTAGACGATGGCTCCACCGACGCCTCCGGCGAGGTGGTCGAGGCGTTCATGGAGTCCCACCCCTCCGCGGCGGTGCTCCTCGTTCGCCACCCCATAAACCGAGGCCTGCCCGCGGCCCGAAACGCGGCGATCTCGAAGGCCCGGGGCGAGTACGTGCTCGTCCTCGACGCCGACAACGAGCTCTACCCCCACTGCCTGGAGCGCCTGGTCGAGGCCCTGGACGCCGCCCCCGAGGCCACCTTCGCCTACGGCATCCTCGAGCAGTTCGACCGCTCCGGCCCGATCGGGCTCTCGGGCTACTTCGGCTGGGAGCCCGAGCGCCTGGTCGAGGACAACTACATCGACGCCCTGGCTCTCATCCGCCGACAGGCGCTCAACGAGCTCGGCGGCTACACCGCCGATCGCCGCGTCTACGGGTGGGAGGACTACGACCTCTGGTGCCGGGTCGCCGAGCGCGGCGGCCGCGCCGCCCACGTCCCCGAGATCGTCGCTCGCTACCGCCTCGCGGCGGGCTCGATGATCGCGCTCACCAACCTCGCCACCCGCGAGGCCCGCGAGGCGCTCGCCGAGCGCAGCCCGAACCTGTTCGCGGGGGTGGACTTCGA